>JAEZVO010000041.1 GCA_023443125.1 Actinomycetes bacterium
CCGGCACCCAGACCCTGACGGTCACGTGGACGAAGGACGGGAAGACGTTCAAGGCGACGTTCGACGTGGTCGTGAAGCCGCAACCAGAACGCGGTGGTCCCGTGCCGAATCCGGTAGACCCGGACGATCCTGGTGATCCGTCGCCAGGAACTCCGGCTCCGGAGGGTCCCTCGTTGCCGGCTCCTCGCCCAGGGATGCCAAGGACTGACCAATAGCAGGTCAACGCGAGGCGGCGGTGCATGTTCGACGTGTGCCGCCGCCTTCGGCGTGCTCAGGTCGGGGCTACTCGGCTGGGCGTGCGGCTGCTGCGCTAGCGTCCGGCTTCGGTGTATCCGCTCTCGCCGGCGAGCAGCTTGGCGATACGTCGGGCAGAGAGCTCCGTGACGTGCTGAGGCACCTCGTCGGGGTGCACCCAGTGAAGGGCCTTGAGCTCCGCGTCGGAGGGCTGCAGCTGGCGCGCCACGTCGGCGTCGAAAGGCGGCACGCGCCAGAGGAATTCGATGGCGTCCGACCAGCCGAGGTACGGGGGCATCCAATCCACCAGTGCGGGCTGCCCGAGCTCCACGACGACGCCAAGCTCTTCCAAAATCTCCCGTTCGGCGCCAAGCCTCGGCGGCTCGCCGGGCTCGATCACGCCGCCGGGTAGCTCCCAGTCGGACTTGTAGTTGGTTTCCAGCAGGAGCACCTCACCGTCGGGATTCGTGCACAGCGCATGCCCGATCACACGCTTCTCGGGCAGCACCGAGTTCATCACCGACGAGAAACCGACGGGGCCGTACACGACGTCGGTGGCGAGGCGGGCGTAGACGAGTACGTCGACGAAGCTTCCATCGGCGGTGCGTACGGCCTCGCGGAGCCTGCCCTCCCGACGAAACCCGGCCTGGTGGAGCGCAACGCGGGCGGGGGCGTCGGTGGCTGGGATTTCGACGGTGAGCCGGCGCAGGTCGTGACCGAGGATGGCGTCGTCGGCAGCGAGGCTGATGCCCTTTTGCAGCACCTCGACGTCGACGACCTGTTCAGACCACGACAGTTTGCCGGTGCCGTCGCCCGCGAGCGAGACGGAGACACGAAACTCCAACGACATCAGCGCGCGCTGCGCTCAAGCCAGATGGAGCCGAGCGGAGGGATCGTGACGTTAGCGCGTGCGGGGAAGTGGCTCCACGGTTCGTCTTTGGCGTGCACTTCGCCGAGGTTGCCGAACTGGCCCGAGCCGTCGTAGACGGGGGAGTCGGTGTTGAGGATTTCCTTCCAATCGCCACCAGCGGGCAGGCCGATCTCGTAGTCGACGAGTGGCTCCGGCGAGAAGTTGGTGATACACGCGACGTGGTTGCCCTCCGCGTCCTGACGTACCCAGCTGAGCGTGTTGTGGTTGTTGTCGTCGGCATTGATCCACGTGAACCCGGCAGGATCGTTATCGAGCTCCCACAAGGCGCTGTGCTCGCGGTAGATGGTGTTGAGATCGCGGAACAGGCGCTGGAGGCCGCCGTGACCCCACATGTCGGAGACCCACCACTCGAGGCTCACGGCCTCGTTGAACTCAGGACGCTGACCGAACTCGCAACCCATGAAGATGAGCTGCTTGCCGGGGAAGCTCCACATGAACGAGTAGTAGGCGCGCAGTGTCGCGAACTTGCGCCAGTCGTCTTGGGGCACCTTATTGATCATCGAGCCCTTGCCGTGCACGACCTCGTCATGGCTGATCGGCAGCACGAAGTTCTCCGAGTACGCGTAGACCATCGCGAAGGTCAGCAGGTTGTGCTCGTACTGGCGGTAGACCGGATCGAGCTCCAGGTAGCGCAGGGTGTCGTTCATCCAGCCCATGTTCCATTTGAGCCCGAACCCCAGACCGCCGGCATCGACGGGCTTCGTGACGCCGGGGAAGCTCGTCGACTCTTCTGCGATCATGCAAATGCCGGGCTCGCGCTCGTAGAGGTGCGTGTTGACGTAGCGGAGGAAGTCGATGGCTTCGAGGTTCTCCCTGCCGCCGTACTGGTTAGGCACCCATTCGCCGTCGTTGCGGGAGTAGTCGAGGTACAGCATGGAGGCCACGGCGTCGACGCGGAGCCCGTCGATGTGGAACTCCTGGGCCCAGTAGAGCGCATTGGAGACGAGGAAACTCTTCACCTCGTTGCGCCCGTAGTTGAAGATGTACGTGCCCCAGTCTTTGTGCTCGCCCTGGCGGGGGTCGGCGTGCTCGTACAGGGCGGTGCCATCGAATCGGCCGAGCCCGAAGGCGTCCTTGGGGAAGTGGCCAGGCACCCAGTCCATGATGACGCCGATGCCGGCCTGATGGAGGCGATCGATGAGGTAGCGCAGGTCGTCTGGTTTGCCGAAGCGCGACGTGGGGGAGAAGTATCCGGTGACCTGATAGCCCCAGCTGGGGGCGAAGGGGTGCTCGGCCAGCGGCATGAATTCGACGTGGGTGTAGCCCTGCCACTTCACATATTCGACGAGTTCCTCGGCCAGCTGGAGGTACGACTTGCCGCGACGCCACCCGCCCAGGTGCACCTCGTAGATGCTCATCGGTTCGGCGTGCGGCTTGGCCTCGCGGCGCTTGGCCATCCATTCGTCGTCGGACCAGACGTACTTCGATTCGTAGACGATCGACGCGTTGGCGGGCGCCTGCTCCGAGAACTTCGCGACGGGGTCGGCCTTCTCGTGCCAGTTGCCGTGCTGGTCTTCGATCTTGTACTTGTACAGGGTCTCTTCGCCGAGCCCCTCGATGAACAGACCCCACACGCCAGAGCCAGGGATGAGCTCCATATCGTCGCCCTCCCAGTAATTGAACGGGCCGGTGACGAGGACGCGACGCGCGTTCGGTGCCCAGACGGCGAACCGCACGCCAGTGACCGGCCCGCGCTCATCGTCGTCGATGGTGACAATCTTCGATCCGAGACGCTTCCAGATCTCCGTATCGCCGCCGTTGTGGAACCCCTCGAAATCCCAACCCGTGAGTCCGCCGAACTTGTCGTGTGCCATGTCTTCTCCTCGAAGATCGGTGTCTGGCCCCCAATGTACCGTCATCCAGTCGCCCGCGTGCGGTTACTCGTCGGGTGTGGGTTTCCTCCGTCAGGCACCTGCAACCTGTGCGGCAACTGAGCGGATCATGTGTCACCTGCCTCTCTACGACGTCTCGTCGCGGCTAGGCAAGTGACACTTGTTCCGGGACAGAGCCGCACAGGTTGCGTGTGCCCGGCGCGGGAGATAACGCGATGAAAGGGCTGCGACGGGGCGCGTTACGCGCTCGTGAGGGTGCGGATGGCGGCGATGGGCACGTCGGCAAGGTGCGGGCGGAAGCGGGCTTCATACAGCGCCTCGTACACCGCCTTATCGAGCTCATAGGCGTCCAGCACTGGATCAGTGCGCACGCCGTAGCCGTCGAGGAACGCCTCGCGGCAGGCGTCGAGCCACTGCGACGACGCATCCCCGGCCGCGCGCGCGTAGGCAAACGAGCGCAGCATTCCGGCGACGTCACGCAGCGGCGTATCGAGTTCTCGGCGCTCCTCGAGGGATTTCATAGGCTCGCCCTCGAAATCGACGTATTTCCACTGGCCAAGGCTGCGCAGGACTTGGCCGAGATGGCAGTCACCGTGCACGCGCTGCGTCTCAATGCGCGCCGCGCCGACGCGGTCGTAGACGCGCTGCACCCCGGCGCGGAACTCCTCCAGCGCAGGCAGCTCACGCACCGCCGCATCGAACCGCTCACGGAACGCGTCGGCCTTCGCCGCGGAGTCGGCGACGCCCGTAGCCAAGTGGCTGCGCAACAACGCGTGCACCGTCGCCAGGTCTTTGCCCAGGCTGTGGGCCTCCGACGAGAACTCGCGGCCGGATCGGGCGGCATCGCAGGCGACGTCGTAGGCGTCCTCGGGATCCTGCAGCGCTTCCACGAGGACGCCCAGGGCGAGATCATCGTGCGCCCACGTGCCGTGCAGCTCGGGGGCCACCCCGGAACCGCGCAGGGCGCCGAGCAGCTCCGCCTCGATGCCCCCGCCGGGCTCTACACGTCGCAGCACCTTCAACATGGTGGCGTTGTCGAAGAACACGTTGGTGTTGGACTGCTCGCCCTTAAAACGCCTTGCCGCGCTGGGGCGGGGGAGATCGTCGATCAACGTGAACCCGCCGTCGCTCGCTTCGAACGGCGGCCAGAGGCTGAGCCCGTCGTCGACGGCCTCGGCCAGGCCCGGCAGCTTCGAATGCAGCACAGGCACGTGGTACGTCTCAGCCTCGCTGGCGGGGTATGCCACCTCGAGCAGCAGCGACTGCACGTCGCCTACCGGGTCGAGTGAGCGCACCCTAGTGAGCTTGCCGTTGCGGCCGCGCCCGCCGAACCAGCGGGCGTTGGCCGTGAGCTCCCACAGCGCATGCGCAAGTTTCACTGCGTCACCTTCAGGATGTGCGCAGGCTGCGACGGGTACAGCTTCACGAAGTTCGATGCGCCCCAGGTGAACGATTCGCCGGAGAGCTCGTCGGTGACCTGCACAGGAAGCTCGGGGTCGAGGCCCAGGGCATCGAAATCGAGATGCAGCTCGGAGACGACGTCGTGGTCGGGGTTCAGCGAACACACGGTGAGCACAATGTCGCGGTCATCCACCTTCGAGAACGCGATGATGTCGTCATGGGGCACATCGTGGAAATGAATATCACGCAACTGCTGGAGCGCGGGGTGGTTTTCCCGAATCTCGTTGAGCCGCCCAATAAGCACATTCAAGTTCGGCTGCATCTGGAAATCGCGGGGACGGTACTCGTATTTTTC
Organism: Actinomycetes bacterium; assembly: GCA_023443125.1. Lineage (GTDB taxonomy): Bacteria > Actinomycetota > Actinomycetes > Propionibacteriales > Propionibacteriaceae > Arachnia. The sequence goes on from JAEZVO010000041.1 coordinate 4,754, forward strand.
TGAATCCAGATATTCTTCTCGACCAGGCGCATTCGCCTCGTGCTCGAAAAGCTCGAACCCGGAGTACACACCCCACGACGGCGACGTCGTCGCGGCGAGAATCGCGCGAATCGAGAAAGCAGCCGGATTACCGGATTGCAGGAAGAACGGGTTGATATCGGGAGTGTTGACGAAGAAGTTCGGCCGGTAGTAGGCGGCCATGTCCGTCGAAAGCTCCGTCAGGTACTCGGTGAGTTCCTGCTTGGTGTTACGCCAAGTGAAGTATGTGTACGACTGCTGGTAGCCCACCTTGCCGAGCGTGGTCATCATCTGCGGGCGAGTGAAGGCTTCAGCCAGGAAAATCACCTCGGGATTCGTCGCATAGATCTCGCTCAAGAGCCAATCCCAGAAATCGATCGGCTTGGTGTGCGGGTTATCGACACGGAAAATGGTGACACCCTTATCGATCCAGAAGCGCAGAATCCTGAGCGCCTCGTGGTAAATGCCCACCGGGTCGTTATCGAAGTTGATGGGGTAGATGTCTTGGTACTTCTTCGGCGGGTTTTCCGCGTAGGCGATCGTGCCATCCATGCGCGTCGTAAACCACTCCGGATGCCCCGTCACCCACGGGTGATCGGGGGAAGCCTGCAACGCGAAATCCATCGCAACTTCCAGATTGAGCTCTTTCGCCCGGGCCATAAACCGATCGAACGCCTCGAAATCGCCCAAATCCGGGTGGATCGCATCGTGGCCACCGTCAGGCGATCCAATCGCCCACGGCGAGCCCGGGTCTTCCTCGTTGGCGTCGAGAGAGTTGTTCTTCCCCTTCCTGAACGCCTCACCGATGGGGTGAATAGGCGGCAGATATACGACGTGGAAGCCCATCGCTGCGGCTGCCTCGAGCCGCTCGTGGGACGCATCCAGCGTGCCCGAATGCCAGTGGCCGTCCTCGTCCTGCCACGCGCCCTGCGAGCGGGGGAAGAATTCGTACCACGACGAGTACAGCGCCCGCCGTCGCTCCACACGGATGGGGAACTCCTGGGTGGGGGAGATCAGTTCACGAGGACCGAACCGTGCCATCGCACGCTGCACAGGGCGCGCCGTGACCAGCTCGACGATCTCCGTCGCGGTTGCCTCGGGGTCGGCCATCGACGCTGCCGTGCCGCGCAGCAGCTGAGAAGCTCCCTCGACACCAAGGCGCTCCGCATGCTCAGCAGCGCGCGTGAGCAGCGCATTGCCCTCCATGTGCACCAGCTCGACGTCGACGCCCACCGGTAGCTTCTTCGTGGCGTGATGCACCCAGGTGGTCCAGGGGTCAGACCAGCCTTCGACGCGGTAGGTCCACTCACCTTCCTCGGCCATGCGAACGTGGGCCTCCCAGATGTCCAAGCCCATCGGCTCGATCTGCTGCATGTCGACGCGACGCTGACGCCCCGTCGGAGAAGTGAGGATGACGGACGCGGCGACGGCGTCGTGGCCTTCCCGGAACACGTTCGCGGTGATGCGGATCCGTTCATGGACGACGGCCTTGACGGGATAGGCCCCGTTTTCAATGACGGGGGAGACCCCGGTGACGGGAATGCGGCCGAAGCCGCCGGGCGTACGATTGAGGCGCTTGTGGACATTCACGCTGCTCAGCCTACCTGGCGAAGCAGCCGTCTGCCGAGCATTCACGCTTGCCCAGAACCCTCGTCTGCTTCCTCGCGCCAACGAGCGAGCTCCGCCGCGGTAGCCGCGACCTCCGCACGCAAGACCGTGACAGATCGCGCCGGCACCGTGTAATCGCCGCCAGCATGGACGGGCTCCGACGGGAGCTCCCCAGCGTCGGCGCTGCTCCACAGGCATTCGAACGTGCGCCCCATCTCGATGGCGGGCATGGTGGCCTCGACCGCGTTCACGTCGGCGTTGAACCAGATGAGGAAGGCGTCGGTGGCGTCGGAGACGTACATGCCCAGATGCTTGCGCGACGCATCGTTCCAGGCACCCGGGCTCATGAGCGTGCCGTCGTGGTCGACCCACGTGAGATCGATGCGGTCGAGCCCCACGCCATCGGCATCGACGATCTCCTCGTGGTAGCAATAATTACGGCGCCGCAGCAGCGGGTTGGCCGCGCGGAGATGAATCAGGCTGCGGATGCGCTGCTGGTTGGCGCGCCACTCGTCGGAGATATCCCAGTCCACCCATGACAAGGGAGAGTCCTGGCAGTAGGCATTGTTGTTGCCCTGCTGGGTGCGGCCGAACTCGTCGCCTGCAAGCAGCATGGGCGTGCCGACGGCGAGCAGCTGCGTGGCCATGAGGTTGAGTACCTGACGGCGGCGCAGCGCGTTGATGGCGGCGTCGTCGGTTTCGCCTTCCACACCGTGATTCCAGGAGCGGTTGTTGTCGGATCCGTCACGGTTGCTTTCACCGTTAGCCTGGTTGTGTTTGACGTCGTAGCTGACCACGTCGCGGGCCGTGAACCCGTCGTGGGCGGTGACGAAATTGATGCTGCTCTCGGGGCTTCGGCCGGGGCGGTCGAAGATGTCGGCGGAACCCGCCAGTCTGGTAGCGAAGCCGCTCACACCACCCGCGTGGCCGCGCCAGAAATCGCGGGTCTCGTCGCGGAACCGGTCGTTCCACTCCGCCCACCGGTTGCCGAAATTCCCCACTTGGTAGCCGAACGGGCCGATATCCCATGGTTCGGCGATGAGTTTGACGTCGGCGAGCTGCGGGTCGTCGTCGAGCAATGCCCGCATGGGGTGCTCGTGCGTGACGTGGTGGTTCTCGTCGCGGAATAGCGTGGTGGCGAGGTCGAAACGGAAGCCGTCAATCCCCATCTCGTGCACCCAATAGCGCAGCGAATCCTGAATGAGCCGTCGCACCATAGGATGCGAGGTGTCGAGGGAATTGCCGCAACCGGTGACGTCGTAGTCGCTGTGGTGGCCGCGGTCCATGCGGTAGTAATCCTGCTGCGCGAGGCCTCGAAACGACAGGCTAGGCCCGTCGACGCCGCCTTCTGCGGTGTGGTTGTACACCACATCGAGCAGCACCTCGATGCCTGCCTCGTGCAGGGTCGAGACCATCTGTTTGAAGTGGTCGACCTGCGAGCCGGCAAGGCCGTGTGCCTTGTACATCGCGTGCGGGGCGAAAAAGCCAATCGTGTTGTAGCCCCAATAGTTGCGAAGCCCCTTGAGCGCGACAAATGGCTCAGAGACGAAATGCTGCACGGGCAGCAGCTCGACAGCGGTCACCCCGAGGTCGACGAGGTAGTCCACCACGTCGGGATACGCCAGGCCGAGATAGGACCCGCGAAGGTGGTCGGGCACGAACGGGTGCAGCTTCGTGAAGCCGCGCAGGTGCATCTCGTAGATCACCGACTCCGCCAAGGGTTTGCGGCGGGCAATGGGTGTGGGCGGTGGTGTGTCTGCGACGACTACGCCCAACGGCACGGAGCCCAGCGAATCATTCTCATCTATGAGATGGGGCGCATCATCACGGAATGCACGGATGTCTGCGCGGAAGTCGACGCCGCCGCTGATGGCGCGCGCATACGGGTCGAGCAGCACCTTGTTGCGGTTGAAGCGCTGGCCCTGCTCGGGCGCCCAAGGCCCGTCGACGCGGAAGCCGTACAGCTGTCCGGCGGTGACGCCGGGCACGAGCAGGCGCCAGATCCCGTCGGCCTCGCGCTGCATGGCGAACAGCGTGGGCTGTGGGCGATTCGTGACGAGCAGCAGCTCGACCTGGGTGGCCGCAGGTGCCCACAGCGAAAACTCGACGCCGCCTGCGACGAACCGTGGCCCGAGTGGAGCTTCGGCCTGGACGTCGGACATGAAACCTCCGGGATGATGTGCTGACAACTTGGCGATTCTGCCAGACTCATGGTGGAAGAACGAACTGCACAAGGCTCTCCATCGGAGGTTCACCGTGGGCACCGCGTACATGGATCACGCCGCCACATCGCCGATGCGTCCAGAAGCCATCGCGGCGCTGAACGAACACCTCGACGTGGTGGGAAACCCGTCGGCTCTGCATCGCGCCGGGCAGCGGGCCCGGGCGGCGTTGGAGGAGGCCCGAGAGCAGCTGGCGCAGGTGGTGGGTTGCCAACCTGCGGAGGTGATCTTTACCTCCGGTGGTTCGGAGGCTGATTCCATGGCCGTGCTCGGCGGATGGCGCACCAGCGGGCGCGAGCGCTGCGTCGTATCCGCTATCGAGCACGACGCAGTGCTGGGGGCCAGCGAGCGCGGCGCCGAAGCCATTCCGGTTACTGAGGCAGGCGTGGTCGACGTCGGGGCGGCCGAGGCGCTGATCGACAAGCACGTCGGCGTGGTGTCGGTGATGATGGTCAACAACGAAACAGGCATCGAGCAGCCCGTCGACGCCGTGCGCAGGCTGGCTTTCAAACACGGCGCCTGGATGCACACCGACGCGGTGCAGGCACTCGGGCACGTGCCGCTGGACTTCGCCCAGATGGGCGTCGACATGATGAGCCTGTCGGCGCACAAGCTCGGCGGTCCGGTGGGGATTGGGGCGCTCATCGCCCGTCGCAGCATTCAGCCGACGCCCCTTGGCCTCGGCGGTGGGCAGGAGCGAGGGGTTCGCTCGGGCACCGCCATGGTGGCGCTGGCAGCGTCCTTTGCGGCGGCGGCGCGGGTGGCCGTCGAACAACTCGACGAAGAAGCGGCGAGGCTGCACACGTTCCAGGGGCAGATCATCGACACGCTCGAAACGCTCGGTGCGACGGTCAACACGACCCAGGCGCCGCACGCGCCACACATCGTGAACGCCACGTTCCCACAGATCAGGGCCGGCGACCTGCTCTTTTTGCTCGACCAGCGTGGGGTGCAGGCGTCGGTGGGGAGCGCTTGCCGCGCGGGCGTGCACCAGCCGTCGAAGGTGCTCATGGCCATGGGTCGCACCGAGGATGAGGCGGCGTCGACCCTGCGGTTCTCGCTGGGATGGAGCACCACCGCCGCCGAGGTGGATCTACTGTGCGATGAGCTGCGCCGTTGCCTGCAGCTTGCGCAGCTGGCCTTCTGACGTCGCGTACAGTGGTGCGCCGGAAGGAGTGAGCATGCGGGTACTAGCAGCGATGAGCGGCGGCGTCGATTCCGCAGTGGCGGCGGCGCGCATGGTGGAGGCCGGCCACGAGGTGACCGGCGTACACCTCGCGCTCAGCAAGAACCCCGAAAGCTACCGATCCGGGGCGCGTGGTTGCTGTTCGCTCGAGGATTCGCATGACGCCCGGCGCGTGGCAGACAAGCTGGACATCGGGTTCTACGTCTGGGATTTCGCCGAGGAGTTCCACCGCGACGTGGTGGAGGATTTCGTCGCAGAGTACCAAGCTGGACGCACTCCCAACCCCTGCCTGCGCTGCAACGAGAAGATCAAGTTCGCTGCGCTCTTGGACCGCGCCATTCTCCTCGGCTTCGACGCGGTCGCCACCGGGCATTACGCGCGACTGGAGCGCGATGCGGAGGGTCGCGTCACGCTGCATCGCGCCGCTGACCAGGCAAAAGACCAGAGCTATGTGCTCGGCATGCTGAACCAGGAGCAGCTCGCGCACTGCATCTTTCCCCTGAATGACGTCGAGAAGCCCGTCGTGCGGGAGGAAGCGGCGGCGCTCGGGCTCGGCGTGGCGAAGAAACCAGACAGCCACGACATCTGTTTCATCCCCGACGGCGACACGCAAGGCTTCCTGTCGCGCCATCTGGGCGACGAGGCTGGGCCCATCGTCGACGCCGACGGTGCCGTGCTGGGCGAACATCAGGGCCATCATCGCTACACCGTCGGCCAGCGCAAGGGGCTCGACCTGCGGGTGCCTGCCGCCGACGGCAACCCCCGGTACGTGCTGCGCATCGAGCCGGCGTCAAACACCGTCGTCGTCGGCGGGAAGGACGAGCTCGCGGTGCGCCACATGCACTGCATTCGCCCGACGTGGACACTGGCCGCAGTCGATGAGCCGTGGCGCGGCCAGGCGCAATTCCGCGCGCATGGCACCCCCGTCGATGCGTGGTTCCGCCCCACGCGATCCGGCCTCGACGTCGACTTCGACGCCCCCGCACGTGGCGTCGCCCCTGGCCAGACCGTCGTCGCCTACGACGGCGACCGTGTCGTTGGCAGCGCTGTGATCGCGAGCACCGACCCATGATGATCACCGCTGCGGGCTCGCTGCCCGGCGACGATTTCCGCGGCGCCGTCAGAGCAATGGCCGAGGCGCTGCCCGAACTCACGCCCCTGCCTGAGCTGCCCGCGCGCGGCGCGGAGTCGCAGATGATCGGGCGCGCGCTGGGGCTGATCGACGACCTGCATTTCGACCTCCAACCCGCCGGCTGGCGACTGACGAACCACTCCGACGCCGCCCACCGCAAAGCTCGTGCGCTGTGGCGTCGCGACCTCGACGACGCGGAGGAGCTGTTGCAGGCCTTCGACGGCGTGCTCAAGGCGGCGATCACCGGGCCGTGGACGCTCGCGTCGACCGTGGAGCGCCCGAGGGGAGACCGGCTGCTCGCCGACTACGGCGCCAGGCGGGACGTCGCCCAGGCGTTGCAGGAGGGTACGCGGCGGCTCGCGTCTGAACTGCGACGACGCCTGCCGGACGTGGACGTGCGCTGGCAGATCGACGAACCCGCGCTCGTCGCTGTACGCTACGGCCGAGTGCCGACCGCGTCGGGGTTCTCCAAGCACCGCAGCGTCGACACGCCGCAACTCGCGGAGGCGCTGAAACCGTTCCACGACGCCATCTTGCACTGCTGCGCGCCAGGGGAATGGCTCGATGTAGCCACCAGCGCCGGCTTCACAACCATCTACGCCGACGCGGCTCTCGTCGATATTGATGCGCTCGGGCAGTGGGTCGACGCTGGCAACGCCGTGGTGCTCGGCGTCGTCGATGCAGCCCGGCGCACACGCCAGCCAGTGGACGAGCTGGTTCGTGCGGCGAAGCGTGTCACCCGAGAGCTGGGGGTCGGCGACTGGCTCACCCTCGCCCCGTCGTGTGGGCTCGCCGGATGGAACCCCAGTGACGTGATGTGGCAGCTGAATGCGCTGCGTCGGGCTGGAGAGCTGCTCGACCAAGACCGCGCCTGAGCGATACGCGTGCTCGCCTGCGCCCGTTAGACTCGCATCCATGGCGATCTTCTCCGACCTGGACTTAAGCGGCGACGCGCCGCTGCGCGCCCACCCCGCGTTCGGGAAAGGCCCGCGCTGGGTGCACACGACGAAGTTCAAGCGCACCGTGCGCATCCTGGTGCCCATCGTCACCGTCGCGATCGCCGTGGGCGTGTTCTTCTTGGGGCGGATGTTCTACCTGATGCTCACCGGCCAGTGAGGCGTGCCCCGGCCGTCGTGAAGCCCCTAAGATGGGCCGAGTTGGCAGCGAAAGGAGAATCGACGTGGCTGTGACACCCGACGACATCGCTCGGCTCGCAGGGCTCGCGAGGTTGAAACTGAGCGCAGAGGAATGCGCGGAGCTCGCACCCGAAATCGACCTGATCTTGGAATCCATGGCGAAGGTGGGCGAAGTCTCCGGCGACCATGTCGAGGTCACCACGCACGCCGTGCCACGCACCAACATCTTCCGCGACGACGTTGTGCGCCCGAGCCTGACGCCTGAGCAGGCGCTGAGCGGTGCGCCTGCCGCTGAAGACGGGCGCTTCCGCGTGCCGGCGATCCTGGGGGAGGAGTGAGCATGCTGACCACCAAGACTGCGTCCGAGCTCGGCCGAATGATCGCGAGCGGGGAAGTGACCTCCGTCGAAGTCACCACCGCATTCCTGGAGCGCATTGAAGCGCTCAACCCAACGCTGAACGCCTTTCTGCACGTCGACCGCGACGGCGCACTCGCCGCTGCCGCCGACATCGACGCACGCATCGCCGCAGGCGAAAAGCTCGGCCCGCTCGCGGGTGTGCCCATCGCTGTGAAGGACAACTTCTGCACCACCGACATGCCCACCACCTGCGGCTCGCGCATGTTGGAAGGGTGGACCCCGCCCTACGACGCGACGGTGGTGCAGCGCGTACGCAACGCCGGCCTGGTGATCGTCGGCAAAACCAACATGGACGAGTTCGCGATGGGCTCATCGACGGAAACCTCCGCGTTCGGGCCGAGCCGCAACCCCTGGGATACCGACCGCATCCCTGGCGGTTCGGGCGGCGGCTCGTCGGCTGCGGTGGCTGCGCGGCTCGTGCCGCTCGCGCTTGGCTCAGATACCGGCGGCTCCATCCGGCAGCCTGCGGCGGTGACGGGCACCGTCGGTATCAAACCCACGTATGGTGGCGTCTCCCGCTACGGGGTCGTGGCGATGGCATCGTCGCTCGACCAGCCCGGCCCCTGCGCGAACACCGCGGAGGATGCCGCGCTGCTGCAAGAGATCATCGGCGGCCTCGACGAGATGGACGCCACCAGCCTCGATCTCAGCACGGACGGGCTCGCCGACGCGGCACGTTCCACGTCGCTGGAGGGTCTGCGCGTGGGCATCGTCGAGCAGTTCACCGGCGAGGGGTTCCAAGAGGGTGTGCAGGCCAGGTTCGACGAGGCCGTCGCGCTGCTGCAGGAACTGGGCGCGTCGGTAACCACTGTGTCGTGCCCGAAGTTCGACTACGCTATGGCGGCCTACTACCTCATTCAGCCCTCCGAGCTGTCGAGCAACCTGGCTCGCTTCGACGGTATGCGTTACGGCCTGCGCGCTGGCGACGACGGCACCCACTCGGCTGAGGAAGTGATGAGCCTCAGCCGCGAGGAAGGGTTCGGCAAGGAGGCGAAGCGGCGCATCATCATTGGCACGTACGCGCTGTCGGCCGGGTACGCAGACCAGTTTTACGGCCAGGCGCAGAAGGTGCGCACGCTGATCATCAAGGATTTCGAGGCGGCGTTCGAGCACTGCGACGTGCTGATTTCCCCGACGACCACCTCCGTCGCGTTTAAGCTCGGAGAGAAGACGGCGGACCCGATCGCGATGTACATGTCCGACCTGTGCACCACACCGTCGAACCTCGCCGGCAACGCGTCGGCGTCGTTCCCGATTGGTCTCGCCGACGGGCTCCCCGTCGGCATCCAGGTGATCGCACCGGTAGGGGCAGATGCCCGTCTGTACCAGGTGGGCGGCGCGCTGGAGCAGGCGCTGCAGCAGCGTTGGGGCGGTCCACTGCTCGACCAGGCACCGCAGCTCGAGACGAAAGGCGCATGAGATGGATTTCGATTCTGCACTTGAGCTCTTCGATCCGGCCGTTGGCCTCGAGGTGCACGTCGAGCTGAACACCAAGACGAAGATGTTCTGCGGCTGCGCCAACGCCTTTGGCGCCGAGCCCAACACCAACACCTGCCCGGTGTGCCTGGGGCTTCCCGGCTCCCTGCCCGGCATCAACGGAAAGGCCGTCGAGTCCGCGATTAGGCTGGGGCTGGCGCTCAACTGCCAGATCGCCCCGTACAGCCGCATGGCCCGGAAGAACTACTTCTACCCGGACATGACGAAGAACTTCCAGACCAGCCAATACGACGAACCCATCTGCCACGACGGCTGGGTGGACGTCGAGGTTGAGGGGAAGACGTTCCGCGTCGAAATTGAGCGCGCCCACATGGAGGAGGACGCCGGCAAGTCCACGCACCAGGGCTCGACGGGACGCCTCCAAGGGTCGGAATACTCGCTGCTCGACTACAACCGAGCCGGTGTGCCGCTCATCGAGATCGTTACCCGCCCGATCCTGGGCGCCGGCGAACACGCGCCCGCGGTGGCGCGCGCCTACGTCGCGTACCTCAGGGAGATGGTGAAGGCGCTTGGCATCTCGGATGCACGCATGGAACAGGGCTCACTTAGGTGTGACGCCAACGTTTCTATCGCTCGGAAGGGCTCCGACGAGCTCGGCACCCGCACCGAGACGAAGAACGTGAACTCGCTGCGCTCCATCGAGCGCGCAATCCGCTCCGAGATCGAGCGGCAAGCCGACGTGCTCGAGGCCGGCGAGAGCGTGTTCCAGGAGACGCGGCACTTCGACGAATCGTCCGGCACCACTAGCTCGGGTAGGCCCAAGTCTGACGCCGACGATTACCGTTACTTCGCCGAACCGGATCTGCTTCCCGTGGCCGCTAGCCCGGAGTGGATCGAGGAGCTGCGCGCCACGCTTCCCGAGCCGCCCGCCCAGCGCCGCGCTCGATTGCAAGAGGCGTGGGGTTTCTCCGATATCGACTTCGCCGGCATTGTCGGCGCCGGAGCGCTCGACCTCGTCGACGCCACGGTGGCGGCCGGTGCGACGCCCGCCGCGGCACGAAAGTGGTGGGTGTCGGAGCTGGCACGACGTGCCAACGAAGCTGGGGTGGAGCTCGAGGCCGTCGGCATCACGCCCGCGCAGGTCGCGGCGGTCCAGGAGCTCGTCGACGAAGGTAAGATCAACGACAAACTGGCTCGCCAGGTCATCGACGGCGTCATCGCCGGCGAGGGCGAACCGGCTGAAGTGGTGGATGCCCGCGGGCTTGGCGTCGTATCCGACGAGGGCGCGCTCGCTGCCGCCGTTGACGATGCCATCGCCGCCAACCCCGACGTCGCCGACAAGATCCGCGGCGGCAAGGTGCAGGCTGCCGGCGCGCTCATCGGCCAGGTGATGAAGGCGATGCGCGGCCAGGCGGACGCCGCCAAGGTGCGTGAGCTCATCCTGGAGAAGCTCACGTAGCCTTGAGTCGATGATTGAGTAGCGCCCGTAGGGCGCGTATCGAAATCATCGGGGTGTGGTTTCGATACGCCGCCTGCGGCGGCTACTCAACCACCGGGTGCCGAGCGCTCGCTACTCAACCACCGGGGCCTCGCATCCGCTGCTCAACCATCGGTCGCAGCAGACGGACTCTTCCCCCGACCGTCGAGTAGGCCTCACTCCGCCCCACCCGACCATCGAGTAGGCCCGAAGGGCCGTATCGAGATGCAGGGCGGGGTTTCGATACGCGAGCTTCGCTCGCTACTCAACCACCGGGTGCCGAGCGCTCGCTACTCAACCACCGGGTGCCGAGCGCTCGCTACTCAACCACCGGACAGGCCCGACCGTCGAGTTGTGCCAGATTCGATGATTGAGTAGCGCCCGTAGGGCGCGTATCGAAATCATCGGGGTGTGGTTTCTCAACCACCCGGGAAAGGCGAAGCGTCCCCGGATTTCGATACGCCCGCTGCGCGGGCTACTCAATCACCGGGGGCGGCGCAGCCCGCGTAATCGAGATGCAGCAACTACAGTCCAGCGATCGAAGCCCGGTAGGAGGGTTCGTCGTCGGCGGTAATGACGACGTCGGCATCGCGGCCGCTGAAGTGGAGGAGTAGCTCGTTGGGGGCGCCCTCGACGTAGACCACCTGCTCGCCGCTCCCAAACGACTTGGTGTGCCCGTCGGTGGGAGTCACCACCAGGCGGTAAGGCTTACCTAGCTGCGCCTTGCGTGCCAGCAGCAGCGCAATCTTGCGCAGATACTCCTGGTCGCCACTGCTCAGCTCCGCACGCTCACCGCGCGGGCGCAGCACGTCTTCGAGGTGGATGTAGAACTCAGCGCCGTTCACGAGCGGATCGACGAGACGCATCACCCAGCCAGGCCGCTCGAGCTTCTCGAGCAGCCCCTCGAAGCCCAGCCGGTGCAGCCCCTCCATCTGCAACCGATCTGTGTGTGCTGCGAAGCGCGACACGCCGATGCCTGGCAACGCAGACGGGCGATGCTCTCGTACCCACAGATGCGCAGCGAGGTCTTGCACCAGCCAGCCCTCGCAGGCCGTGGGGGCAAGCGGGCCAGCGGTACGCATGACATCGAGCAATTGACGACGTTGACGGCGGGCAAAAGTCATAGTTGCAGTCTACCTGCGGTTGAATGGGGGTATGCCGGAGATCACCTTCAACAAAGACGGGCTCATCCCCGTCATCGCGCAAGACGCCACCAACGGCGACGTGCTCATGATGGCCTGGATGAACGAAGAAGCCTTGCACCTCACCCAAACCACCGGGCGCGCCACCTACTGGTCGCGCAGTCGCCAGGAACTCTGGGTCAAAGGCGAGACCTCCGGGCACACCCAAGAGGTCGTGTCGCTGTGGCTCGATTGCGACGGCGACACCATCCTCATGAAGGTCAACCAAGTGGGCGCCGCCTGCCACACCGGCACCCGCACTTGCTTCTCGAACCCCTTGGAGGTGCAAGCATGATCACCCTCGATGAATTCCGCGCCAGGGCGAGCCATCGTCGCGTCATCCCCGTGTGGCAAAAACTCGTGGCCGACGACCTGACCCCCGTCGCCCTGTTTGACCAACTCTGCCGCGACCGCGCGGGCACCTTCCTGCTCGAATCCGCGGAAGCCGGAGCGCAGGGGCGGTGGTCGATCGTTGGAGTGCGCTCTGAGGCGACGCTCACCTCCCGCGCCGGCGAGGCCCACTGGAGCGGGCGCGACATCGCCGGTCTCGACGACCATGGCAGCCCGCTGACGTTGTTGCGCGACGCGTTGCAGGAACTCGCGACGGAGCCAGACCCCGACCTGCCGCCCTTCCAGGCAGGCCTCGTCGGGTTCCTCGGCTACGACATCGTCCGCCACCTCGAACGCTTGCCGGAGCACACCGTCGACGACCTCAACCTGCCTGAGCTGCTGTTCCTGCTCACCAGCGAAGTCGCCATCCTCGACCACCAACAAGGCGAACTCTGGCTCATCGCCAACGCCATTAACTGGGACGGCTCACCGGAACGCGTCGACCAAGCCTACGAGCGCGCCGTGCAAGCCATCGACGAGATGCGTGCCCGGGTGTGTGATGCCCGACGCCCGCTCACCGCGACGCCCACCGAGCCAGCCGAACCTGACATTCGACGCCAGCGCACCAGCGCCGAGTTCGAGGCCATTGTGCGGCAAGCGCAGGAAGAAATCGCGGCGGGGGAAGCGTTCCAGATCGTTGCCTCGCAACGCTTCGACATCCCCACCAACGCGCACCCCTTCGACGTGTACCGCGCGCTGCGCACCACCAACCCCAGCCCCTACATGTACTACCTCAATCTCGACGAGTTCTCGATCGTCGGGGCATCTCCCGAGGCGCTGGTGCAGGTGCGCGACGGTGTCGCCACCACGCGCCCCATCGCCGGCTCGCGCCCTCGTGGGGCCACCCCACACGAAGACCGGCAACTCGCCGAGGAACTCGTCGCAGACGAGAAGGAACGCGCAGAGCACATCATGCTGGTCGATCTCGGCCGCAACGACTTGGGGCGCATCTGCCAGCCCGGCAGCGTCGTCGTGGAGGAGATGCTTGAGGTGCATCGCTACTCGCACATCATGCATCTCGAAGCTGCGGTGACGGGGAAGCTTCGCCCAGACTGCAGCGCCCTCGATGCCGTGCTTGCCTGCTTCCCGGCAGGCACGCTGTCGGGCGCACCCAAGGTGCGGGCGATGGAGATCATCGAACAGCTGGAGGTCACCCGTCGGGGCCTCTATGGCGGTGTCGTGGGTTACCTCGACTTCGCCGGCAACGCCGAGGTCGCCATCGCGATTCGCACCGCCGTGATTGCCGACGGTATCGCTCACGTCCAGGCGGGCGCCGGCGTCGTCAAGGACTCGGTGCCCTCGGCCGAGGACGCCGAGTGCTCCCACAAGGCCAGGGCCGTCGTCACAGCGATCCAGAAGGCGGAGTCGTGGCGCTGACTTCGCGTGCATCGACGACGATCATCGGCCTGATAGGCGCGGGCGGCGCGGCGATCGCTGGCAACTTCCTCGACGCGACGGCCACGAGTGGCGTCGCCTGGGCAGGACTCGCCGCAATTGGGCTCAGCCTCATGCTGCACGGGCGTGGGCTGCGCGTGCTGGGAGTCGTGCTCGCGCTGCTTAGCGTGACGGGCATCGTCGTATCCGTGATGGAGCAGCCGTGGGTCGTGGTCGCATTCGTGGCGCTGTTCGTGGCATCCGTGCTGTTCGTCATTGTTGGGCCAACCTGGCGCACGCAGCGCCCTCCGCGGGTGCAGCAACGCAGCTTGTGGGAGGAGCTAGACAAAGGAGAAGACCCGACGCTGTGAGCACTACGATTTCACTCATGGTTATTCTTGCCGGCCTTCCCCTGCACCCTCTGATCGTGCATCTTCCCGTCGTGCTGCTGCCGCTTGCCGCACTGGGCATCATCTTCCTTACCGCCCAGCCGAAGGCACGCCGTCGCATGGCGGTGCCGACCATCGTCGTACTCGCGGTGGGGTTCGTCTCTACGATCGTCGCGAAACAGACTGGCGAGGCGCTTGCGCCATACGTCGGGGGCGAACCCACCACCCACGCCGAGCTGGGGCGCTGGCTGGTGTGGGCGTCGTTGCTGTTCCTCGTAGTCGGGGGCGGGTGGCTGTGGTGGGTACGCCACGACGTGCGCATCGCCGGTAAATCAGACCAAACCGCCCGGATGAAGTTGCTTGGGGGAATGATCTCGTCGTTCCTCGGCCTCGGAGTGTTGGCGCTTACGGTCACCGTCGGGCATCTCGGCGCCCAGGCCACCTGGATGGACGTCGTCAACCCTCCGAGTAAGCCCACGCAGACGGCCCCGGATGGTGTCACCATGCTGGAAGTGTCCAAGCACGCTTCCACCGACGACTGCTGGGTTGCCGTGGCCGGGAATGCCTACGACTTGAGCGACTGGCTGCCTCGCCACCCAGGTGGCCCCAGCAAGATCGGTCGAATCTGCGGCACCGACGCCACCGCCGAGTTCACCAAGAAACACGGCGAAGAACAGCGTCCACACACCACGCTCGAGCAGTACAAGATCGGCCCGCTGGTGAGGTGACCGCGTCCGATTCGACCGTTATCCTCCACACGCGGCAAAAAACGCCCAGAATGCGCCGATAATTTCCGCACGTGGAGGATAACGGTCACTTTTTGGAGATCACCGCGGCAGACTGAGCCCCTCCGGGGTGGCTTCCACGAGCCCGTCGGCCACGAGTGACGCCACTGCGCGCTCGCGCTGCACCGCATCGGGCCACAGCGCCTCGACGTCGGCTTCTGCAAGCGGCCCGTCGGCCGCCCGCAACGCTCCCAACACTTTCCCACGGGCCTGACGGTCGCTGCCCTCGAACTTCGCCTGCCGGGGCCTCCCTGCTGGGGCATTGTCCGGCTTGCCGGCCCGCATCCAGGCGCACCGGAGCTGCAGCGGACACGCGTCGCAAGCTGGCGACTTGCTGGTGCACACCAGTGCGCCGAGCTCCATGAGCGCCGCGTCGACGAGCCCCGCCTCGTCCGGATCGGCGGGTAGCAGCCGTTCCACGTCAGTGAGGTCGCTGCGCTTCGCACCGGCCTGATTGGCCAGGCCGTGCACGTAACGAGCTACCACCCGTCGGACGTTCGTATCCACGACAGGATGGCGCTGACGGTAGTGGAAGACGGCGACGGCGCGCGCGGTGTAATCACCGACGCCGGGCAACGCGAGCAGGGCTTCTACGTCGTCGGGTACCTCACCGTTGTGCTGCTCGACGATCTTCCGCGCAGTCTGCTGCAGGCGCAGTGCACGGCGCGGATAGCCTAGGTTCCCCCACGCGCGCAGCACGTCCGCGGTGGGTGCGGCTGCTAGCGCAGCCGGCGTCGGCCACCTCGTGAGCCACCGATCGATCTCGACGGCCACCCTGGCTGCCTGCGTCTGTTGCAGCATGATTTCGCTCACCAACGTGCCCCAGGCAGGAAAATTGGGGCGCCGCCACGGCAGGTCGCGGGCATGCTGCGCGTACCAAGGAGCGAGCAGGCTGTAGGGGTCAGTCATCGGGGATCACTGTAGGCGGCGTGCATGCGCCGTCGCATCCGTGTCAGTTGCGGTATTGTCCTGGTCGTAGCGAAGAAAGGGATGAGGATGGCGAGCACAGCCCGTTACTACCACCATGGTCAGAGCCCCGCGGCCTGGACCGGCAGCGTTCTGGCGGCGATCGGTTTTATCGTCGCCTTCATTGGAGTCATGCTCGGCCCCTCCTGGGTGGTCGTCATCATCGGTGGTGGCGTGGTGCTGCTCGCCGGCCTTGTCACGCTGGTCATGAAGGCGATGGGCCTCGGCCAACCGTGAGCGTCCTCGACTCCATCATCGCCGGGGTTCGTGCCGACATGGATGAACGCCGGAGCCGCGTCCCTCTCGCGACGCTCGAGCAACAGCTCGAGGCGTGCCCACCAACGCGCAATCCTATGCCCGCGTTTCGCGGTGACGGGCTGAGCGTCATTGCGGAAGTGAAGCGCAAGTCGCCGTCGAAGGGCGCGCTTGCTGCCATCGACGACCCTGCCGCGCTGGCACACGAGTACGAGGTGGGCGGCGCGTCGGCCATCTCCGTGCTCACCGAGCAACGACGGTTCGGTGGATCACTCGACGACCTCGACGCCGTCCGAGCCCGCGTGGACATCCCCGTGCTGCGCAAGGATTTCATGGTCGACGAGTACCAGTTCCTCGAAGCGCGGGTGCATGGCGCCGACCTCGTGCTCCTCATCGTCGCAGCCCTCACCGACGCCGAGCTCGCGCGCTTCCTCCAACTGGCCCGCGATCTGCAGCTCACCCCACTGGTGGAAGTGCACACCGTCGAGGAAGCTGACCGCGCGCTGGCTGCCGGAGCGGAGCTCGTCGGCGTCAACAACCGCAACCTGAAAACCCTCGACGTGGACC
This sequence comes from Actinomycetes bacterium, assembly GCA_023443125.1. Taxonomy (GTDB): domain Bacteria; phylum Actinomycetota; class Actinomycetes; order Propionibacteriales; family Propionibacteriaceae; genus Arachnia. The sequence continues at coordinate 21,295 of JAEZVO010000041.1, forward strand.
TCGCCAACTTCGGTCGGCTCGCCAGCCACATCGGCGACGATGTGGTACGCGTCGCCGAATCCGGCATTTTCACCCCCGACGACGCCCGCCGCGTGCGCGAAGAAGGCGCCGACGTGATCCTCGTCGGCGAGGCGCTCGTTCGCCACGGCCAGCCGAGACAGGCCGTCAGGGCGCTGAGCGCCGGCTAGCTGTAGAATCTGTGCATCAACCGTGCACAACGTGCCTGGGTCATTCTGGCCCCAGGGCCTGCCCGTCGCCGTGTTCAGCATCTTTTTGTCGTCGCGATCTATAACTAGGGCGTGTTGCTAAAGGTTGTTCGGAGCCAGTCGAGGGTGGCGGCCAGGCAGATCGCGGCGTGGTAGTTTCGGGCGTACTTGTCTGAGCGCAACGCGATCCCGCGCCATTGTTTGAGTTTGTTG
>JAEZVO010000053.1 GCA_023443125.1 Actinomycetes bacterium
GGGTTGTTGCGGATATCCGCAACAACCCTCACACCATCTCGGATCTATTCGCTCGCCGCTTCGTTACATGACCTGATGTTCCCAGGCAGACAGACCAGCGATAGCACCCGCGCCCTGCGCAACGACGATCTGCTTATACGGCACCGTGGTGCAGTCACCCGCGGCGAACACGCCGTCGACGGAGGTCTTGCCACGATCGTCGATGACGATCTCCTTGCGGTCGCTCAGCTCGACGGGTGAGCCCTGCAGCCACTCGGTGTTGGGCAGGAGCCCGATCTGTACGAACACGCCGGAGACCTTGAGCTCCTTGGCCTCGTCCGTGGTGCGGTCGGTGTACTTCAGCGAGGTGACCTGCTTGCCGTCGCCCACGACCTCGGTGGTGGCTGCGTTGGTGATGATGTCGACGTTCGGCAGTGAGCGTAGCTTGTCCATGAGGACATCGTCGGCACGGCACTGATCCATGAATTCCAGCACCGTCACGTGTCCGACGACTCCCGCGAGGTCGATGGCCGCCTCGATGCCGGAGTTGCCGCCGCCGATGACGGCGATGGGCTTGCCCTTGAACAGGGGACCGTCGCAGTGGGGGCAGAAGGTGACGCCCTTGTTGCGGTACTCCTCTTCACCGGGAACGCCCATCAGACGCCAGCGGGCGCCCGTGGCGATAACCACCTGACGAGCTTTCAGGCTGGCCGAGTCACCGAACTGGACGGTGTGGAAACCGCCTGCTTCTGTGGCCGGAACGAGCGCGGTGGCCGACTGGCTCTTGTGCACGTCGATGGGGTAGTCGCGGACGTGTTGTTCGAGCGCAGCTGCGAACTTCGGGCCCTCGGTGTGGGTGACGGAGATGAAGTTCTCGATCGACATCGTGTCGAGGGTCTGCCCGCCGAAGCGCTCGCCGATGATGCCGGTGCGCAGGTTCTTGCGAGCGGTGTAAATCGCGGCGGCAGCACCCGCCGGGCCCTGGCCGACGACCAGCACGTCGTAGGGTTCCTGCTCGTTGAGCTTCTCTGCTGCGCGGTCGGCGGCGCCATCGTCGAGCTTGGCGACGAAGTCCGCGATGTCCATACGGCCCTGCCCAAATTCTTCACCGTTGAGGTACACCGTCGGCACCGCGAGGATGTTGCGATCGGCCACCTCATCCTGGAATAGGGAGCCCTCGACGGCGGTGTGCTTGATGCGCGGGTTCAGCACCGCCATCGTGTTCAGCGCCTGTACGACGGTGGGGCAGTTCTGGCAGGTGAGCGACATGTAGGTGACAAACTCGTAGTCACCGTCGAGTGCCACCACCTGGTCGATGAGGTCTTGCTCTTCCTTGATGGGGTTGCCGCCCACCTGCAGCAGTGCGAGCACGAGTGAGCTGAATTCGTGCCCCATCGGCAGGCCGGCGAAGGTGACGGCGATATCCGTGCCAGTGCGCGCAATAGTGAACGACGGCTTGCGTTCGTGGGCGTCGTCGTCGCGACGTGCAGTGACCTTCTCGGACAGCGCAGCGATGTCCTGCATGAGTTGTTCGAGGTTGGCGGACGCGTCGCGATCGTCCATGGAGTAGATCAGCTCAACATCGTTGGTGATGCGCGGCATGAGCGCGCCAAGCTGCTGGGTGAGGTTGTCGTCGAGAAGACGTTCGGCCATGAAAGCTCCTGTGCGTGGAAATGAAAAAATGGGGGAGAGAAATATAAAAACGGCGGGCGGACCACAGCCCGCCCGCCATTAGTGCATGTGAGAATTGCTCAGATCTTGCCTACGAGATCAATGCCAGGGGTGAGGGTCTGTTCGCCTTCCTCCCACTTCGCCGGGCAAACCTCGCCGGGGTGAGCCGCGACGTACTGTGCTGCCTTCACCTTGCGAAGCAGCTCCGAGGCAGAGCGCCCAATGCCTTCGGCGGTCTGCTCGATGTACTGGATGATGCCCTCCGGGTCGACGAGGAACGTCGCGCGATCCGCCTGGCCGGCGCCTTCACGCATGTTGTCGAAGTTGTTGGTGAGCTCACCGTTGGAGTCGCCGAGCATGTAGTACTTGACCTTGCCGACTTCCTCGGATGCGGCGGTCCATGCCTTGTGGACGAAGTGGGAGTCGGTGGACACCGAGTACACCTCGACGCCCATCTTCTGCAGCTCTTCGTAGTGGTCGGCGAGGTCGCCGAGCTCCGTCGGGCACACGAAGGTGAAGTCGCCCGGGTAGAAGAAGAAAATGGCCCACTTGCCGAGTACGTCGGCCTTGGTGACTTCGACGAATTCGCCGTTGCGGTACGCCTGCGCGGTGAAGTCCTTGATTTCAGTGTTGATCAGCGACATTGTGCTCCTTATTCGTTGCTGAGCAGTAACTATGCCTTGAGCGGAAGATGATTTTCGCTCGCACGGGTTAACGTAAATGATTCTATCGTGTTTGGCCTGCATCTCAAGCACGCCAACTGTCCGATAAGCAACATTATGTCATTTTACAACTGGGAAGGAAGCGCTGCTGCGCCAACCAGGTCCCCTCCCTCAGCGGCGCTGCTTGGTCTGGAGGCATCCCTCTGGGACGCCGCAAAACGGCTACGTTCAAACATGGATGCGGCCGAGTACAAACATGTCGTGCTCGGCCTGCTGTTTCTGAAGTACGTCTCCGACAAGTTCGAGAAGCGGCGTGAGCTTCTCGAAGCGCAGTACAGCGATCCGAACTCCGACACCTATCTGCCCTCCGACGAGGCACGGGCCATGATGCTGGAAGATCGCGATTCCTACACCGCTGAGGGCGTGTTCTGGGTGCCGGACGGCCACCGTTGGGACGATCTTCGCAAGGCTGCCAAGCAACCTGACATCGGTCGCATCATTGATGACGCAATGGATGCCATTGAGAAAGAAAACGAGGCGCTGCAGGGCATTCTCCCGAAGAACTACAACCGTCGGGAGCTCTCCCCCACGGTGCTTGGCGGGCTCATCGACACCTTTTCTCGCAGCGATCTGGCCGATGAAGAACGCAAGGACGAGGATCTGCTCGGGCGCGTCTACGAGTACATGCTTGGCCGCTACGCCGCCGATGAAGGCAAGAGCGGTGGCGAGTTCTACACCCCGCGCTCCGTCGCCTCCCTTCCTCACAGAGATGATCCGCCCTTACCGTGGCCGCATCTACGAAGCTTTCAACCCGACTTGGATACAAAATGGCGGCTCACTCGCGTTGGCTGCGTGAGCGGTTCAAATGAAGCATCTCTTGCTCAGGCGTGTGCTCGCCGCGTAAAATGTGGTCATCCCTGCCAGTTGATGGCGTCCGTTAATCGAGGAGTGCGTAGTTCCGGTGAAGATGTGATCTCCACTCAGCCTTGCTGAGACGTGACCGAAGTTACTTCTACGTCTTGGAGATCACTATGCCCGAAATTTTCCTCGATTCTCTTTCCTTTTCATTCGGCTCCCGCCTCATTCTCGACCGTGTGAGCTTGCACGTGTCAAACGGTGAACGTGCTTTTTTGATTGGCCCGAACGGGGTCGGCAAGTCCACTCTGTTAAGAATCCTCACCGGTGATCTGACGCCAGATTCGGGCCGAATTGTTTCTGGGCCTGTTCCTGAAGACCTGACCGTTCTTGATGAGACGTCCCATGACACAATTATCCTTGACAAGGGAGCGGTAAAGCGGATCGCCCAGATAGTGAACGGTGGTGATGTCCACGTTGTGTAATGCCATCGCGGTTGTATTCGGGTCTTGGTTCACACTGACTTTGCTCGGACAGCATCCAGGAGGAAACCATAGGAGTAGGGAGTTCCTATCCCGATTGAGTTCGACCATCTTTATGCCCAACTGGGCATTTTTGCGCCCAATCCGGGAATCCACGACGACCATCTCTTCTACAGGATTCGGGAAGGGAACGGGTTTACCCCGTGGAAGGAGGCCGCCACGTCTCGCAACGGTAACAGTCCATCATGGTTGTCTCCCTTCTATTCTGGTGCGTCCCGGCAATCCAAGGGGATCATCGACATCTTCTCGACCCTAGAGAGCTTGGCCAATACTACCCTCTCCAAAGGAGGTCGTGTTGCCATTCAGACAGGCCGTCAGGCCATCGCCAATTTTATGGTCACCAACGCTGACTAAATTTCGTCGCATACATCCGAGTATGAGGTTATGCTAGTTCGTTCAGCAGGTTACGCACAAGATGAGGATCCTGTCTTTTACTACCGTTTCACGGTCCGAAACGGAATCGCTGATGCGCCGCATTAACTTCCAGCCCCAACGAAATCCTGAACCGAGGAGTAGTCCGACCTGATGACAGCCTTTAACCTTCTGCGAAACAATGCTGGACTGATCAGCTTGGGAATCTTCCTGTCATTGTTATCTACCGCTGTTACCCTTCTTCAACCCGCACTTGTTGGCCAGTTGATATCCGGAGTGGGTAGCGGAGTGTTTCAGCAGCCACTGATGCTCCTACTGCTAACTATTCTGGGAACATCCGTTTTGACAGCCGCCGCAATGTACGTGGTGTCCATCGCAGCGGATCGAACAGTCCGTGACATGCGTAAGAAGATCACGAATCACCTTCTCTACCTGCAGATGAGGGAATTTGAGAAAGGAGGGGCGGGCAGCTTCACTACACGGATAACGTCGGATACCTCCATCGTTAGCACCGCTTTTTCTTCTACCCTTGCTGATTTCGTGGGTGGGTTCACCGTCATCATCGGTGCACTCATTTATATGGCTGTGGTGGACTGGAAATTACTTTTGGTCGTTGTTGCAGTGCTGCTGATCGCCCTAGTCATAATTCTAGCTATTTCAAATTCCCTACAGAATCTCTCGTCGAAAGTTCAGGACCGCCTTGCAGCGCTCGGAGAAATCTTACAGTCGGCGCTATCGGCAATTCGGACTATCAAGGCCTTCCGGGTCGAGACGAAGGTCATTGGTAACTTATCCACCGAGATTGACCACGCCTACCGCAACCGGCGAAAGATGAGCTTCGTCGAAGCCGTTCTTGACCCCTTAAGCACGGTGACTTCCTACATGGCGCTTCTCGCGGTCGTCCTGTTCGGGTCCATTAGGTTAAACAACGGGGATTTGTCGGGAGAGTCACTTGCCATCTTCGTTACCGCACTATTTCTGATGCTCGCCCCCATCGTGCAGGTGTCTCAGTCCCTCGGAACCTTCTTTGAGGCTAGGGGGGTACTGAGCAGAATTAACCAGCTCTTCGATCTCGAAGTTGAAGATTCAGTTGGACAAAGTTCACTTCTAGAGCTTTGGCCCACTTCCCCAGGATCCATCGAATTCGAGTCGGCATCGTATAGCCGAGAGGGCCAAACCATCTTAGATAACGCAAATGTAACGATCCTACCAGGTGAGAAAGTGGCACTCACAGGAGCTTCTGGTGCGGGAAAAACCACAATATTCAGTCTTCTACTGAGATTCTATGACACCTCGACTGGCCACATCCGTGTCGGGGGGCGGGATCTTAGTGACTGGAGCAGGAAAGATCTTCGCACTGTGATCACCTACGTCGAGCAGGAACCTGACTTGCTTTCGGGAACGCTCAGAGAAAACCTTACTCTCGGGACATCAGAAAGTTTCGATGACAAAATTCTTATCACGTTGCTAGATCAGTTCGGACTGGAAAACTTCGCCAGTACCGACGGCCTAGACCGGTTAGTAGGATTCGGCAATAGCGGATTGTCCGGAGGAGAGCGACAGCGAGTTGCCATCATCCGTGCTGTCCTTCAAAAATCGCCGGTCATCCTTGTAGATGAGCCGACTTC
>JAEZVO010000075.1 GCA_023443125.1 Actinomycetes bacterium
CTTGTTGGCAACCACCCGCGCTGGTTGGTCCCCCCACTACATTGGGGGCGGGTGTCGCCGCAGGATTACGCGGCGGGGGACACGTCGTCGGGAATGGACTTCGTGCTGATGCGCTTGTGGAACACCCAGTAGCTCCATGCCTGGTAGGCCAGCACGATCGGCACGAAGATGGCCGCGGCCACGGTCATGATGGTGAGCGTCGTCTCCGACGAAGCGGCGGTGATCATGTTCAGGCGATCGCCGACGGCCACCGTCTCGTCCTGCGCGAAGCCGATGTTGCCGTACAGCTTCAAGAAGATGCCGGTGAACAGCGTCACGATGGCGAGGCCGGTGCAGATGAATGCCCAACCGTCGCGGTCCCTCATCACCATGAATACAGCCACGACGAGCGCAACCACGCTCAGGATTCCGACGATCCACGTGAGCACCGAGAAGTCGCCGAATTCGCTCTTCGCGGGGTAGGCGATGTTCTGCCAGAGCACGAAGATCGCGGTGAGCGCGACGGTGACCCAGCCCATCTTGGTGCCGAAGCTCTTGGCCTTCTCATGTACGACGCCCGAGGTCTTCAGCGCCAGGAATGCGGAGCCGTGGAAGAGGCAGATTGCGACGAGCATCAGTCCGCCCACCAGGGCAAACGGCATGAACAGGCCGAAGAAGTTGCCGTTCCACAGCTTGCCGTCGTTCGGCAGAGCGGAGACGAAGTTCGCGAATCCGACGCCGAACACCAGCGCGGGCAGGAACGAACCGAGCGCGGCGAACCAGTCGAGCATGTTGCGGTACTGCGACGTGTGGTGCTTCGAGCGGTATTCGAAGGCCACGCCGCGCAGGATCAGGCCGATCAGTACGAGCAACAGGGGCAGGTATAGACCGGAGAACAGCGACGCGTACCAGCCCGGGAAGGCTGCGAACATGGCGCCACCAGCGGTGAGCAGCCACACTTCGTTGCCGTCCCACAGGGGGCCGATGGTGTTGACGATGACGCGCTTCTCCTTGTCGTTGCCGCCGATGATCTTGATGAGCATCGCCACGCCGTAGTCGAAGCACTCGAGGAAGAAGTAGCCGATCCAGAGCACTGCGACGAGCAGGAACCAAACCAGCGTGAACGGGGGAACTGCGGTTTCAAGTAACAACATTGCTCCAGCTCCTCTCAGTACGCGAAGCTCATGGGCTTATCGGGGTCATCGTTGAGTTCGACGGGCTCCACGTCGGGAAGTCCGTGCTTGGTGTACTTCATGAACAGCCATACCTCGAGTACGGCGAGTCCGCCGTACAGCAAGGTGTAGACAATCATGGAGAACAGCACCTCGCCCGCGCTGACCGTCGGGGATACCGCTGAAGCGGTCGGAAGCACACCGACGACGATCCACGGCTGGCGGCCCATCTCGGCGAAGATCCAGCCGACCGAGTTACCGAGCAACGGCAGCAACGGCAGGCCGAACGCGCAGGCGGTGAGGAACTTCGATGGCATCGGGTTGCGCCCGCCTCTCAGCATCACCAGCACTACCGCGGCAATCGCCATTGCGATGAATCCGAGGGTCATCATGATGCGGAACGACCAGTAGCTCACGATGATGTCCGGGCGGTAGTTGAGGTCCATGTAGGACTTCTGGATTTCGGGTGAAATCGTGCCGTTCTGCGTGGCCTCGTACACCTGCTGCTGGAGCTTCTGCCGGCCTTCGTCGGCCATGAAGTAGCCCTCTTCCTGGAAGCGCTTGTCGAGATCATTGATGCCCTTGACCTCTTCCTGGCCAGCCAAGATGGAGAGCAGCTTCGGCACCTTCAGCTCAAAGACCGCTTCGGTGGCGCCGGGGTCGCCGATGGTGAGGAGCGAGAACGACGCGTCCTTCTCCGTCTCGAATAGACCCTCGGCGGCAGCGAGCTTCATGGGCTGCGTCTGCGCGATGGCCTTGGCCTGCATATCGCCGGTGAGGATCACGCCGAGGGAGGAAATCAACAACACCCAAGCGCCGAACTTCGTGGCCCAGCGCCAGGTCGTGATGTGCTCGTCGCTGGCGCCCTCGTCGCGCACCGCCTTGTTGAGCTTTGCGAGATGCCAGGCGGAAATGCCACAGATCAGACCGCCCGCGACCATGTAGGCAGCGGTGAGCGTGTGGGTGATGGTGGCGATGAACACCGGGTTGGTGAACAGGGCGCCGAAGCCAGCCAAGCCGTCGATTTCCGCGCGACCGGACTCGACGTTGAATACTGCACCGACGGGGTTCTGCATCCAGGAGTTGGCGGCGAGGATGAACACAGCCGAGATCATGGTGCCGATGGCTGCACAGTAGATGGTGGCGAGGTGAAGTTTCTTCGGCAGCTTGTCCCAGCCGAAGATCCACAAGCCAATGAACGTGGACTCGAGGAAGAATGCCAGCAGGGCTTCGAGCGCGAGCGGGGCGCCGAAGATATCACCGTTGAAGCGCGAGTACTCCGACCAGTTCATGCCGAACTGGAACTCCTGCACGATGCCGGTGACGACGCCGAGCGCGAAGTTAATCAGGAAGAGCTTGCCGAAGAACTTCGTCAGCTGCAGGAATCGGTGCTGTCCGGTCTTGACCCAGATGGTCTGTAGGACGGCTACCAGCATCGACAGCGCGATGGTGATCGGGACGAATAAGAAGTGGTAGACGGTGGTGATCCCGAATTGCCACCGTGCAAGGGTCACTGGATCCATGTGGGCAGGTTACTACGAATAGTCGTACATGGGCGAATAATGCTTGCTATCGGGTTCGGTGCGTCGCCTCCAGTCTCTACGACGTTTCGTAGGAGAAAATGACTCCGGTGCCGCCCGATTTCTTCGACTGTCACTATCATGGTACGTATGGCATCGCGAGGAGAGCTAGAGCAGCGCATCATGGAGCTGTTGTGGGAGGCTGATGGACCCCGCTCTGTCGCGGACGTGCATCAAGAGCTCCGACGGGAGCGCGAGCTTGCCTATACGACGGTGATGACCGTGCTCGACAGGCTCGCCAAAAAGCACCTGGCCGACCGTGAGCTCGTGAACCGCGCCTGGCAGTACCGCGCCGCACATCCCCGACACGTCGTCGCGGCCAGGGAGCTTAAAGCACTCGTCGATGCCTTGCCCGAGGATGTGCGGCGCTTAGCCATCGCTGACTTCGGGGCCCAACTGAGCGACGCCGAACGCCGACTCGTCGCGGGGTAGCAGCGGGCGGCCCAGCCATCCCCGGTCGTCGAGTAGGCCCGAAGGGCCGTATCGAGACGCGGTGCCGGGGTTTCGGCACGCGAGCTTCGCTCGCTACTCAACCACCGGGCCTGACGCGGGCACCCCGCCCCATCCGGCCGTCGAGTAGGCGACGCAGTCGCCGTATCGAGACGCTTGTCAGCGAGCCTGTAAGAGCGTTTTCTTCTGCTCCAGCGTCGCGGCGAGGTCGGCCTCCCACTCCTTGCGCTGCTGCCTGGCCTGCGCGGCAGCCTTCTTGTCACCGCGCAACTCGATGGCCTCCTTGCGCACGTCGGTAGACGACTCGATGGCGCTTTCGACGGTGCTCGCCGTGCCGTCGAGCGACTCCTTCAGCGCTGCCGTCGACATGGTCTGAGCGAGCTGCTCGCGCATGTCAGCCACGTCGAAGTCGGCCTCCGGCCAGCACGGTTTCATGTCGACGAGCGCGCGGGTGATGATTTCAGTGATGGCGGCGCGGGCGTACCACTTCCGGTCGGCAGGCACGACGTACCAGGGCGCGTGTTCGGTGTTCGTGAAGCGGAACACGTCGGCATAGGCCTCTTGGTAGTCGTCCCACTTGGCGCGAGTTTTGAGGTCGCTTGCCGAGAACTTCCAGCGCTTGTCAGGACGATCAAGGCGCTCCATGAGCCGTTGGGCCTGCTCGTCGTAACTCACCATGAGCGCGAACTTCAGCACGGTGGTGCCGTTCTCGACGAGCTTCTCCTCGAAGCGGTTGATCTCGGTGTAGCGCTTTCGCCACACATCCTCCGGCACGATGTTGTCGACGCGCTGCACCAGCACATCTTCGTAGTGCGAGCGATCGAACAAGCCGATGCGACCTGGCGCCGGCAGCGCTCGGCGGATGCGCCACAGAAAGTGGTGCGATGCCTCCTCCTTCGTCGGCACCCCGAACGATCGCACTTGCACCCCCTGCGGGTCGACCATGCCCATGACATGCCTAGCCACACCGCCCTTGCCGGCGGTATCGAGCCCCTGCACCACGACGAGCAACGAACGTTCGCCGCCAGCTCGACCCTCCGCGAAGAGTCGCTCCTGCAGCTCCGCGAGGAGCTCTCCACGCGCGGCCATGACGCGCTTGCCGTCGGACTTCTTGCCGCTGAAGCCAGGCTTACCGTGCCGATCAAAGGCAGCGAGGTCGAAGTGGTCGGTGACGCGCAGCATGTCGCGGGGGTCCGTGTTCCAGCTCATGGGTGCCCTTCCGGTAGGTGACGTTCCATTCTGCCAGTAATGACGCCGGTGGCGACCCGTTCTGCTCCGCTCGCGATGCGTCAGTTCTCCCAGGTGCCGACGATCGACCCGCGCGCGAGCACGTGGCCGACGGTCTGGAATGCGGCCGCTGTGGCCGAGGTGTGCTCGTCGACATCGAGCAGCGTGTCGAGCGCGTGCACGGTGAAGTAGTAGCGGTGTGGGCCGTGGCCCTCCGGCGGGGCCGACCCCAGATAGCCCAGGCCGCCGCCATCGTGCTTTAGGACGACGGCGCCGTCGGGGAGGTTGCTGTTCGCATCACGATCAAGGCTGCGCAGTGTGGGCGGCAAGTTCACCACCGACCAGTGCCACCAGCCCGCAGGCGTTGGGGCATCCGGATCATAGACGTGGAGGTAGATGGACTTCGTGCCCTCAGGCACCTCCGACCACGCCAACTGCGGGCTCACATCGCGGCCGCCCGCACCCACGAACTCGGCGGTGCATTCGAGCGGCAGGGAGCCGCCGTCGGAAAAATCTTCGCTGGTGACGGTCAGCGTTGCGCCACCGTCGATGCCGTTGTATGGATCTCGCATAGCCCCCACTTCACCAAATCTGGGCGAAGGTTGCAGGAAAACCGCGAAACAGCACCGACGGCAGCCACTCGCCGCGACTAGGTGAGGCGCTCCTTCGGCGACGACTCGTAGGTGCGCTGCGCGTCCTTCTCGGCCACTTCGTCCAGTACTTCGTTGACGGCGTCCCACACATCGTCGCCGATGGGGTTGTTTGAAGCTTCGACGTTTTCCGCCACCTGCTCGGGGCGCGACGCTCCGATGATCGCCGCCGCGACGTTGGGGTTGTGCAGCACCCACGCAATCGCGAGCTGCGCCATGGTGAGGCCGGCCTCGTCGGCGATGGGGCGCAGCTTCTGCACCTGTTCGACGGCCTGCTGGTTGTCTAGGAAACGGGCCACCATGTTCTTGCCGCCCTTGTCATCGGTAGCACGGGAGCCGGCGGGTGGCTGCTCGCCAGGCTTGTACTTGCCGGTAAGTACGCCCTGCGCGACGGGCGACCACACGATTTGCGACACCCCGAGCTCGTCGCACGTGGGCACGACCTTGTCTTCGATCACACGCCACAGCGCGGAATACTGCGGCTGGTTGGTGACCAGCTGGAACCCGAGCTGACGAGCCATCTGATGGCCTTCGCGGATCTGCTCAGCCGTCCACTCCGAGACGCCGATGTACAGTGCCTTACCCTGGCGCACCACGTCGGCGAATGCCTGCATGGTTTCCTCCAGCGGCGTCTCGTAGTCGTAGCGGTGGGCTTGATAGATGTCGACGTAATCGGTCTGCAGCCGCTCCAGCGACCCGTTGATGGACTCCATGATGTGCTTGCGTGAGAGCCCGGTGTCGTTCGCGCCGCCCGGCCCTGTGGGCCAATACACCTTGGTGAAGATTTCGAGCGATTCGCGACGCTGACCCTTCAGCGCCTCGCCCAGCACCGATTCAGCGACGGTGTTGGCGTACACATCGGCGGTGTCGAAGCTGGTGATGCCTGCGTCGAGCGCGGCGTGGACGCACTTGGTGGCTACCTCGTTTTCCACCTGGGAGCCGTGGGTGAGCCAGTTGCCGTAGGTGATCTCGGAGATCTTGAGACCGGAGTTTCCTGCATAGCGATACTTCATACCTCCACCCTAGTTGGGGGTTGGGAGGGTGACAGACGCCAGCTAACCCGATATCCACACACGTTTGCTCAGAAGCTCGATTTTGGGCGATTTCAGCAAACGCGTGTGGATATCGGGTTAGGTATTGCCTGGCACCACTGCGCATCCGCGAGGAGGTGCGTGTCACCCGCTGGTCGCGATGCCCCTTGCCTGCACATGCTGGCGGATGGAGTCCGCCAGCGACGACCATTGGTTGGACGGCACTACGCTGCCCACATTGAACGTGACCACGTTGCCTTGCCTGGTTGGGAAGTGCTGCATGGCGCCGCTGAGTTGCTGGGCGTCGTCTACGGTGACGCGCACGAGGAATGTCCCATCGAGGACGCCAGCCGTGTCGGTGAGCTGGTTGGCGAGCCTCTTCCCTGCGGAAGGCATCACGGATCGGTTGAAACGCACCAGGGTCTCAACCGCGGCCACGTTGTTCCAGTGGACCTGCGCATCACCGTTGCCGATGCCGGCATCATTGAGTAAGAGCGCAGGTTTCGACAGGTCAACCTTTTGCCTCAGTTGTTTCTCCTTAGCGGACACGCCGAGGCCGACCAGGGCGAGCCCCAGCAGTGGCACTGCCGCCAACATCATCCACTCACCGGTGCTGATGGAGGCGGCGACGGTCGCCACAATGAGAGCGATGAACACGACGCCGATGATGACGGCACCGAGCTTCTGCTTGGTCTGGCGATTGGGATCGGGGTACGCCACAACATCAGGGATGGCCCCGCCGTACGTGTAGTTCATGGTTCAGCCTTCCGTCGCGACGACGATCGCGCCCGGGCCGGGGAGCAGCCACCGGCTGTCGTTGCCTTGGGTGGCATCGCCCCAAGCCGCAAGCAGTTTCCCGACGACGGGTACCTCCACCGCCGCGTCGCCCCGCGTGGCCGCGACGGCGAACCCCGGCCGATGCATCACGACGGTGTCGGCGTCGACGACGTCCACCGACGTCGCATCCAACGCCGGATCCGTCGCGCCCGGCAGCACGCGTCGCAGCGCGAGGAGGGTGCGGTACCACGCCATCATCCGACGATGCCCCTCGCCGTCGCGCTCGTCCCAGCGCAGTTTGGCGGAGCTAAACGTCGATTCGGCTTGCGGATCAGGGACCTCGTCGCTCCACCCCATCTCGGCGAACTCGCGCGCGCGACCCTCGGAGACGAGCGGGGCTAGCTCCGGGCCGAGGTCGGCGAAGAACGGGAACGGCGTCGAGGCCGCCCACTCTTCGCCCATGAAGATCAGCGGCGTGAATGGGGAGAGTAGGAGCAGCGCGGCGGCTGCGGCCTGGCGGTCGGCGTCGCTCAGGCGATCGCCGGCGGCGCGGTTGCCCACCTGGTCGTGGTTCTGGATGAAGGTGATGAACGAGTGCGCGTCGTACAGCGGGGTGGCGGGCTCGACGGGCGCGCCCCAGTCTTTGCCGCGGAACGTCGAGTATGTGCCGTCGTGGACGAACACCCTTGTGAGCGCCTTGTCGAGCACCTCGGCGGTGCCGAAGTCGACGTAGTAACCCTGCGTCTCTCCGGTGAAGAATGCGTGCAGTGCGTGGTGCACATCGTCGGCCCACTGCGCGTCCATGCCGCGCGCGAAGGCGACGGAGTTCGTCGGGCTCACCATGGAGGGCTGGTTCAAATCTGACTCGGCAGTGATGAACAGCGGACGGCCGAGCTCCTGCTCCCAGGCGAGGGATGCGTCGGCGATCTCCGCGAGGAAGTGGTGCTCCGAATCGTCGGCCAGCGCGTGCACAGCGTCGAGCCGCAGACCGTCGCACTGGAAGCGCGCCAGCCACTGATGCGCAGCGCCGAGGAAGAACGCGCGCACCTCGTCGGCGTGCTCCTGGTCGAGGTTCAGCGCGGCGCCCCACGGCGTCTGGTGCTTGTCGGTGAAGTAGGGGCCGAACTCTGCGAGGTAGTTACCCTCCGGGCCGAGGTGGTTGTAGACGACGTCGAGGATCACGCCCAGACCGTGTGCATGGCAGGCGTCGATGAACCGCACGAACGCCTCCGGCCCGCCATACGCCTGGTGCACGGCGTATTGCCCGACGCCGTCGTACCCCCAGCCCCAGCGCCCGGGGAAATCAGCGACGGGCATCACCTCCACAGCGTCGATACCCAACTCGACGAGGTGGTCCAGCTTGCCGATAGCCGCGTCGAAAGTGCCCTCGTCGGTGAACGTGCCCACGTGCAGCTCGTACAGCACGCCGCCGCGGAGATCGACGCCCTCCCACTGTGGGCGGTCGATGGCTGCGGGGTCGACGATGCGGCTGGCGCCGTGCGGACCGTCGGGCTGGGCGAGGCTGCGCGGGTCGGGACGGGGCGAGCCGCCGTCGAGGGAAAAGGCGTAGCGGGAGCCGGGTTCGAGCGTGTCGTCTGCTACCCACCAGCCGGCGCGTTCCTCGTCGGGGCGCATCGGGCGGGGGTCCTCGTCGACGACGAGGTCGACGCGGTTGGCTCGGGGCGCCCACAGTGCCGGGCGGGTGAAATCACGCATGCGGCCAGCCTACGGGACACCCGTGGCACGGCGAGCGTGCGAAGTGTCAGTGCTCGAGTGCGTTGGGAATGTCTGTGGCGGAGAAGTCTTGGCCTTTGAAGAGCAGCGGCTCGCGCGTCAGCTTCGCGAGCGCGTACGAGAAGGTGTTGCCGAAGTTCAGCGCGGCTTCGTGGTTGCCCTTCCCGAACCTGCGCCAAGCAAGTACGGCTTCTTCGGCCAACGCTTCGTCGCATGGCACGACCTCGACAAGAAGGTCGGCGAGCAACTCATCGATCAGCGCGACAGCCTCCTCGCCTCGCCGGCGTTCGGCAGAGATTTTCAGCTCCACCACAGTGGGTGCGGCGATGCGCAGCGATTCGGCCTGCTGCATGGTTTGGAGGAACACGGAGGCTTCCGGCTCGGCCAGCACGATCGCCATCATCACGGAGGAATCGATGATCACGAGGGCAGCCCATCGTCGCCGTAAAGGTACTGGTCAGAAGGGGTTTCATCGAGGCAGGGGAGACGCTTGGCACGCTCGATGATGCTCATGATTTGGGCGTTCGACATGCTTCGGCTGCGTGCTCGCTGCACGCGCGCATGACGCTCCTCGATGGAGCGGCGCACGGCCGTCGTGAGCGTCTCGCCGGTGAGTGCCGCCAGCTCCCGTGCGAGTGCGTCAGTGGCTGGGTCTTTGACATTGATCGCCATGGTTCTACCTTAACCGATGAATAAGGTAGAACTGGATAGAAAAATGGGCCAGGTTACTCCCCGGCTCGCTCCGGCACGAGTAGCGCCACGGGGTAGGTGCCGAGGATGTCGGCAACGGGCGTCTGGCCGCCCGAGACCACCTCGTCGGTGAACAAGTTTCGGAACTCGCCGTCGGGCAGGAAGAGCGTGTGGTCGCCCCAGCCGTCGCGCTCAGCGAGCTTCGCGGCTAGCCGCGTGACGACGGTGATGGCTGCCACCTCGTCACCCGTACCGCGCGAGAACGCAACCGCGTGCCCCGTCGTGGAAGCGATGGGGTGGTACTGCGCGCTCGGCCCGCGGTACGCGTCGGCGTGCTCGCGACGGTGGCGCAGGGCCCGGCTGGTGACGAACAGCTTCTCCGTGTCGAGATCTGTAGGCGGGTTTTCTTGCAGCGACGCGAGGATGCCGGCGCGACGGTAGAAATCGACTTCGCGACGGTTGTCGGGGTCGACGAGCGAGAGGTCGACGACCTCGCAACCCTGATACACGTCGGGCACGCCCGGCATGGTGAGCTGGAGGAGCTTCTGGCCGAGAATGTTGGCACGCACAGACTCGGCCGTGACCTCCGTAAACGCATCGAGCGCCGCCGCGACGGCGTCGCTTCCGAGCGCGAACGCGGCGAGCTCTTGCACCGCGGCCTCGTATTGCTCGTCGGGCTGGGTCCACCCGGTGTAGCGCTTGGCCTCGCGCATGGCCTTGGTGAGGTATGCGGCGAGCCGCTCGGCGCTGATGGGATGCTGCCCTGCAGCAGTGCCGGGCAGGCGCCACTCGGCCGCCAACGTCTGCCACAAGAACAGTTCCGTGGCGCCGTCGACGAGCTCCGATCGCTCATCAGCAACCGCCGCACGCAGCTCTGACAAGCACGTTTCCCACTCGCGCGGGAATTCGGTGAGTGCCGCCAGGCGAGCGCGGACGTCTTCGGAGCGTTTCGTGTCGTGTGTGGACAAAGTGGTCATGGCGGTCGGCCACAGCCGGGTTTGCTGTTCGCAGAACTCGTGGAACGCGTCGGGCGGCAGGCCCACCACCGTCGGCTCCGTGCCCACCTCGTTCACGGCGATGAAGCGGTTCCAGCGGTAGAACGACGTATCTTCCTTCGACTTCGCCATCACCGGCCCGCACGTCTGCGCGAACCGCACCATGAACTCGGCACGCAGCACGCCTACCTCATCGAGTTCCTCGGGAAGCTCGGTGGTGACCTCATCGGCATCCACGACGGGCAGAGTTTCGGCGCCGCACCCCTCGTCGCTGGTGCCGGGCTCGCCCATGGCCAGCGCGAGCACGAGGTCGAGGGTGTCGTGCTCGTCGTCGGTGAGGTTGGGGCGGGCACGATCGGCGGCGTCGATGAGCACCTGCCGCTCGGCTTCGCTCGCCGGCTGACCAGGCTCGACGTACGCGCGGTAGCGGTCCATACCGATGAGCAGCTCGGTGATGGCATGCATGATTTGGCGACGAGTGTGGTCGCGCAGCCGGATGTCGGCGTCGCAGATGGCGACGACGATGGACGTGAGGCGGTTCACCTCGGTGAACAGCATTGTCTCGACGACCTCGTGCTTCGCCTCAATGAGCGCGGCGTGGAAGCCCTGGGCCGACTCCGTCGCCCGCTCCCAGATGTCGTTCAACCGGGGCAGCGCTGCGGATTCCTGGAACAGGCCAGTGATGCGCTGCAACGCGTCGTAGCCCGTGGTGCCGGCGCAATCGAAGGCCTGGGGGAGCACCTCGTCGGCTTCGAGGATTTTCTCCGCGACGATCCACGCGCCACCAGTGACTTCGTGCAGCCTCGCGACGTAGGCTCGCGGGTTGGCGAGACCGTCGATGTGGTCGAGGCGGAAGCCTTGGAACAGCCCCTCTCGGTAGAGCTCCAGCAGCTTCGCGTGCGTTGCGTCGAACACCGCCGGATCTTCCACCCGCACGGCTGCGAGCGTGTCGACGTCGAAAAAGCGCCGGTAGTTGAGCTCTTCCGAGCCGACGCGCCAATGCGCCAGGCGGTACCACTGGTGTTCGAGCAGCTCGGCGATGGGCAGCTCCTCGGTGCCGGGGCGTACGGGGAACACGTGGTCGAAGTAGCTCACGACGGGCTGCTCGCCGAGCCCCGGCACGCGGCGGGTCTCTACCTTGATATTGCCCGACGACAGCTCCTTGCCGATTTTCTCGCCCAGCACCGGCATCAAAATGGCCTGGTCGCCGGAGAGATCCATGTCGAACCAGCGCGCGTACTGCGAATCGGCGCCGCTGCGCATCACGTCCCACAACGCGGTGTTCAGCCACATGGGCGTGGGCACCGACATGTGGTTGGGCACCACGTCGATCACGAGCCCCAGCCCGTGCTCCGACGCGGCCGCAGCAAGTCGCCGGAAGCCCTCTTCGCCGCCCAGATCGTCGGAGACGCGCGAGTGATCGACGACGTCGTAGCCGTGCATAGAACCGGGCGCGGCCTGCAGAATGGGGGAGCAGAATACGTGCGTGACGCCGAGTGCCTGCAGATACGGAATGCGGGCGGCGGCGTCGTCGAAGGTGAACGACGGCGTGAGCTGGAGGCGGTACGTGGACGCGGGAGTGTTCAACACGCTTGCCAGCCTAGAGCATGCCCCTGACAATTCAGCTCCAAAGTGCACCTGACGAGGCCAGACGCATCCCTGCAGCGCCAATCTGGAACACTAGATACGCCAACATCACGCTGAGGCGCAGCCCCCGGCGCTAGCCCCATTTCACGAAAGGACGCACCTGATGGCCAGCTCCGTACCGACGGTCGTGCTCGCTGACGCACTCACCAAAGTCACGCCGCGCTGGGAACCGTCGGAGCCCCCGGCGTCGCTGAGCGGTTGGGAAGGCGAGACGGTGTCGTTCCAAATTGCCTGGCGCCTCGTCGATACCGACCGGCTCTCCGCCCCGCACACGCTGCGGGTCGCCGTCGAGAGTGATGGGCCGGTGGCGGTATCCGTGGTCGACCTCGTACCCGTGCAGGTGCCGTGCTGGGAGCAGCACGACGACGGGTACATCCTCGACGAACCGGGCATGTTGCCCGACGTGCTGCGCCCCACTGGTGCTGCGGAGGCCACCGTGCGGCCCACGCACATCGGGTGGCATGCGCTGTGGGTGGACGTCACGCTGCCGGCCAGCGAGGTGCGCGTGCGGGTGACCACCGACGACGCTGTCCTCCTCGACGCCACACTCCCCGTGGCCACCGTCGCCCAGCCGCTCCCGGAACACGGCGTGGAATACACCCAGTGGTTCCACGCCGACTGCCTCGCCACCCACTACGACGTCGAACCGTGGAGCGAAGCGCACTGGGGCATCGTCGAACAACAACTGCGCGCCGCCCGCGACATGGGCGTCACCTCAGTACTCACCCCGGTGTGGACCCCACCCCTCGACACCGCCGTCGGCACCTACCGACGCTCGACGCAGCTGCTTGACATCACGCTCGACGGCGACGAATACTCCTTCGGCACCGACAAGCTTGACCGCTGGATGAACCTCCTCGCCACCGTCGGAATGCGAGAGGTAGAAGTGCCGCATCTCTTCACGCAGTGGGGCGCGAAGGCCACCCCTCGCTTCACCATTACCGTCGACGGCCTCCCGCAGGAGCGCTTCGGCTGGGACGTGCCCGCCACCGACCCCTCCTACCAGCATTTCCTCGCTGCGCTCGTGCCGTTCCTCAAGCGCTACTTCGACGAACGCGTCGGGCTCCGCCACACCCTCTTTCACATCTCCGACGAGCCCAGCAGCGAACACCTCGACTCCTACAGGGGTGCGCTGGGCGTCGCCAAGCCCCTGCTCGACGGTGCGCGCGTGGTGGACGCGCTCTCGCACCCCGATTTCGTGGAGCTCGTGGCGGAACCCGTCGTAGCGACGGATGCCGTGCCGGCGTTTCGGGAGGCAGGCATTGAGCCCCGGTGGGTGTACTACTGCGTGGGTCAGTCGTGGGACGTGTCGAACCGGTTCATCGCGCAGACGGCTATGCGCACGCGTGCGCTCGGGTGGCAGCTCTACAAGTCGCAGGCGCAGGGTTTCCTTCACTGGGCCCTCAATTTCTACTCGCGGCAGCTCTCCCTCGGCGCCATCGACCCGTTCCGCGAAACTAGTGCCGGCGGCGGATTCCTGAGTGGCGATGCGTTCATCGTGTATCCCGGTCCTGACGGGCAGGCCTGGCCGTCGCTGCGTCACCGGCTTATGCGCGACGCGTTCGACGACCTCGCCGCCGCCCGCGGCGCAGAAGCGGTGCTGGGCAGAGACGCTGTGCTGGCGATCATCGACCCGGATGGCGACCTCGACTACGCATCTGGGTGGGTCTCAGGCGAGGAGTGGCTTCGTCGACGACACACTCTCGACGAAGCGGTCCGCGACGCAGGACGTCGCCAAGGCTGATTGTCCTGGGGCGCCGCTGGCAGGAGTTCTGCTAGGGAGAAACCATCCTCGAGTCTGAGAATCGCCGTTGACGGGTGTAGGTAGTGGTAACTACAGTTACCAGTGTGGAAATCGTGAAGACTGCTCGGAAGCATGGCGTGGCTGATGCTGACATGCTCCATGCGGTGGCGCAGGTGATGTTTGTGCACTTCTTCGATGACTACAGGATGATCGTCGGCCCGGGCCGGAACGGACTGCTGTTGGAGGTTGCAATCAATTCCAGAGGGCAGATTTTCCACGCGATGAAAGCTCGGCAAAAGTTTTTGAGGAGGTGACTTGTGATGCGAACGGACGAAGAGATCCTTGCGGAAATAGAGAGTGATGAAGGGCCTGAGCCTACGGCTACCGTCAATGGTGAACTGGCGCAGGTTGCGGTTGCGATGATGCAGGTCGCGGCAGCGGAACAGGCGCTGGATGCCGCAGTGGCGTCAGCTCGAGAGGCTGGCAACAGTTGGCAGGCTATCGGTGAGGTGCTTGGCATGACTCGTCAAGGTGCACTGAAACGGTTCCGGGCGGCATGAGCCGGGTGCTCCGCCGTCAAGAGGGTGGAGCCCCCTGTGGTGTCCTGGTTCAAGACATCGGAATAGGGTGTCTCAAGACATCGGAATAGGGTGTCTCAAGACATCGGAATATCGCTCGGGTATGTCGACGCGTCGTTTAGTGATCATGGCTGTTGTGGCGGGGCTCTTCGCAGTCCGAGGTTGCTCGCAAGTATGGGGTGTCTCAAGGCTGAGCCACTCGGCTGAGGCCTGGGGCGGGAGCATGGACGCGGACGGTCGCGCGGGCTGCTGGTGCCGAACATCAAGTCGGCGAATCAGATGTCGTTGCTGGAACTCGCGCGAGCCATCAACGAGCTCGTCGAGGTGGCGAGGGAAGGGAAACTCCAGCCGGCCAGCCAGCAGGG
>JAEZVO010000022.1 GCA_023443125.1 Actinomycetes bacterium
CAACAAACTCAAACAATGGCGCGGGATCGCGTTGCGCTCAGACAAGTACGCCCGAAACTACCACGCCGCGATCTGCCTGGCCGCCACCCTCGACTGGCTCCGAACAACCTTTAGCAACACGCCCTAAATTCACCCGTCCAGACGCCATAAAAAACCAAGTAAAATCGCCTAAAGCTTCGTGTTATCAGTGTTTTTACCCGCAACCTCCAAAACGGGCAAAACTATCAAACGTGGAAGCCAGACAGACACTCCGTGGAGTTCCGGTTTAACGTCTAGCGTTAATGATGGTCCCCGGTATATGTGGTGACTTCGTGATCAGTATCGTTCGGCTACAAGGATACCGAGCGCACCTGGCATGAGCAGTACCTCAAACGCGTCGAGCGGACTGTACAGCGAGCGGCCATGCGGAAGCTGGAGCTGATCCACGCAGCGAAGGATCTCTATGATCTGCGAATCCCGCCCGGGAATCGGCTGGAGCGTCTCGTTGGTGACCGGCGCGGACAGCACAGCATCCGTGTGAATGCGCAATGGCGTATCTGCTTCGTCTGGAGAGATGGAGGTGCAGATCATGTCGAACTCGTCGACTACCACTGAGGCCGACCTGATCGAGCCGATTCACGCGGGAGAGATCCTGATGGAGGACTTCATCGAGGGCTTCGGGATCACGCAGCACAAGCTCGCCGTTTCGATCGGGGTGCCGCCTCGTCGAATCAACGAGATCGTGCATGGCAAGCGCGGTATCACTGCAGATACGGCGATACAACTGGCGCGGTATTTCGGGACATCCGAGGAGTTCTGGCTGAATCTGCAGTCGAACTACGAGCTGCGGTTGGAGCGTCGCGCGTTGAAGAACACGGTCGCCGCTATTACTCCACTGCAGGTCGCGTGACTGAATGTAATCTCGCGGTGCAATGTGTCCGTGCCGCCTACTTGCTATTGACGTTGTGGGCGTAGGCATCGTTCTTGAGTTCATCGCTGCCGCGCGGATGGGATTCCCAGGGGCGGGTCTCGCTGTCTTATCCTTATTATTCGGCGTCGCGCCGTCAGAGCTATCATTGTTGATAGCAGAAGGAGGTGGCTCTGATGTCATCCATTATCGTGCGTGGTCTCGATGACCACGTGAAGCAACAGCTCGCATCGCAGGCGAAGGAACACGGGCGGTCCATGGAGGCCGAGGTCCGCGACATCCTGACGAAGGCAGCCCGACGGCCGCACATAGGCGTGGCTCTTCTGAATGCGGCGCAGGATGTCGGTGGAGTCGAGGAGCTGCCGATTCCGACGCGCGATGATGTCGCACGGGTGGCGAGCTTCGAATGATCGTCCTCGACACCAATGTCATCTCGGAGATCTTTCGGCCCTCACCGGAGCCTCGTGTCGCCGAGTGGCTTGTGTCGCTGACGGGCGACGTCGCCATCACGTCCATCACTCTTGCGGAGCTTCTTGCCGGCGTCCGAAGGCTCCCGGAAGGTCGACGCAAAGACGCGCTGGCGCACGGGATCGAGGAAGCGGTAGCGCCGTATCGGGGGAGCCGGTCGGTGCTCGCATTCGATGCTGACGCGGCGGAGCGATACGCGGAGGTGCTCGCGTCGCGTGAGGCAGCGGGTGCGCCGGTCAGTACCGCCGACGCCCAGATTGCCGCGATCTGCCTGGCGCACGGGGCAACCTGTGCTACGCGCAATGTGAAGGATTTCCAGCACACTGGCGTCGAACTCGTAGACCCGTGGAATGTGGAAGTGTGAAGCGTCATTCAATCGAGATCATCGCCCATCAAGAGCTCACTGAAGCCGATCTACATGGGCTTCAATAGCTCTTCGACAGCGAGTATCAGGAGTTCGGAGAATGGGATCCGCAACAGCCCTACGGCTATGCGCCACATGATGTCCACATCATGGCTTCAGACTGCAACTCACACTCCAAAATTTGGAGTGTGAGTTGCAGTCTGCGTCCTAGTTGTTCTGCCCGAGGAGGTCGGCTACGCGTTCGGCGTCTGATGTGTAGGTGCGAGCGCAGGCGCACTCCTCGAGCATGGGGCGGTTGAATCGTTCGACCTTGCCGTTGGTTTGTGGCCGAAACGGGCGAGTGTGCTTGTGGCTGATGTCCTCACCGAATGCGGTCTTGAAGGCACTTGAGCCGTATCTTCACCCTTTTCCAGCCAACCCGCCAACCCTCACCTCCGTGGTCAGTGCAGCTTGCCGAGGTATTGGAGGGGCACGTTGTCACCGATTGACCGCGCGGGCCCAAAAGTCATTCGGTTGCGGAACGCTGTGCGGTCTGGTGAGGAGCACCCGCTATACTGTTGATAATTCAACTAGGGGGATCATGAAGCGCTTTGGATTCCTGAGTTTTGGTCATCACGGCCCGGAAGGTGACCCGTTCGACGCTCGGGCGTCGTTGCACAGCGCCATCGAGTTGTCCGTTGCCGCCGATGAGCTGGGTGTCGACGGCGCCTACTTCCGGGTGCATCACTTCCCCAGGCAGGCGGCCTCGCCGATGCAGCTGCTCTCGGCGATCGCGGCGCGCACCACGCACATCGAGGTCGGCACCGGCGTGATCGACCTGCGCTACGAGAATCCGCTCTACCTGGCCGAGGAGGCTGCCGTACTCGATCTCATCGCCGACGGGCGCGTCGCCCTGGGCGTGAGTCGCGGGTCGCCGGAGCCCGCCGATCGTGGTTGGGAGGCATTCGGCTACACCGGCTCTACCGACCCGCGCGGGGCGGACATCGCGCGCGAGAAGTTCCCGCTGTTCATGGCGGCGATCCGCGGCGAGAAGGTGGCCGATGCCGATCCGAAGCAGTTCCCCGTCGGTAGCCGGCTTGGCATCCAGCCGCATTCGCCGGGCTTGGATCGTCGCATCTGGTGGGGTGCCGGAAGCCGGGACACCGCCGTGTGGAGTGCGCAGCAGGGGGTCAACCTCATGAGCTCGACGCTGCTTACCGAGGCGACCGGCGCGAGCCTGGGCGACCTGCAGGCTGAGCAGATCCAGCAGTACCGCGACGCTTGGGCCGAGGCCGGGCACGGGTGGGAGCCGCGCGTGTCCGTCAGCCGTTCGATGTTCCCGATCGTGAGCCGGTTGTCCTCGAGTGTGGTTTCTCCGGAATAAGTCCTCTCCATCCGTACCTCCAAACCGGTGCCCTGCGACGATAGTAGGCCATGCCCGCTGCCCCAGCCTTGGTCCGTGCGCGCCGCCCCACGAGCACCTCGACCCCCGTTGCGCCGCTGAGCGCCACGGCGTGGCGGAGTTGGCGCTGTTTGGATCCGTCGTCACCGGAGACTTTGGCGCGGACAGTGACGTCGACTTCTTGGTGGATTTTCTTCCGGGTCGCCCTGATCCTTTCGAAGACTTTTGTGCGCTTCGTGACGATCTTCAGGAGATCGTTAACCGCGATGTCGATCTCGTCGTGAAACGAGCCATCAGGAACCCCTATTTCCGTGAGTCGGCACTCAGCCAAGCGGAGACTGTCTATGTTGCCGACGTCTAAGGCCCATTGGTGGGATGCCCATCAGGCATGCTTGGCTGCCCTGTCCTTCGTCGAGGGAGTCGACGTACTCAGCCGCCGGCTGGCCCGCGAGCGAATCAACAGCACGGACGCCAGCGGGCGCTGATGGTTCTCCGTGCGGGAGCTTGACCGAGTGACGAAACCGTTGAGCGTGATAGATCAAGCGTGAACAAGCAGTGGAGGGAAGCAGCTGGACGGACCCCAGGTAAGAACCGAGAGCCTTCGATAACCTGGCCTAGACTCCACATATGACCAACCCCGTGCATCACATAGAGTTGTGGACCACCGACCTGCACACGTCGGCAGCTTCGTTCGATTGGCTCCTCCCCCTACTGGGATGGCAGGCCCAGCACGATCCGGATTGGCCACAAGGAAGGACGTGGACTCACCCCAGCGGAACATATGTGGTGCTGGAAGAGTCGCCTGTTATCACGGGCCCACACGACCGCATGCGAGCTGGGCTGAATCACCTTGCCCTCCGCGCGAAAGATCGAACACTTCTCGATGCACTTCAACGGCAGTGCTCAAGCCACGGATGGACTGAGTTGTTTGCCGACAAGTACCCACACGCTGGCGGGCCTGAGCACACCGCGCTCTTTCTCGAAAACCGCGAGGGATTCGAAGTTGAGATCGTTATCGAGTGAGTAGTGCATCGCGTCTGCGGCTGCTCGTCATGCGGGACCGAAGTTACGCATCGAACCTAAATTAGACGGAGTTCCGGTTTGACATGTGACGTCTGGGAGTGGGAAGCCTGCAGCAGGCTCGTGCTCGATCAGTTCTTCACTGCGTGAGTCATGGCGCGCCTGACATGCTTGTTCAGGTGATCAGAACGCGTGTCGAACGCGATCCGAGGTGGGGGGGGATACAATGCCCGCGTGGAAGCCGCCCGCGATTCTTGCCTTGAGTTGCATCGTCCAGCTCGTGCTGAACTGGGTGTTCGCCAAGGCTGGCTTCGTGATCCCGACATGATGGCGTACAACGCAGGTTGGGAACTTCAACATCCCGGCTACAACAACGAGACCGGCTGCATCGACTGGCCGGAGTCGCAGTGGGACGAATTCCTTGCGGTCTATCAGCGAGATCCTGCCCAAGCCGATTATTTTTACCTGCGCGACATCGTCGCCGATGAGTACATCGGGCACGTGCATTACAAAATTTCGAGTAGAGGCGACGCGGAGATCGGCGTGAACATCATCCCCGAACGGCGACGCCAGGGCTGGGGCGCCAAAGCGTTCCGCTTGCTCGTCGAACAGATCTGGGCGGCGACCTCGGTCGATCTCATCGTGAACGAGTTTGAAGAGAACCGGAGGTCGGCGATTTGCCTCCACCGCAAGATTGGCTTTCGGCCAGCAGAGTTGTCCGAGTTTCATGGTGTGCCGATGCGACGCTGGGAACTCTCCCGTCCTCAGCCCTGAGCACTCGCTGTTGTGGCAAAGAGCGTGGTGCAACGGTCGGGGCATGGCCTCCATCACTGGCGGGGGGGAACGACGATGCGGTCGTCGGTCTGACAAGATACTTGGCTACGAGGCTCGGAACAGATCCGAATCGCGCGGTAACGGCTGTCGCCTTAGCACGGCATTCGGTAGCTACTGGCATGCCACTTGCTGCCCTGTTCCTAGGTGCAACCTGGCGAGAGGATGGATCGCGATCGGTCCCCTCAGCCTCGACTGTGGTGCGATACTGGACACATGACTATCGTCGTGAGCCTTGATCGCGACGCCATCAGCTGCGTCGCGCAGCGCCATGGTGTGGCAGAGCTGGCTGTGTTCGGCTCTGCAGTTGCGGGTGGCTTCGAGGCGGACAGTGACGTCGACTTCCTGGTGGATTTCCTTCCGGGTCGCCCCGATCCGTTCGAAGACTTTTGCGCGCTTCGTGACGATCTCCAGGAGATCGTTCAACGCGACGTCGATCTCGTCGTGAAACGAGCCATCAGGAACCCCTACTTCCGTGAGTCGGCACTCAACCAAGCGGAGATTGTCTACGCCTCCGACGTCTAAGGCCCACTTGTGGGATGCTCATCAGGCATGCTTGGCTGCCCTGTCCTTCGTCGAGGGGATTGACGTCCACGAATTTCAGGTCAACCTTCTCGTGCAGTCGGCGGTAGAGCGGCAGTTGGAGATTCTCGGTGAAGCCTTGAATCGTCTGCGGCGCACAGATGCCCAGACTGCTGCCGAAGTGCCGGACCTTGACCGGATCATCGGAATGCGCAATATCATTGCTCATGAGTACGGCATCGTGGATCACGCGATCGTGTGGGCTGTGGTGGATACGCGGCTGTCGCCTCTCGCTGCCCGGTTGGCGGTGCTGCTCGGGGACTGATGTTGGCGCTGAGAACCAGCCTCCGTCGCCTGGCGAGGTTCTTATCGGCACAACCCTCGAAGAGGCGAGAGAATTAGGTTAGGTAAGGCTTACCTAATTGTGTTAGGGTGTGCGCCATGAGGTCAGAGCCCCCCTACATCGCGGTTGACGTCCGCGTCGACGCTGTGCGCGATCTGTGCCCCTCGATGCGTCGGGTCACCCTAAGTGGACGAGGGCTGCGGAAGGCTGCTCCGCTTTGCCTCGATCGTCGGATCAAGCTCGTGCTGCCGAGATGTCGTGATGACGCGCTGGCAGGTATTCCGCGTAGCCCGGATTGGTATGCCTCCCTCGTGTCCTTGCCGGCGCATGAGCAGCCAGCTGTGAGGACCTACACGGCCCGAGCCATGCGTCCAGACAGGGCTGAGCTCGACGTCGATGTGGTCCGTCACGGCGCCAGTGGGCCTGCGAGCCGATGGATCGAAACCGTGAGCGTGGGTGATCGGCTCGTCGTCGCCGTACCACGTGCCGAGGTGGAGGGTATAGACGCTATTGGTCTGGCATGGCGTCCGGGCAACGCCAAGCAGGTCCTGTTGGCTGGCGATGAAACCGCGGCGCCAGCCATAGCCAACATTGCCGCATCCCTGGGTGCCGATGTCGTCGGCACCATCCTGGTCGAGATGCCAACCCCTGAGGACACCTGGCCTCTCACGGCCCCGCCTGGGGTTGAAGTCAGACTGCTGTGCCGCGACGGGGAGGCCCCCGGCAGCTTGCTCGAGCGTGAACTTCACGCCCTGACCTGGCCACCCGAACCTTCTGGGATCGTGCCAGCTGAAGGGTTTTACGATGATGAGGGAACCCTCTGGGATGAGCCCGTCGGTGATGCCGACGGCGAACACTTTGCTTGGTTGGCAGGTGAATCGGGGGCCGTGAAACGTATGCGCCGCTTGTTAGTGAGCGAACGAGGCTGTCCCCGCGACCGGGTGGCTTTCATGGGCTACTGGCGGCGAGGGCACGCCGAATCGTAATCACCCGGCGCGATGGCGTCGGGCCCACACCACACATCAAAGGAACACCATAAATGCACCTGTCAGTTTCGTGTCCCCGCATGCCTCGCCGCGGGCTGCTTGCCCTAGCCGGGGCCTCCTCGCTAGCTGCCCTCGTCGGCTGCAGCAGTGATGATCCGAGTACTGGGTCCAAGAGCACCGGCAACGCGTCGGCGGGCAGTTTCCCCGTTGTGATTCGCCATGCCTTGGGATCCACGACCATCAAGCAGACGCCCCAGCGAATTGTCACCATCGGGCAGGGCGCCACTGAGGCCCTCATCAGTATGGGGGTCTACCCGGTTGGCGTCGAAACCTATGCCTGGGGAGCTGACAAGGATGGATACCTACCCTGGAACCGAGAAGCCTTCGAGAAGGCGGGTCGGCCCCTTCCGGCTCTATTCGCCGGCGGTGAGCAACTCGACGTCGAGGCCATTTTGGAGCTCGAGCCCGACCTGATCCTCGCCCCGTGGTCAGGGATCACCCAGGAGCAATACGACCAACTGGCCGCATTCTGCCCGACTGTCGCCTACGAGAAGACCGCCTGGACCACCACCTGGGACGGCGAGATTCGCACGATCGCCAAGGCGCTGGGGCGTCCCAGTGATGGAGACAGGGTCATCAGCGACCTCAAGAAAACCCTCGCTGACGCTGCTGCCCAGCATCCAGGATGGAAGGACATCACCTTCAGCTACATCTACACCCAGGGGCCGGGAACGCTGGGCATCTTCCGGCCTACGGAGCAGCGTGTGACGATGGTCAGCATGCTGGGTTTGACCGTCGACCCGATCATCGACTCGATCGCGGCCAACGATGGGTCCGACTGGGCACTTATCGGCCTCGAAAATGCCGATAAGCTCAAGGATTCTGACCTCATCTTCACCTGGTACGTGGATGCCGCGACCAAGAAACAGGTTACGTCGCAGCGGCTCTACTCGTCGATTCCTGCCATTGAGCGCGGCAGCGTGGTGGCCCCGACTGACCCGCAGCTCGTCACAGCGATGAGCATGATCAACCCGCTCACCGTGCCGTGGTGCCTTCCCCGTCTCGTCGACCTCATCGATCAGGCCGTCGCGAAGGTCACGAAATAACTCTTGCATGCCCGTCGATATTCCCTGGTCATCGCCGTTCTCGCAGCGGTGATGCTCGGTGCTGCGTGCCTGCTCAGCCTTGCTCTGGGTAGTAAAGCCATCGGACTTCCTGCCCTGATGGACGCCGTCCAAGGGGGCGGCGACCCCTACGTGCGGGAGGTGCTGGCAGCACGTGTCCCGCGCACTGTGTGCGGGTTGGTGGCCGGTGCCGCACTGGCCAGTTCCGGGGCTGCGATCCAGACTGTTACTCGCAATCCCCTCGGGGATCCAGGAGTTCTGGGTCTGACAAGTGGCGCAGCAGCTGGAGTGGTCACCGTGACGTCGATCCCCGGACTGGCCGGTCTCCAGCTCATCGGCGGAGCCTTCACCGGAGCGGTGGTGGCCACGGTTGCAGTGATGACGCTGGGCAGTTTCGGACGAGGCCCCGATGCCACCAGACTGGTGCTCGCTGGAGCCGTGATAACAGCCGTCGCCGTCGCCTACTCCCAGGCCGTGAGTCTGCGCCACCAGGCAGCCTTCGACGCGTTGCGCTTCTGGTCGGCAGGATCGCTGGCGGCAGGCGGCTCCCTCGGATGGCCCGTGGCCGTTCTCGCCGTCGCGGGCACGGGACTGTTCGCTCTAGGACGTGGCCTGGATGCCGTGGCCCTCGGCGACGAGATAGCCGCCGGACTGGGGCACCATCCCGCACTCGTGCGTGCCCTCACTCTCACCGCGGCGGCTCTGTTGACTGCGGCCGCCACAGCGCTCACTGGCCCGATTGCTTTCATCGGTTTGGCTGCGCCGCATCTGGCAAGACGGTTTACCAGCGGCTCGACGCGCGCTCTCATTGGAATGTGTTGTGTACTGGGGCCGGCACTCTTGTTGTTGGCCGACGTGCTGGGACGCCTGGTCTTGCGTCCTGCTGAGGTGCCTGTCGGCGTGGTAACCGGACTCCTGGGCGCACCTCTGCTGCTGGCGGTGGTCCGACGGTCACGAGGTGTGCTGTGAGCGCCTCTTCCAACTCCCTCAGCGTGAATCATGACCTTGCTGCCCGCCTCGCCCACCGCAGTCGTCTTAGGCACCTCGTTGCAGTGATGCTCCTGGTAGTGGCTCTGTTGGCCTCGTGCGCTTGGACACTGGCCATTGGCAGGCTCGGCATTCCCCTTGCGAGCCAACCGCAAGCTTTGGCTGAGCTGGTCACTGGCCGAGGCAGCCTCGCTCTGACGGTTCTGCGTGGGCCGCGCCTTGCTGTGGCGGTGGGGGCAGGAGCGGCGCTTGGTCTGGCCGGAGCCTTATTTCAGCGAGCGACAGCGAATCCACTCGTCACCCCCGATGTCATCGGGATTACGACGGCTGCCGGGGCCGGGACGGCGCTGGCGAGTGCATTCGGTTTACCGACGGGGCTCGGCGCTTTGGGAGGAGCCCTCACGGCGGGCGTCATCATCCCGTGGGTCACAACCACAGGCTTCCGCAATCCCGGCGCGGTGATCGTCGCGGGGATCGGTGTCGCAGCGGCTGCCGCCGCGACGACGCAGTTCGTTCTGGTTTTCTCGCGCCAGTCCGAGGCCATGGCTCTTGCTGCTGCGCTCACGGGGTCGCTGACCGCACGTACCTGGGGTGATGTACTCACCGTCTGGTCTGTGCTTGTTCCGCTGAGTCTGGTGGCGATGGGGCTTCGTGTCGACCTCGACCTCATCGGCCTCGGCGACGAGATTGCCCTCGGACTCGGATCGCGCCCGGACCGGACGCGCACCATCGCGTTGTCGGTGGGAATCCTACTGACTGTGGGTGCTGTGGCAGCGGCAGGTCCTCTCGCTTTCGTGGCGCTCACCGCACCTCATCTGGCTCGCGGATTGACCGGGCTTCCAGCAATGGGGTCTGCGGCCCTGGTTGGCGCGACGACGGTGTGTTTGGCGGACCTTGCCGTTCAGCGTCTGGCGTTCTTGGACGGGCTTCCTGTGGGCATACTCACGGCCTTGATCGGTGGTCTGTTCCTCGGCGCTGTTCTCATCTCACAACTTCGGAGGGGCTTCTTATGACCAGCTCAGCGATCGAGATGAACGATCTCACCATTCGCTTCGGTGGCCTCACTGCCGTTCAACGCATCAGTGCCAGTGTGCCCAAGGGCAGCTTCAGCGTCATCACCGGCCCGAATGGATGCGGCAAGTCGACCTTGTTACGCGCTGTGGCTTATGTGCGACCGGCCGACGAGGGTAGTGTCGCAATGCTTGGCCAGGACGTTGCGCGCATGGGCCGTCGACAGCTGGCGCGTACCTGCAGTCTTCTGCCGCAAACCACTGTGACCCCACGGGGTCTGCGCGTGGAGGAGCTCGTGGCGCGTGGCCGCCACCCATACCACTCGTTCCTCAGTAGCAGTGCCCCCGGCGACGCAGAGATCATCGACCGGGCGATGGAGCGCGCTGGGGTCACAGACCTCGTCGGTCGGCAGGTCACCGAACTCTCCGGTGGTCAGCGTCAACGCGTCTGGTTGGCGATGGTGCTTGCCCAGGACACCCCGGTCATCCTGCTGGATGAGCCCACCACCTTCCTGGATCTCTCTGCCCAGTACCTGTTGCTCGATCTGTGCTCAGACCTGGTCGACGAAGGCCGTACGGTCGTGGCCGTTCTGCACGACCTTCCTCAGGCAGCCGCCTATGCCGACCACGTGCTCATGCTGAAGCAGGGGAGGCTCGTCGCCGAGGGGCCGTCAGCCGAGGTGATCACCGCAGAGAATGTGGAGGACACCTACCGCATCAAGTGCCGCGTGGATCTAGATGATCCGCGCGGACCGGTGGTTCTTCCGCTTGCGCGGCAACATCGCCTGTGTACTTGACCGGCAGCTTGCTGACTGGCTGGTAGACCTACTTAAACAGTGCCATGAGCGTCGTGAAGCTCACTGCTGCTGCACCGTGCCTCGCGACGTTCAACGGTTTCGGAGATGGAACGATCCTTGGTCTTGGGTCTGGTTTCGCCACCAACGGTTCCGCGTCACATCGCTGCTCAGACGAAGGAAAGTGAGCGCTCCATGGATGCCAAGGTTCGAGGGATTGTGGTTCCGTCAGCGATGCGCTCGCACATCGGGCTGGCGCCGTTGCATGGGAGTTGGTCGTTTGGCGGGGTCGAGGAACTACTGGTTCCTGGACACTCAGATCGTGCTCGCGCAGTGGTTCTGATGATCCTTCTCGACACGAATCTCGTCGCCGACCGCGGGGCAGGGTGATGCCCGCGACGCCTACGCGGCGTCGATCCTTGGGCAGCTACTCGCCGTGCTGACCGCTTCGCGGCGTCGTGGGTGCGCCGTCGGATTCTTCGTGCTGAATGCGGGCGACGTGCAGCCGGGCGTGGGCGATGGCGTCGAGTGTGTTGTCGAAGGCGTGATTCTCGTGCGCGAGTTGATCGAAGACGCCGAGTTTGCGCAACACTGGAACGTGCTCGGGCTTCGTAGCGGAGAGCAAGACCCGGGTGCCTCCGCGCTCGAGGCGCCCGATCGTTTCTGCGAGCATCTGGGCGCCGGTGGCGTCGATCGTCGTGACGTAGCGCATGCGCAGCACGACGACCTTGACCCACGACACCTCGGCGAGCTCGAGGAGGAAATCGTGCGCTGCGCCAAAGAAGAGGGGGCCTTCGACGCGGAAGGCCACGATGTGTTCGTCGAGGAGTTCGCGTTCCTCGTCGCGGTGGTCGCCCTCGTCCAGCGGGGTGGCCTCGAATACTGCGGTGCGAGCGGTGCCGCGGAGCGCGAAGAAGCCCGCCACGACAAGGCCGATGAGCACGGCGACGACGAGGTCGAACACGACGGTGGCGGCGGCTGTGATGAGCACGGTGGCCCCGTCGCCCTTGGTGGCGCGCATCACCGAGGTGATGTTGCGCGGGTGGATCATTTGGACCGCACTGGCGATGAGCACACCGGCGAGCGCGGCGAGAGGGATCTCGCCCACCCACCGGGCTGCGACGAGCACGGCGACCAGCAGGAGCAGCGAGTGGAACACCGCTGCCAGACGTGAGCCTGCGCCTGCCCGCACGTTGACGGCAGTCCGGGCGACGGCGACCGCCGCCAGCAACAAGGAGTCCAGATGCTCCCACGGGATCTGCGGCCAGCGTGGGGCAGGCAGCGTCGACGGGATATATCCGATGGTCTTGAGCCCGCCGCCTGCCAGCATGTTGATGGCAGTCGCGGCAGCTACCCACACCAACGCTGCGGGGAACCCACTATGAACGCGCGCAGCAATCACGATCCCGGCCGCCACCTAGAGGGTCATCACGGGCGCCTGCCATGCCGGAGCGCCTAGCCAAGCGGTGATTGCGCCCCACGCGAGCCCGAGGACCTTCTCACCGTCCACATCGACGCCGAGCGCTGCAGGCAGTTGCTGCAGCGCGATGATCACTGCGATGCCCGCCGTGAACCCTTCGACGACCGGTAGCGGCATGTACTTCATCGCGCGCCCAGCACCGGTGACCGCCAGCACGAGCAGCATGAGGCCAGCCAATATGCCGACGACGAGCACCCCGTCGGCGCCGTGGGCGGCCACGATGGGGATGAGCACGACGGTCATCGCGCCCGTCGGACCACTCACCTGGACGTTGCTACCGCCGAAGACCGCGGCCAGGATTCCCGCGACGATGGCCGTCGTGATTCCGGCCGCCGCGCCGACGCCGGACGCGACGCCGAAGCCGAGCGCGAGGGGGAGTGCGACGAGAGCAACCATGAGCCCTGCGGAGAGGTCGCGCCCGATCGTCGCGCGGGACCAGTCTGAGCGGCGCGGTACGAAACGCAGGGCGCGGGCTCGGAAGCCTACCTTTGAGGCGGCGCGTGGGTGGGTCACAGCACTTGTTTGCTCCTGCAAAGCATGAATGACACCCGAAGGATACACAAGGCGACGTCCTGGGACGGCCGCACTGCCGGTGACGGCTGACCATAATATCGACCTTCAGGTTGAGTACATCAAAATCGATGTTTTGAGTTCTGAACACCTTGGCTACGGCGCTGCCGTGAACATGGCTGGCAAGAAACGAATTGATCGCAACGAACCTGCTTTCTGCGCATGCTCGTTTCTACCTCGCAGCGCATGATAATCTAGAGCCACTAGATCCCCCTCGCCTCTCCAAGGATGCGCACTTGGGGGATTTTCTATGAGAGGAGAGGGGATGGCTCGTCGAGTCCCGCGGCAGCGGGGAGCCGGCGTCTATGACAAGCCTCCGCTCGAGCATGCTGACCTTGTTGCGCGGATGCAGAATCGTGGTTTGATCATCCACGACGTCGAGCGCGCCAAGCGGTACGTACGCACTATCGGCTACTACCGACTCTCGCCGTACATGATCCCATTCAAGCGTAGAGGGTCGGACGACTTTCGGGCTGGCGTGGCCTTCGACGACATCCTTGATCTGTACGTCTTCGACCGGAAGCTCAGACTGCTGGTTCTCGACGCACTGGAACGTGTAGAGGTGGCGATGCGATCGGCACTGACGGATCACATGTCGCAGACTCACGGAGCCTTCTGGTACTTGGACCCGGCCCACTTCCGGGACCAGAAGAAGCACCGAGACTTTGTGACGGCAGTCCACGATGACTGCTCTCGCCAGTTGCTCGCTAAACCCGAACAGACGGACGGTGCATTGGTTCATCAATCTGCATTAGAACACTATCTGCTGACGTACGGTGAACCCGAGCTCCCGCCATCGTGGATTGTCATGGAGCGTCTCACCTTGGGGCAAGTCAGCAACCTAGTCAGCAATCTGAAACAGCGCTCAGACCGAACTGCGATTGCTAAGTCGCTAGGGATCAACGATCCATTGTTCATGTCTTGGATGCGCACCTTCGTGCGTGTACGGAACATCTGCGCCCACCATGGGCGGTTGTGGAATGCTGTCTTGGGTGTTTCGCCAGCGTTGCCAACGTCGCGGTCGGTTGCGTGGTTGGCTGATCCAGCTGTGATTGCGAAAAGTACAGCGCGACGGGCGAGGCTATATCCCGTTTTAGTGGCGCTCCAGTCCTTGTTATCGACGCTCTCCCCAGGCAGTAGCTGGGCACAGAGACTGAAGGCGCTGTTCGATCAGCACCCGAGGGTTCCACTCGTACCCATGGGGATACCACCCGATTGGTCTGGTGATCCTTTCTGGGCGAAGTGCATCGATCCGTCAGCTCGATGAGCGCACGCACGCTCGTCCCTGTGGTTGTGTTGCCTAATACGACCGGTCAGTCGAGGCAGGGAAGGAACATTGGTCAGGAGTGACGGCGGCCTCCTCGCTACGACAGGTGGGCAAAGCTGTGAACGCCGACATTACCCCCGGCGGGATGATCGTCGGCGCACCCATGATCTTCCTTGGCTCCTCGCTGTGGTTTGTAGCCCTGAGACGATCGGGCAACATCGCCTGCGGCTTCCATCTCGCGACGGCGACGAGCCTTGTCGGCGCGGGCTTGGGTGTGTCCGTTGGGACAGCCAGTGTTCGACGTGGTCGTCGACTTTGCAGCCCCCATCGGCCCGGTCAGGGCGCGCGGCACGCTCGCGACCCCCGGGATGGGCACGCCGGTGACAGTTACCTACAACCCCCACCAACCCACCGACGCAGAGTTCGCCCTCAACCCGGTAGTGAAGCCGGTCTGGGCCCCAGGAACACAGCATAAAAAGAACGACATGTTCGGACTGTTCGGCAAGCGTTCCGGCAAAGCCGTCCAAAGCACTCGCCCCGAGCCCACCTACGAGATGAGTGATAGCCCGGTCATCGGCTATGTGCTGTTGCGTGAGATGGTCAGCAGGGAGCAGATCATCGCGGCCCTGAATGAGCACATTGATGACGAAGACACCCTCGAATGGGACGAGGGCGCAACTGACAGCGATACCGTGGGCTGCACGATCAACGGGCTCTGGGTAGCGATCTCGTCGACGGACGCGCCTTTTCCCGACGGCGAGGCGCAGGGCGCGCTCCACCCGGTGTTCGGGCGCGACGACTACGAGGCCATCGATCAACACCGCGCCTTCCTCATCGTGGCGGGCATGCCCGTCTTGTCGGCGTCTCATAGTGACAACCAAGCCCCGCTTAGCCACCTGGATGCCGTCGCCTTCCAGATGCAGGCCGTGCGAGCGTTGCTGCATCTGCCGGAAGCCGTGGGTTACTACTCCGGAGACGTGTCCACCACTTATGGCAAGGGCCCCTATCTGGCAATCACCGATTCGGAGGAGCCGCTGCTCTCGGGGTTCATGGCTCCCGTCTGGGTGAGTTCGCGCCGGGACGGTGCTTGGGACGCGTACTCGATCGGCCTGACGAAGTGGGGCATTCCAGATGTTCAAGTGGTGGGGTCGAAGCGTGAGCCCAGCGAACTGTTCGAATACCTGACGGACATCGTCCGGTACCTGCTCGGTGGAGCACGGATCCGGGCTGGCGAGACACTTGGCCGCGACGAGCACGAGAAGATTACGACGTCGTGGCAGCCGAGCATCATCGATGAGGAAGAGACTGCCCTCCAGCTGGAGATGTGAATCTGACAAGCGAAGGAACTCCCATGCATGACATCGAACGCCTCATCGCCGTCGACGATCCGGCCTAGCCCCGTCGACGGGCTGAGGCGCGCGCAACTCTCGATGCCACTGTGGGGCTCCCTGAGGACAACTTCCTCCTCGGGCTGCACGCCAGCTTCGTAGCGGCTGGTGGTGTCGACCTCGTCATCCCCGAACGCACGGACCCGACTCGGGCCGTGGACTTCGCATGATCGAAGCCGAGTACCGGGCGACGTCGAAGATCGCATGCGCTGGCTGGACCTCGTCGACGCGGCCTTTGCGGCGGGCGGCGGCTCGTAGAGCAGGCACCCGCAGACCATCCGGTAATAGCGGAGGCGATGTGGGGCCTGCACCGCCATTGGATGACGCTGCGCTCCTTTGTGGGGAACTCACCTCCGATGAAGCGACGAATGAGGTCTGACGCTCGGAAGAAGGAGCGTGCATGGTGTGGACAGCCCACAAACGCTTCGTGTCTGCATACCGCGAGGGTCCTCTCGCGCTACGCCACTGGGAACGACTTGCGTATGCGTTGAGCCACGCGGACTACAACCCGAGCAACGACTTTGCGATCAGGAAGTAGATCACGAGCCCCGATGCGTCCACGAGGGTGGTGATGAAGGGGTTGGCGAACACGGCCGGGTCGATGCCGAGCTTCTTCGCGATCAATGGCATGCCTCCACCGACGGTGGCGGCCAGCGTGCAAATGCTCAGCAGTGTGAGTCCGATCACACCACCGATGTCCCATCCGTAGACGAGGCCAGTCAGCACGAGACCAAGCAGCCCCAACAGCAGCCCCAGCAGGGCACCGACGCGCACCTCTCTGAAGAGCACCTTCAGCACATCACGGGGCTCGACGTCACCCAACGCCAGGGCGCGGGTCACCGTCGTGGCGGCCTGGTTGCCGGTGTTGCCGCCGGTGCCGATCAGCAGCGGGATGAACACCGAGAGCACCACCATCTGGGACAACGTCGCCTCGAAACTCTCTAGCACCTGCACCGTGAGCGTCGCGCCGATCGCAAGCACCAGCAGCCACACGACGCGGGACTGCACAATCTCCAGCACGGGCGTGGCCAGGTAGGGCCGACGCAGTGGCTCCGAACCCGAGATACGCGCCTGGTCTTCTGAGTCGGCCTCTTCAAGAACCTGGAGTGCGTCGTCAACGGTGAGTAGCCCTACCAGGCGTTGCTCGTGATCCACCACTGGCAACGCCAGATGCTTGCGGTCGGCGCAGCGTCGGGCCGCCTTCTCGGCAGGCTCGGTGGCTACCGCGAAGTCTGCGTTCTGCATGATCGTGCCGAGCTGAGTGTCGGCTGACGCACGCATGAGGTCCCTCAGGCTGAGGACGCCGGCGAGTGTGCGGTCGGGCTCTACGACAGGCAGCGTGTAGATCGATTCCGCATCATCTAGATGGGCTTTCACCTGATCCATAGCAGCCGCCACTGTCATGGCAGGCCTCAGCGTGATGAGCTCGGGGCTCATGCGACGCCCGATGGAGCCATCCGGGTAGCCCATCACGATGCCGGTGAGTTCGCGCTCATCGGCAGGCAGCCTGGCGACAAGGCGGGCAGCGACGGATGCGGGCAGTTCGTCGAGGAGCTCGGCGCGGTCGTCGGGATCCATATCAACGAATACCGACGTCACCTCGGGCGCACGGAGCCCCCGCAGTAGTTCAGCTTGCACCACTGGGTCGAGCAGGTCGAAGACCTGGGCGGCTGTATCTTTCGGGAGGGAGCGGTACAGCAGCGCTCGTTGCTCCTTGTTGAGGCGCGACATGAACAACTCGGCCTGTTCCGTGGAGCAGTGAGACAGCATGTGCGACAGCGTGGAGACGTCGTTGTCACGTAGCGCCGCATACAGCTTGCGTTCGCTGATCACCTCAAGCGTGGACAAGACTGCTCCTCTCGTACGAACGTTCCAGACCTCGCTGAAGTATATTCAGCAGGTCACGGAACAACGCTCAGTGCTCCTCCGCGCATGCCCCGCAGCGCCGACAAATGAGTGGCGGCCTGCGAGCATCACTATTGCACGGGCCACTCGAGGCGCCGCAGTACCTCGTCGGCCTCCGCCTTGTTACCTTTGCCGGCCAGCCACTGCGCGAACGACTCCCGCTGATCGCGGTACCACTTCGCCTGCTGCGCGTTCGCCGTCGAGGGCGACTGCAGGTTGCTGGCCAGCTTGCGCGCTAGCTCTGCCGCCGCATCCGCATCGGCCCGGGCGCCGTGTGCGTCGTCGTCGGAGAGCGATACCCCATAGTGCGTCGCGACGTCGACCAGCTGGCGCTTGCCCCGTCGGAAGCGGTCGACAGCCTTGTCAATAACGTACGGATCAAGGATGGGGCCACGGACCTCCAACTGACCGAGCCCATACCGTTCGCATTCCCTCGCCAGCAGCGTGAAGTCATAGGTGGCGTTGAAAGCACACAACACGGAGCCCGCCGCCCACGCGTCGTACAGCGCGTCGCGGATCTGGGCAACGCCGGCGGCGTGATCGATGCCGGCGTCCGTGGCCTGTTCGGTGGTGATGCCGTGGATAGCGACGGCACCTGGCGGGATGGGCGAGGTGGGGCGTAGGAGCCATTCCCGCGCCCCGACGCACGCCGTCACGATTTCTGCCGACGACGGGTCAGGCCCGCTCGTCTCGGTGTCGAATCCGACGAACTCCACGCCGTCCCAGGTCATGCTTTCCCCTCTCGGTGAACCATTGAATCAGTCTTGCATGTGGGCGCTCAGAGTCAGGGCTCACATGCGGAGAGCCAGCATCGAACCCAGGCGGCCGAGCTGCATAACTGTAGTCAAAAGTGGCTACCAATTCGTATACTTGCTGCATGGGAATGACGACGATCAAGGTGTCCACCCAGTTGCGGGACCGCATCAACCATGAAGCGCGGGAGCGCGGGCTTCCGGCTGCGGGGCTGATCGAGAATTTGCTGGATGCGTATGAGCGTCGGCGTCGTATGGATGTGTTCGGCCGCGCGTTTCGTGCTGCAGATGCCGAGTACTGGGATGAGTTCGCTGCATGGGATCTCGGAACTGGTCCTGTCCGATGATGACTGAGGACTTTTGGATGAACTTGCAGACACACTACGAACCTCGTCTGCACTGGCGTGCAGTGCGTGCTGCGATGGAAACTGACACCCCGCTGAGCGTCGCATGAACGCCGCAAAGCCAATGTTGCGACGGCTCCGTCGCGGAGATGCTTCTGCGGTGCTTGCCGCGTTCCAATCCAACCCTGATATGGCCCGACAAGGCGATGTGTCGACGCTGGATGAGGCCGAACGCTACGTGAACCGTCTGACCGCGTCGAACTCGTCGCACGAACCGTGGGCTGTCGTCGTCAATGACGCGTTGGTGGGCTTGGTGTGCGTGAGTGTCGACGACGAGCATCGCAGCGGCTGGTTCTGGTACTGGATGGCGAGCGAAGCGCGCCGACGCGGATGGACCTCGGCGGCGGCCGCCACCGTCGCGCATTGGGCATTGACTACGCGCGGGCTGGAGCGTCTGGAGCTCGGGCATCGAGTCAACAACCCAGCGTCTGGGGCAGTGGCAAGACACGCGGGATTCGTGCGGGAAGGGACCGAGCGCGGGAAATTTCTCATCGACGGAGTGCGCGTTGACGTGGACACCTACGGCAGACTTCGGTCGGATCCAGCGCCGGCGTTCGAGCCCATGGAGATGATCGCGCGATGACGTATCGCGCTGAAGACATAAGGAATGCTGGAACCCACGCAAAGAGGTGGGCTCGGGCATTCTTTGTCGCTGCGACGTGTGGCTCCACCCGTGCGCCCATCGATCGACGTGTGGGACCGCAGACACTCAGTGAGTACTCAAGTAAGGTCTTCACATGGTCGAACTCTCGGAGGACATGCTCGTCGACGCCGTCAGGCCAGTCGTGCTTGAGCGTGCCGAGGAGTATGTCGGCAAATTGTCGGCTATCGACGTCAGCGACTCTGAAGCGACGGCGGTAGCCCACGGCACATCGCCATACCAGGTCAGTTTGACTTGGCGAGGCGGGCGTCTGAACGGGTTCTGCACCTGCCCGGCTGCGCTGGATGGCATCTGCAAGCATCAAGCAGCACTAGGGCTATGGGTGCTCAGCGACGGTGAGGACGCGTCGACTGATGAGGACAGCGACACCGCTTCGATCATTGCTGAGTTTCTGTCGCGCCAGGATGAGGAATCGCTGCTGGAGCTACTGCGTCAGGCCATGGATACCTTTCCCGGCGTGTGGGAGATGGTGGGGCGACGCGCAACCATGGATCGAGCGATCCAAAATGGCGGCAAAGCACTGCGTGACCACTTGCTGTCGGAAACTACGAGCTTGTTCCGAACCCGTGGAGCATCTGGTTACTGGGAGGGCCACAGGCTTGGTGAGCGGTTCATCGACTACTTGGAGTCGCTGGAGGAGTACCTCAATGCGGGCTTAGCGGACGTGGTGGCACCGTCGTTCAAGAAGGCCACGGAACGCATCCGTGCGATCATTCTGCGCTCGGATAGTTCTTCCGGCTCGCTGGGAACGGCTGGTGATCTGGCTATGAGGTTGTATGCGCGTGCGTGCAGCGAGGGAACACCCGCCCCGAACCGACTGGCGAAGTGGCTAGTGAAGTTCGAACAAGCGAGCCCAGGATGGCCAAACTTTGAGCTGCAATGGTTCGCCCCCGCACTCGGCGACGAAGGACTCCGAACGCTGAGGAACCAACTCGAGAAAGTGCTGGCTGCATCCGAGGAGCCGGCCGACTTTCACCTCCTCGAACTACAACTTCAAGCGGCGCAACTTTCCGGAGACATCGATCAGGCAGCTCGATTGTTGCGCGACCAGGGCCGGTACTGGGAGCTGTTCACCATGCTGCGAGAGCATGACCGCGAAGGTGCCGCGATGCAGGCGCTGCAACTGGCGATCGACGCGGGACGAATTACTACGGTTGCGCGCTCAGGTCCGTTCATGGGTCGCGACATTCCGTTGCAGGTGGCAGTGGTGGCGCTCGTCGAGGATGGGCGTGGGGACGAGGTCGAGGACGTTGCACGTCGCGTATTCCTGCGCGAGTTTTCTGTCCAGGCCTACCGTTGCTTCGTCGAGTACGCCGCGGATCCTGAGCAGGCGCGCGCGTGGGCCCGTACGGACGCGCTTGCCGAGGCGACGCCTTGGACGACAAGGTCGGTGCTGCTCGAGTTGGCCATCGAGGACGAAGACTGGGATAACGCGCGAGAGTTGGCCGACGATGAGGACCTGCATGTGGGCTCGCGAGAGCGGCTTGTCGAACTGTTCGAGAGCCACGGACGTCCTCGGGACGCAGCCGAATTGTTGACCCGCATCGTGTGGGAATCACTGCGAGTGGCGGACAGTACGAAATATGCGTCGGTTGCTCGGCAACTCAAACACATCGATCGCCTCTACAGGGAATCGGGGGATGCCATTGCAGGCCCGACGTTGATCGACGAAATCCGAAGCACATACCCGAACAGGCCGTCGCTCAGAGCTCATTTGGACAGGTTGGACTGACGGCGGTCGCATCCCCTTATACTGGAGGTCCGTGAGTAGCGCCAAGCATGTTTTTGTTACGGGAGGCGTCGTCTCCTCCCTGGGTAAGGGCCTCACGGCCTCCAGCCTCGGCAATCTCCTCGTTGCACGAGGGCTCCGCGTGACCATGCAGAAGTTGGATCCTTACCTCAACGTGGACCCCGGCACCATGAATCCCTTCCAACACGGCGAGGTGTTTGTGACCGACGACGGCGCCGAGACCGACCTCGACATCGGCCACTACGAGCGTTTCCTCGACGTCAACCTCACCGCCGACGCGAATGTGACCACGGGCAAGGTGTACTCCACCGTCATCGCGAAAGAGCGCCGTGGCGATTATCTCGGCGACACCGTACAGGTCATCCCACATATCACCGACGAGATCAGCGCGCGGATGCTTGCCATGGACACCGGCGACGTCGATGTCGTCATCCATGAGCTGGGCGGCACCGTCGGTGATATTGAGT
This sequence comes from Actinomycetes bacterium, assembly GCA_023443125.1. Taxonomy (GTDB): domain Bacteria; phylum Actinomycetota; class Actinomycetes; order Propionibacteriales; family Propionibacteriaceae; genus Arachnia. The sequence continues at coordinate 21,382 of JAEZVO010000022.1, forward strand.
CGCTGCCGTTTCTTGAAGCAGCCCGCCAAGTGCGTCAGAGCATCGGTCGCGCCAACACATTCTTCCTGCACGTCTCCCTCGTGCCGTACATCAAGCCGTCGGGGGAGATGAAAACCAAACCCACACAGCACTCCGTCGCCGCATTGCGGCAGGTCGGCATTCAGCCTGATGCCATCGTCTGTCGCGCTGAGCGTGAGGTTCCCGTCGGATTGAAACGGAAAATTGCGCTCATGTGCGACGTCGACGAGGAGGCTGTGATTTCGTGCGCCGACGCGTCGAGCATCTACGAGATTCCGCGCGTCCTGCACCAGGAAGGTCTTGACGCGTACCTCGTGCGTTGCCTCAATCTGCATTTTCGTGATGTCGATTGGAGCGTCTGGGACGACCTGCTTCGTCGCGTGGAACAGCCGAGCCGGGAGCTCACCGTCGCGCTCGTTGGCAAGTACATCGACCTCCCCGACGCGTACCTCTCCGTCACTGAAGCTCTGCGCGCTGGCGGATTCGCTCACGACGCCAAGGTGCACATCCGTTGGGTTGCCTCCGACGATTGCGAGAGCGTCGAGGGAGCCGACGAACAACTGCGTGACGTCGACGCGGTGTGCGTGCCGGGTGGATTCGGCATCCGCGGCGTCGAAGGCAAACTGGGCGCGCTTCGATATGCGCGCGAACACGGCATCCCGACGCTCGGCCTGTGTTTGGGGCTGCAGTGCATGGTGATCGAAGCGGCCCGCAACCTCGCTGGCATCGACGGCGCCTCCTCCAGCGAATTCGATCCTGAGACGCCTGCCCCGGTCATCGCCACCATGGCCGAGCAGCATGCAGTCGTGGCGGGTGACGGAGACTTAGGCGGCACCATGCGCTTGGGTTCATACGAGGCCGCGCTCACCGAAGGCTCGATCGTCGCCGACGCATACGGCACCACCGTCGTCACCGAGCGGCACCGCCACCGCTATGAGGTCAACAACGCCTACCGTCCGCAACTGGAGGAGGCTGGCCTGGTGTTCTCGGGAACATCCCCCGACGGCGAACTCGTCGAGTTCGTGGAGCTCCCCAGGGGCGTGCATCCGTATTACGTTGCTACGCAGGCTCACCCCGAATTCAAATCCCGTCCGACGCGACCGCATCCGCTGTTCGCGGCGCTCATCGAGGCGGCGCTGCGCTCACGGCCCCGCCACGACGTACGCTGACAGCATGATGTTCCACCTCGCGCTCCCTGAGGATTGGGCCGACGCCCAGGCACCCGGCCGCTATGCGATGTCTACGCGCGGCGTCACGCTGGCGGAGCAGGGTTTCATCCACGCGTCGAAGGGCGACGAGCAGGTGCGCAGGGTGCGGAGCCTGGTGTTTTCCGACGTTGAAGACGTCCTCCTGCTACATCTCGACGAGCACCGCCTCGCTGGCGCGGGCCTCGTCGTACGCATGGAGCCGGGCGACCCGTCGGACCCGAACTCCGAGCTCTATCCTCACATCTATGGCGGTCCGCTGCCGGTGAGCGCCGTCGTTGCAGTGACTGCTGGGTAACTCGCCGCATGAAGCTGTTTTTTACGTCGTTCACCTTGCGTTTCCACAGACTGAGCCAGGTGCTGTGTATAGACAACCAGCGGCAAGCAAGGTAACTTGGATGCAAGGACGAGCCGATCATCGCTCAGTCGGCGTTCAAACATAAGCAGACTGAGGACGACATACTCCATGCCTACCGAAATCCGATCCGAGCATGGGATCTAGGCGATGGGTTTACGATGCTCATCGGCGCAAGCCAAACCGCCGCCATGCTAGAAGTTGGCTACATCCAGGGCACCACCGCCATCGTCATCGTCCACGCGATGCGGGCCCGCGAGAAATTCCTGAGGTGATGACGATGCCACGTACTCTCGAAGAGATCCTTGCCCATGCTGACGACCTCGCATCGAGGTTCGAGGAATACGAGCCTACCGATGCTGATGAGATCGACATCGATGTGATGCAAGCGCTTCGTGCTGCGGTCCTCGAAAGGTCTAACGCCGAGCGGCACCTTGTGGATGCAATTCAACACGCTCGAGACGCGGGTATGACATGGGCGGCTATCGGAACCACCGTCGGAACATCAGGTGAGGCGGCGCGCCAGCGGTATGCCAAGCAGATCGCGTAGCAGGGCCTCGTTGGAGTACCGCTGCTCCCGATGGTGGACGGCATACCTCCTGCGCCGAAGGATTCCGCTTACACCCTCGTCGACGACGATCCCGGCGCCCATCTCGTGTGAGCTATGGCGTTTCTTGGGCCACCGCCTACGGTTCGCGTCGCTCAGATGTGAGCTGCTTGGAGCCATTGGAGAAGCTCGGTGTGGCGGTCGAAACGTTAGGTCCAACTAGACGATGAAAGGGATAACAATGGCGCCAGTTGAATGGATTCCCGCAGCCACCATCAAAGGCACAACGTCCTATCAGGCAGGGCTTGATATGGACTTTGGTTTCCTGCATGGACTCAAGCGAATGAAACACGGCGCGGTTACGACCTACGTGCTGTGGCATTATCCGTCTACGGAGGAGTTTGCGCATCCTGAGTATCTTGACAATTATCTTCAGTGTGCGGGGACTGCTGAGTGTATGACTGTTGAGCTTCGTGTTACCCACGAGGATGGCAGCCATACTCAGTGGGTGTTGGGCCGAGAGCCGCTGACGGGTGGTGAGTCTGAGCGGGTTGTGTGGGATGCGGGGCAGGCCATGGTGCATCCGGAGGAGGTGTGGACTGCTGAGCAGGCTGCTCCTTTGTTTGAGCAGTATGCGCGTGATCGTACTGTTCCGGATTGGGTTCATCGCCGCGAGCTCGACATCTGAGTTAGCCCTTCCCAAGAACTCGGCGGCGGGTTCCTGATTGTTGAGCTACTAGCTCGCACTTAGATGCGGAGATTCATTGGGTCCCTGTTCGAGTGTGGGTTGGTGGTTTTGTGGCCGCGAGTTCTTGTTCTCGGTGGGGGCGGGTGTTGGTTGTAGCCTCGTTGTTGATTCCCTGAAGAAGTGCGCACGTCCTGCCCGTGCCAGGATCGACGGCGAGGAAACCGTCATCACCAGGGCGCATCTTTCAGATGGCGCCTAAGTCGAACACAAGGAATCAGAAAACATGACCTCAACGGGCTGGGAGCCAGCGGTTACTATCGATGGCAAGACTTCGTATCAAGCTGGCATACACGTTGACTTTGGCTTCCAGCAGCCGCTTGCACGTATGGGGCCAGCAGGAGCCACCACTCTCGTGTTGTGGCATTATCCGTCTACGGAGGAGTTTGCGCATCCTGCGTATCTTGACAATTATCTTCAGTGTGCGGGGACCGCTGAGTGCATGACGCTCGAGCTGCGTGTTACCCACGAGGATGGCAGTCATACTCAGTGGGTGTTGGGTCGGGGACCACTTACGGGTAGTGAGAGTGAGCGGGTTGTGTGGGATGCGGGGCAGGCCATGGTGCATCCGGAGGAGGTTTGGACTGCTGAGCAGGCTGCTCCCTTGTTCGAGCAGTATGCCCGTGATCGTACTGTTCCGGATTGGGTTCATCGCCGCGAGCTCGACATCTGAGCCAGCCCTTCCCAGGAGCTCATCAGCGGTCGGAAGCTCAATCGAGCACAGCTCCAAGACGTACTCAGCCACGGAGGCCTTTGATGAATCGTACCGTGATCCTTACCGCCGATGAGGCACTGGTCCTGTTGGACTGGCTGAGCAGGCATGAGGAACCCGGCGCTCTACCTGCCGACGACATCGAACAGCGAGTGCTGTGGAATCTCTTATCGTCGCTGGAGTCCGTGGTGGTCGAGACGTTCGACCCTGATTACGCCACTTTGCTTGCCGCGGCCAGAAACCGCCTGATCGCTGACTGATCATCGGCCGTCACCTGCGCTCTCTCAAACGCTCCTGAAGTGCCCCCGCTCGCGAGCCAGAAGACCTCGACATGGGCGACGTTTCCTTCGCTATCCGTCGTCTGATCACTGTTCCGCTGCTTGCGTCGTTCAGACGTGAGATTCCTGGAGCCATTGGAGAAGCTCCGTGCGGCGGCCGTCAGCGTTGCCGGTGAGCCGTCGATCTCCGACGATGGCGCCGTCGGCCAGCATGAGTACCCTGTCCGCGAAGGCGGCGACGGCGGCGTCGTGCGTGACCATGACGACGGTGGTGCCGGCCTTCGCCTCCCGTGCAATGAGCTGCATGACCCGCATCGCGTTGGCTGAGTTGAGCGCGCCGGTGGGCTCGTCGCAGAACAACACGTCAGGTTCCCCGATCAACGCCCGGCAGATGGCGACGCGCTGCAACTGCCCACCGGAGGCCTGGGTGACATCGCGATCCTCGAGCTGGGCGACGTCGGCGCCAGCCAGCAGCGTCCGCGCCCGGGCGAGCACCTCGTCGCGATTCCCCTTGCCGGCGACCATGCCAGGGAACATCACGTTATCCAGCACATTCAGCGTGCTGAGGAGCCGCGGTTGTTGGAACACGAAGCCGAGCTGTTGCAGCCGAAGATTGGCGAGCGCGCGTTGCGACATCGTCCCCAGCTCATGCCCAAGCAGCTCGACGGTGCCTTCGTCGGGTGTGTCGATGCCGCTCAGGAGGTACAGCAGCGTCGATTTTCCGGACCCAGACGGGCCCATGATTGCGACGAACTCACCGTCGTGGATGCGCACGTCGACCTCGCGCAGCACCGTCTGCTCCCCGAAGCGTTTCGTGAGCCCCTTCGCCTCGATCATGTCACTCCTCAGTCACTCGTTGCACGGTCAAGGTGGCAAGACTCGACGACGCAGCCGCCACGCCCAGCCACACGGCCACGACGAGCACCGCCGGCAACCCTGCCACAGCTAGCCACGGCACACCCATCAGCTGTAATTCGGGCGCACCCATCGTCGCTCCGGCAAGGGGCCCGACGACGAAACGCCCCGCGAGCCACGAGAGCATCAGCCCCACGACGGTGCCTCCGCCCACGAGCGCCCAGTAACGCACCACGAGGCCTCGCTGGATCATGTGGTCCGCGACACCCAGGCCCCGCAACGTGGCGTACTCGGCCGCCCCGCTGGCCAACACCATGCGCAGGAATAGCGCTGTCAGTCCGAAGATCGCCACGCCTGCCACCGCCAGCGCGGCGAGCGCGATGGCGCGCAGCACGTCGATCACCCCGCCCATGGTGGCCGCACCCATGCCTGCGACGTCCACCACCGCCGCGTCGGGATAGCGGGCTTGCCAGCGCTTGGAGACCTCGTCGCCCGACGACGGATCCACCAGCCCGACGTGCCACGTCCAGGTCTCCACGTCGTCGGCGGGGATCTGCCACGTGCCCTTCGCCGTCGAACCGCCGTTCGAGATGTCTTGGTAGATGCCGCTCACGGTGAGCGTTCGCTCGCCCAGGGTGTCGCGCACTGACACCGTGCCACCGACGCGCGCCGCGCTTGCCTCCGCAACCTTCGCCGAGAGCGCGATGGCATCGTCGGAGGTGGGTGGACCGCCCTCGACGTAGTGGAGTGGGAATACGGTGTGATCCCCGACGAAGATGGTCGTGCGCTCCCACTCGTCGCCCGCTTGGATGGCCCCGCGCGTGTGCTGCAGCGGGGCGACCGCTGCGACGGCGGCGTCGTCGGGAAGCTCCTGGGCGAGCTGACTCGCCACCTCGGCATCACGAGTCTCGACGATCACGTCGGCCTCACCAACCCCCAGATATGAAGACAGCTGCGGGGAGGCCAGTGTTGTGGTGACCTGGGCCGGAACACACACCGCCACGGCGATGAGCGCAGCCAAGGCTGCGAGCCCGGTTTGCCCGCGGCCCGACGCGCCGAGCAGACCCCACCACAGCCACACCGGCAGCTTCGTCCGAGCCAAGCGCCACCCCCACAGCCAGGGGCGTTTCGACGTAGTTCCCGCGCGCATCGCGGTAAGTGTGGTAACCCGGGCAATGCCCCGCATGAGCCACCAGCAGTACCCAACAGCCCCCAGCAGCACCAGTAACGCCGAGCCAGCCCAGGCCAATCCCGTGGGAAGCGGTGAGCTTGGTTCGCCCAGCTCCAACGTCGCCTGGCGGGTGAGGGGGTCATGCAAGATCGGCGCGACCATCACCCCGAGCCCCACGCCAATCAGTGCGATGACGACGTACTTTGCGAGGAACGTCCATCTGATTCGACGCTCCGGCACGCCGATGGCCTTCAACACACCGATCTGCGTGAGGTCGTTCGCGATTGCTGTCTTGACCGCCAGCCTGACGGTGAGCATGCCCAGCACAGCGACGACGCATGCGATTGCTGCCAGCACGCCCACCACGAGTGTCGACGACAATCCCGCCAGCAGACGAATGGAGCCGCCATCGATGGCCGGACCAGCTGTCGGGAACCCAGTTGCCTCGTACTCCGCGAGCACGGCGCCTGGCGATGCCCCCGGCGCCACACGGAATTCCACCAGATATTCAGGCTCGAGTCCCGACGCTATCCAGCGCATGTCTTCGCTCGAGAACAGCAGCCGCTTGGAGGTCACCATCGAGGGGTTCATCTGCGCATCCCGCAGGAACCCGGCGACGACGAACCTGCGCTCCTCGCCCTCGATCCCCAGAGTGACCTCACCTCCTGGCTGTACCTGGTTCCGATATGCCAACGGCATGACGACGGTGCCGGGGGAAGGGTCGAGTACCGAATTGTCAAGCCCCAACAGCTGATCGAATGAGGGGCTTTGTGCTGTTGCCGACGGCTGCAGCGCAGAATCAGACTGCGCATGCCCGCCGATCGTGAGTTTCCCGACGGGAAGCGGGTAGGTGGTGACCACCTGCGCATCGGCAACGTCGGGGTGTCGCGTCGCCCATTCGAGGATGGCGCGCTCGTCGATCTCTCCGCTATGCATCTGCATCGCGTCCGGAACCTTGGCCCTCGCGAACAAGCGGTCGAGCGAGCCGGAGACTGTGGCGACGGTGCCCGCTCCGGCAGCGACGAGCGCCGTCGCGATGGCGAGGAGCGCTACCAGCGCCATGGTTGTCACCGTGTTGCGGCGGAGGTCCCCGCGAACCAATCGCATCAGCATGGCACCGGCTACCCCAGCGTGGTGGCGAAGCTGCTGAACGTGCCCGGACGGGCGCCCAAGAGCGCCTCCACATGGTGCAAGAACGCCTGCATCGTGCGCGTCGGGTCTGCATCAGGCCGAGTCAGCAGGCCACTGTCGAACAGATACGCCGAGCTGGCGAGGATGAGGTCCATGGCCTCGGCGGGATACGGCGTCGAGAACGTTCCTTCAGTCACCCCTTGTTCGACGATGGGAGTGAGCTCCGGCCCGAGTGTGAGAACGAGTCGGGAGAGCAACCGGATGTGGGCTGTCTCGTCGAAGGCCTCTTCGATGTGCGATGTCAGGCCGTCGGCTGAGGCCGCGTCGCGCTGGGTGTTCCAGAACGTCAGGAGCTTCTCGGTTGCGCTCAAATCGTCTCGTTCGACGGTGGCTCGGGCGAGCTCGATCATGGCACCCATCTGTTCGTCGATGAGGGCCTCGAGTAACGCGTCCTTCGATGCGAAGTAGTAGTAGAAGGTGCCCTTCGCAATGCCGGCATGCGTCACCACATCGTTCACTGTCGCAGCGCTGTAGCCCTTGTCAGCGAAGAGCTCAGCTGCGACGCGCAGGATGTCACTCCTGCGTTCTTGCGGAGCTTTCCTTACTCTGCTCACGTGTACTGCCCCTTACCGACCGACCGTCGGTCAGTACTATAGCAGGGGAACAGGAGGTGTCTCGATACACGGACTTCGCCCGCTACTCGACGGTCGGGAGAGCGCGGCCGCTTGGATATCTGGCAGATCGTGGCCCATGTTTGGGTGCGAATCTGCCACTGAAGGTGATGATTTCGACACGCCACCCGCGGTGGCGGCTCAATCGTGGGGCGAGGTGACCAAGACGCAATCGAGATGCCGCGACAAAACTGCAAAACTCGCCATCAGTCGCACCTGTCCCCGCTCAGCCAAGCGTGAGGCACGCAGCTGTTGGCGAGTTTTGCAGTTTTGGTGGGGTGAAGATGCGTCTCGATACAGTCATGATGGTGGTGTTCTGGGGCTCGCGTTTGGCTGTTCTCGATACTGCCGGGTGTGGCATTTAGCCGATGTGTCGGCGTGGGTTCTGGGGCATTTTCCTAGTAGAGGCGTT
>JAEZVO010000052.1 GCA_023443125.1 Actinomycetes bacterium
GTGGCTGTCCGCATAGTGAGACCAACACTGTCATCTTGCCGGAACTATGTGTTGCGGTCAGGAGGTGCTTTGAGGGTCTCTATTCCATAACGATTACATCCGTTTTTCTGAGATCCCTGTTCTTTCGCCCGCAGAAGTCGCTAGTGTCCACCCCAATTGGGCCAGCAGGTCCACTGACTGTCGTTGACGACAAAGGAGAACCCATGAAGTTGAGAGGGTCTGCATCTCTCGCGCTGCTGATGAGCGGTGCGCTGTTGCTGGGCGCTTGCACCTCGGACGATCCCGCAGCCGGCCCCACGGGCGGCAGCGACGCATCGGCCTCCGCTGGTGGAGAGGGCAAAGAACCGGAAGCCACGGAATCGGACGATCCCTGCCTGAAGGATCTCGGCATTACCGAATCCGCAGAGGGCCAGGTTGCCTACACCGCAGGTAAGCCCGACTGGACGGGCTACAACGCTTTGACCGCCGACACCTACTCCACGTACAACAACGTGATCGACGGCATGATGCGCGCCGGATTCACCTACTACGGCACCGACGGCACCATTTGCCGCGACGAGAAGTTCGGCACCGTTGAGGTCACCAGCGAAGACCCGCTGATCGTGAAGTACACCATCGCCGACGACGCCGTGTGGTCGGATGGCACCCCGATCACTATCAACGACTACCTCCTCGACTGGGCCGCGCAGAACCCTGAGTTCGTCGCTCCGGGCTTCGTGAGCGGCAAGAGCAAGGAGTCCGTGTTCAACCACGTCTCCAGCAGCTTGGCGGAGAAGGTGCCCGACGGCCCGAAGGGTGAGGTTGGTTCCAAGACCTTCACCATCGAATACGCCACCCCTGACCCGGACTACATGATCAACGTCACCTCGGTGCTCCCTGCACATATCGTGGCGAAGAAGTCGGGCCTGGAGCCCGACGCGCTCGCCAAGGCCATCCTCGACAAGGACGGCGACACCGTGCGCAAGGCCGCGAAGTTCTGGAACGAGGGCTGGATCTACAACCCCGGCGAGCTGCCGAAGGACATGAGCGAAGTGCCGTCTGCAGGCCCGTACAAGCTGAAGGAGGGCGGCTGGAAGGCCGGCGAATCCCTCACGCTCACAGCGAACGACAAGTACTGGGGTGAGCCTGCGGCCACGAAGGAGCTCGTGTTCCGCTTCCTCGACGACGCCATCCAGGCCCAGTCGCTGCAGAACGGTGACGTCCAGGTGATCGCACCGCAGGCCACGGTGGACACCGTGCCGCAGCTGGAGGGCATGGGCGACGGGATCAAGGTCTACCAGTACTCCACGCTTACCTGGGAGCACCTCGACTTCAACTTCCGCGAGGGCAACGTGATGACGGATCAGAAGGTGCGTGAAGCCTTCGCGATGTGCGTGCCGCGGAAGCAGATCGTCGACCAGCTCGTCAAGCCCATCAACCCCGACGCTGTCGTGATGAACGCCCGTGAGGTGTTCCCCTTCCAGACGGAGAAGTACGAGGCCATCACGTCGAAGTCCTACGACGGACGCTACGACGAGATCGACATCGAGGGCGCCAAGGCCAAGCTCGCTGAAGCCGGCGTCAAGACCCCGCTCAAGGTTCGCATCGGCTACGCAGCGGGTAACCTGCGTCGCCAGGAGACCGTCAACCTGATCCAGGCCGTCTGCAAGGAGGCTGGCTTCGAGATCGTTGACGTCAGCTCCGACAGGTTCTTCGATAAGGAGATTCCGGCCGGTAACTACGAGGTGGCGCTGTTCGCTTGGGCTGGCTCCGGCCAGATCACCTCCGGTCAGAACATCTACTCCACGAATCGTCCGCAGAACTTCGGCGAGTACTCGAACGAGAAGATCGACGCCGCTTGGAAGGAGCTCGCGGGTTCGCTCGACGAGAACGTCCACCAGGAGCAGACCATCGCCATTGAGAAGGAACTGTGGGACACGCTGTTCGGTATTCCGCTGTACGCCCATCCTGGCGTGGTCGGCGCCGACGCGAAGCTGGACAACGTTCGCCCGACCGCGACGCAGTCGCAGGTCTCGTGGAACGCGCATCAGTGGGTAGCAGCCTCCTGATCGCAGGCTAGAGAGGTCAGTCGGGGCAGGAGGATATTCCGCCTGCCCCGACTCACGTCTTCTCAAGCGCCGCGATGTGCCCTATAGTTTCCGGGTGCGCAGCTCTTCGATAGCGTTGCGTGAGCCAGCCGAAAAGGATAATCCACGTGTTGAAATACGTTTTGAAGCGGTTGGGACAGTCTGTTCTGATCCTGCTGCTCGGCTCGCTGGTGATGTTCGTGCTAGTCATCAACTCCGGTGACCCGCTGCAAGATCTCCGCGAGTCGCAGGACCCGAACCGCGAGAACCGCATAGCCCAACGCACCGCCATCATGGGTCTCGATAAACCCTGGTACGTACGCTATTTCTCCTGGCTGGGAGGCGCGGCCAAGTGCTTCATCGGGCAATGCGATCTCGGCAACAACCGTGAAGGGCAGAGCGTCAATGCGCTCGTTGCGAGCGCGGCTGGCTCGACGCTACGCCTCGTCACTCTGGCTACCCTGCTCGCCATCGTGATCGGCATCACGCTGGGTATCGTCACCGCCATTCGCCAGTACTCAGGGTTCGACTACGCAGTGACGTTCATGGCGTTCGTGTTCTTCTCTCTGCCTGTGTTCTGGTTCGCTGTGCTCCTCAAGCACTACGCAGCCATCCAGTTCAACGACTGGATTCCGACAGCCCACTTCAGTTGGCAAACCATATTGATATCTGCAGTGGCGGTAGGCATCATTCTCGCCGCGGCGCTCGGAGGGAGCCTGCGCCGGCGTCTCATCACGTTCGCGGCATCGTTTGCCGTCGTGGCGGGTGTGCTGTGGTACATGGATGCCGTCCAGTGGTTCCGTCGTCCGGCGGTGGGTATCCCGATGTACATCCTTGCCGTCATTGGTGTGGGCATCTTGGCCATCATGATGACGTCCGGTTTCAAGAACCCCCGCGTGCGCAACGCTGTCGGGGTGACGGTGCTCGTCGCGATCGTCGGCTACATCGTGATGCGTCCGACATTGATGATGCCGCGTGAAGATCCGGCGACGTTCTCTGGCGTCACGTGGACGCTCATCGTGCTGTTTTTCGTGTCCATCGTCGTGGCGGTGCTCGCCGGCCAGCTGCTCGGCGGATTCTCTCGCCGGCAAGCCACATTCGCGTCCGTGGTGGTGTCGATCATCGCCAGCGTCATTGCGTTCGCCGACATGATGCTGAGCAACTGGGCCAAGTACCTCGCGGTGCAGCCGCGTCCCATCGCCACCATCGCGTCGGCTACCCCGAACTTCCGCTCGACGTACTGGAACCACATGATCGACACGGCGACGCACTTGGTGCTGCCCACGTGCGCGCTCATGGTGGTCTCGATCGCGAGCTACATCCGCTACACCCGCGCCTCGATGCTCGAAGTGCTCCGCCAGGACTACGTGCGCACCGCGCGTTCGAAGGGCATCTCGGAGCGCAAGGTGATTACCCGCCACGCGCTGCGCAACGCGCTCATTCCGCTGGCCACGATCGTGGCGTTCGACTTCGCGGCGCTCATTGGTGGCGCGGTCATCACCGAGCAGGTCTTTGGTTGGAAGGGCATGGGCGACTTGTTCCAGACTGGCTTGAGGAACGTTGACCCGATGCCGGTGATGGGCTTCTTCCTCGTCGCCGGTGGCGCCGCTGTGACGATGAACCTGATTGCCGACCTCGTCTACGCCGTCCTCGATCCGCGGATTAGCGGTTAGTAGGGAGTGGGAAATGACTGATCACAACACTCATAATTCGCCCCAGATGGACGAGGAGCACGCGTACTCCGTCGAGGATGTCCTCGACCAGACTACTGACAAGTCGTACTCGCAGGGCCAGCTGGTCATGCGGCGCTTCTTGCGTCACAAGGCAGCGATGGTTTCGTTGGTGCTGCTTCTTGGCATTCTCGTGCTGTCGATTAGCTCGATTGGCGTGGGCCCGATTCCTGGTTGGTGGGGCAAGAACTACGTCACGCCGTACCCGTCGGCACTGCCGGGCGGAGCCCCGACGCTCAGCCTGTTCCCGTTCCGCATCGGTGAGCACCCGTTCGGGCAGGACACGATCGGTAAAGACTACTTCGCGCTCGTGATGCGAGGCGCGCAGGTGTCGCTGTTTATCGCCTTCACCGTCGGTACTGTCGCCACCCTCATCGGCACGACGATCGGTTCCGTCGCGGGGTACTTCCGCGGGATTACCGAGTCGATCCTCATGCGGTTTACCGACCTGCTCATCATCCTTCCGCTGCTCGTGATCGCCGCCGTCTTTGGCCGCACCTTCGGCTCAAACGTGCCGCTCATGGCGTTGATGATCGGCCTGATCTCGTGGACGGGTCTTGCTCGCTTGGTGCGTGCGGAAGTGTTGTCGCTGCGTGAACGAGAGTTCATTGCTGCTGCTCGCGCCATCGGTACGCCGTCGGTGACGATCATCGGCTGCCACATCCTCCCCAACGCGCTCGGCACCATCGTCGTGAATGCGACGCTGTCGATCTCCGCGGCCATCCTCGTGGAGACCTCGATCTCGTTCTTGGGCTTTGGTGTGCGTACGCCTGACACGTCGCTCGGTTTGCTCATCCAGACCTACCAGAGCACGCTCACCACCCGCCCGTGGCTGTTCTGGTGGCCCGGCATCTTCATTCTGGGCATCGCGCTGTGCGTCAACTTCATTGGCGACGGCCTCCGCGACGCTTTCGACCCCCGCCAGACGCTGAGCTGAGGAGCTGAATCATGACGCAAGAAGCAGTGCTGCAGTTCAAGAATCTCGACGTCCAGTTCAAGACGGAGTTCGGACGCGTCCATGCCGTGAAGGGGCTGACCCTCGACGTGCGCCCCGGCGAGGTCGTGGCCCTCGTCGGCGAGTCGGGGTCCGGCAAATCGGTCACTGCGACGACGGCCCTCGGCTTGCTGCCCGGCAACGCTCACATCCAGGGTGAGACGATCGTCGCGAACCAAAGCATCGGCAAGCTCAACGGCAAGCAGTTGCGCAATGTGCGCGGCAACCACGTCGCGATGGTGTTCCAGGAGCCGATGACCGCGCTCAACCCCGTCATCCGGGTGGGCGAACAGCTCACCGAGTCGATGGAGGTGCACGGCGTCGCATTCGGGCGTGAGGCCTGGGCCCGGGCAGTGGATCTGCTCAAGGCCGTGGGCATCCCCAACGCGGAGCGCCGCGCGAAGCAGTTCCCGCACGAGCTCTCCGGCGGTATGCGCCAGCGCGTCGTCATCGCCATGGCGCTCGCGTGCGACCCGGCCGTCATCATCGCCGACGAGCCCACCACCGCCCTCGACGTCACGGTGCAGGCCGACATCCTCGACCTCCTCCGCTCGCTGAAGGACAAGCTCAACACCGGCATCCTGCTGATTACGCACAACATGGGCGTGGTGGCCGACATGGCTGACCGCGTCGCCGTCATGTTCAAGGGCGACATCGTCGAGCAGGGCACGTCGGAAGAAGTGCTCATGCACCCCCAACACCCCTACACCAAGCGCCTCCTCGACGCGGTGCCTCACCTGGGTGTTGGCCACGGCCAGTTCGGCGACAAGGTGGCCGACGTCACCAGCCAAGAGATGGCGCTCGAGTGCCGCAACTTCGTCGTCGAGTACAAGCGCTCAGGTAAGAAGCCATTCCGTGCGGTCGACGACGTCTCGTTCGACGTGCGCCGCGGCGAGATCGTCGGCCTCGTGGGCGAGTCGGGCTCCGGTAAGTCGACGATTGGCCGCGCCCTGCTCGGCCTGATCCCGGTTGCATCGGGTGAGGCGCGCGTGCTGGGAGAAGACCTCACGAAGCTGCGCGGGCAGCAGTTGAAGGAGCTTCGCAAGCGCATCGGCGTGATCTTCCAGGACCCGGCGGCGTCGCTCAACCCGCGGCTGCCGGTGGGTGACGTGATCGCTGAGCCGCTCCAGGTGCACCGCGTGGGCACGAAGGCCGAGCGCCGGCAGCGGGTGCACGACCTGCTCGAGGCGGTTCGTCTGCCCAAGTCGGCCTACAACCGGTATCCCCACGAGCTCTCGGGTGGCCAGCGCCAGCGCGTCTCCATCGCCCGGGCCCTCACGCTGAGCCCCGACCTGCTCGTCGCTGATGAGCCCACCTCCGCGCTCGACGTCTCGGTGCAGGCGAGCGTGCTGGAGATGTTCACGGAGCTGCAGAAGGAATTCGGGTTCGCCTGCTTGTTTATCTCGCACGACCTGGCCGTGATCGATTCGTTGGCGCACCGCGTTGTGGTGTTGCAGTACGGCAAGATCGTCGAGAAGGGCGACCGCGAGGACGTGCTCATGAACGCGCAGGAGGAGTACACGAAGCGGCTCCTGGCTGCGGCACCGGTGCCCAACCCCATCCTGCAGGCCCAGCGACGCGAGGAGCGTCACCGCCTGCTTGAGGAGCTCGGCGATCGCGTCGCAGAGATCGACACCCGCGAGCTGGATCAGTAACCCGGTGGCCGGGTGTCTAAGTGGCACCCGCCCCCACCACGAAACTTCAAAATCCGTACGCAGATTGATCTACCACCCCAAAATCAGGGGGAAACTTCAAACTGCGTACGGATTTTGAAGTTTTTTACGCGGTGCGTCTCGATACAGCGGCTGCGCCGCTTACTCGACGGTCGGGTGTGTTGCCGCGTGCGCGCCACCCTGGTGATTGAGTAGCGCCCGCAGGGCGCGTATCGAAATCACTTTGGTGATGGTTTCGACTCGGCCCTTCGGGCCGGCTCAACCATCGAATGTTGGCCGCCCCGCTCGCTCACCAGGTGCGTTCTTCGCCCAGCTCAGGGTCTTGCGAACCGGCAGGCGCTTGATCCTTGCTCTTCTCGTCTTCTGCTTCCTGGCGTTCTTTGCTGGCAGCTGTTTCACGTTCCTGTAACTGCTTGGCTGGATCTTCCTTCGGATCCTCTTCCGACCCTTCTGCTGGTTTTCCGAAGCTCTTGTATTCAAGCCTGGCTAGGGTCTCTTGCTGCTGGTCGGCCTGCGTGCCGCTAGGGGAATCCGTGTGTTCCTCGCCTTCTTGGGAACCGGGGTCAGGTTTGCTGTCTTGCTGATCTTCTTCTTGCTGCTGGTCGTTGTCGTCCTGCTGATCTTGCTCCTGCTCGGACTGCTGTTGCTCCTCGGTCTGCTCATCAGGGCAATCCGCATCCCTGAGCACCGTCCGTGCCTCGTTCCAACGCTCCCGAGCTCCCTCGGCGTCATTGACCCGCTGGAGCTCGTCGGCTGCCGCTTCGAGCGCCCAAGCCCAGTTCAGACGGATGAGGCACTGCTGCTGTGATGGGGCGAGCTCCGCGGCGCGTGCAAAGTCGTTGGAAGCGTTTGTCCAGCTGCGCTGCCCGTAGTAGGCGACGCCGCGATTGAACGGCGCTTTCCAACGGTCAACGACGCTCACCTGCATCGCCTTGGTGTGCCAGGCGACCGCCTGGGTGTAGTTTTCGTCGCGCCACGATGTGTTGCCCAGCAGGGTGAACACCGACTGTGCCGCGATGAGTATCGCAGCCAGCAGTAGCACCATCCCCATGATTGTGCCGACGAGCATGGAGCGGCGGCCGCGGACTCGTCGTGGATCGTTATTCATCGAACCTCCAACCAGAACTTGCGTGCCTGTCGGATCGTCGCCAACAGATCCCAGCAGGTCAGCGCGGCGGCCACGATCCCCAATATCCACACGACGGGAATCTCGTCGCTGTGCTGGGGGTCAGGCTCGACATCCGCGGTAATCCCAGGCCATAGGGCCAACTCTTCATCGCCAGTGCGATGTTGATACTGCCCTCCCAGCTCCGCGGCGAGTTTCTGCAGGTTGCCCTCGTCGATCTTGGAGATGGGGTGCTCACCGTTGCGAGTAAGAAGCTCTGAGGAGCCCGGGCGGGCGAGCATCGTGGCTCCTTCGGCAGTGCCGTAGCCGAACACCTGCGCGCCGTCGGTGTACTGCCGTATTGGGGCAAGACTCGTCGGCGCAGAGCGTGCTGTCTGCTCGCCATCGCCCATGTAGATGACGTACCGCTTGTTGCGCGGGTGATCCTGTTGTGAGGATTGCAGCAGCTGCACGACGACGTCGGTTGCAATCCCGATGTCGGTGCCGCTGCCCTGCTGCTCGTCGCGCCATCCGAGCGTCTCCGCCAGCGTTGTGAGTGCGGCGGCGTCATTGGTCGGCGGCAGTGCAAGTTGTGCCCTGTTGTCGATGGTGACGACTGAATATCGTGCCTGGGGTGCGAGCTCAGTGACTCGGCGGATGTCTTCGGCAACTCCCTCCAAGCGCGTGTGGCCCCCGTCGTAGTCCGTGGCGGCCATGGAAGTGGTGCGGTCCACGATGAACACCAGATCAACGTTGCTGTCGGCGAACTGCGTGTTGGGGGTGTCCGACGGCAAGGCGGGCAGCAGAAGTATCGCGACGAACAGCATGGCAAGTACGATGCGTCGTATCGTTTGCATCATCACCATCGCCTCCTGAGCCGGGCGATGGAGGCGATCAGTAGGCCCGCCAGCCCCAGGGTGGCGCCCGGCCAGGTGAGGTCTCTGATTACTCGGCCTGAACGGGCCGCCATCGCAACTCGTTCCTGCCGCTCGATCGCTTCCTGAATCATCTCGACGTCGGTAGTGCCCCGCGTGTCGAGCTGCAGCACTTTCCCGTGCGTCCGGTCAACTTGCCGCTTGAATGCCACCGTCGGCACCGGATCGTTGTTGTATGGCGCTACCCCGAAGATCATGATCTCCCGTTTCACCGCCATATCTGTGGCTTTCTCGAGCGAGTACAGCGGGTCGCCGGCAAGCTGGTTGTCGGTGGCGAAGACGATCGTGCGTGAGCGTCGAACATCCTTCTGATCGAAACGTTGTACACAGCTGGCCAGTCCGTCGCCGATGAGGGACGAGCCATCTCCCAGGTCGGTTCCCACAATGCGCTGCCCGGAGATCTCCTCGCGGGCATGCGCGAGTTGTGTCTGCACGTAGCGGGCATCGTCGGTGAGAGGGAACATCGTGACCGCTGAGGCATCGAAGAGCACCAGCCCGATACGTTCGCCTTCGAGTTGTTCTGCCAGCTGCAGATACACGTCGATCATGGCTTTATCGACATCGATCATGGACCCCGAGACGTCGAGGCAGAGCAACACATCGCGGTTGCTGCGTTCCTCGTCATTGGGCGTGGTGTTGATGACGCGCGCCACGAGGAGTGCCGCACCGCTCAAGGCGAGCAGCACACCGAGCACCTCCACCACGGACAACACCAGCAGCCGCTTCGCCAACGTCTGGAACGAGGTGAGGCTGCGAATCCGCTCGGGGTAGGCGAGCGGTTTGCCTGCTCGTGGCTGGGCTCCCCGGGTGAGCAGCAGCGTCGCGATAGCCAACACGAGTGCAATGCCCGCCACGAGGGCAAGCACCCACGGATACATCATTGCCATGTCCGCACCACTTCCTGAGCTTCGACGATGAGCCTCTCGCAATCGTCGAGGCTGCCGCCGTACGCAATGGGCTGCAGGTCGGCGATAAGCCGTGCTGCAGGTTGCAGACTGGGACGGATGCGCGCCAGCATCGCGATCTGGTGCGCGGTGGCGTAGTCGGCATCGGTTTCGGCGGCAAGCCCGAGGAAGTGGCGCACCAGGTTGCTCGTGCGCACGGCAGCCTGCGCGGCAGGGAGCGTCCCCGCACGATGGTCTGCCGCGATCACCTCCAGCTCAGCGAGTACCTTGCTTCGCAAAGTCTCGAGGGAGTCTTCTGAGGACATGGAAGGTTTCCGGCTCCGGCGCCAAATCACGATTCCCCACGTCAGTACCGCAACCCCGCCCAGCAGCATGATTGCGGCGAGCGCGTTCCACCACCACGCCAGCCCTACGGGAGGATTGATGGCGAGATCAACGAACACGACTCCACCTCCCAACCGCGTCCACCACAGTGCGGACCACGTCGTCGTCGGTCACTTCGAGATGCCGAATAGACAGGCGCTGCAGCGCTACATGCCGGGCATCGATGCGGGCGTTGCGTTGCTCCTCGAACTCCGCGCGCACGCGGGGATGCTTGCGCAGGAATGCAGGAATTCGTCGGGTATCTCCGATGCCCCTGACATCACCGGGAAGATCGGCGGGCAGGGCGTCGAGAATAGAGAAATACCAGACGTCGTGTTGGGCAGCGAGCCTGCGCAATTTGGCCTCTAGCACCGCATTCATGTCGATGTCGTCGGCAATGATGGCCATGATGAGGCGGCGATTCGACGACTGAATGGCGCGATCCAGCAGCAGGGGGAGGTCGGCGTCAGCAGCATCCAACTGGCTGGCGTCGACGACGCCCTGCAGGCCTCGCTCGAGGTCCAGCACGCCGCCGCGCGGACGGGTGGCGCGAACGTCGCCGTCGTGTGTCCACAAGAACCCAACACGATCAGCATGCTGCGTGGCGATCATGCCGAGTGTTCCAGCTACGTCGATTGCGACGTCGCGCTTCGTGCGGCGGGCAGAGGCTAGGCCCGCGAAACTTCTGCCGCTGGCCACCACCAACATCAGCGTCGCTTGGCGTTGTGCCGTATACCGTTTGATGAGCAGCTGACCGCTTCGGGCCGTGGCACGCCAGTCGATGTCTCGAATGTTGTCGCCGACGACGTACTCCCGCAGGTCGTGAAATTCGTGGCTGCGGCCGATATGGATCGCCGGATGGGTGCCCTCGTGCAGGCTGGCAACCGGGCGACGCAGCGCCAGTTCCACGCGGGTTTTGATGGGGGTGATGAGTGCCATGGCTTACGGGGTTTCGACGGCGGCGAAGACCGCGTCGATGATGTGTTCGGGACGGATACGTTCGGCCACCGCCTCGAAGGTGAGCACGAGACGATGCCGCAACACGGCGTAGCGCAGGAGCATGACGTCGTCGGGAATCACGTAGCTACGTCCTGCCATCACGGCCAGCGCGCGAGCAACTTGCATGAAAGCGATCGAACCTCGGGGGCTCGATCCGAACTCGATCCAGCGGGCATCGTCGGCGCCAAGGAATTGTTCGGGATTGCGTGTCACGTTGATGATTTCGACGAGGTAGCGCTTGATCTCGGGCGCCACCTGGACTCGGGAGACGAGTTGTTGCAGCCGACGGATGTCCTCTGTGCTGCACACGGCCGGCTGCGGACGCTCGAAGGTATTGGATTCGATGCGGTCAAGTACCCGCACTTCGTCTTCCGCGCTGGGGTAGTGGACGATTTCCTTCAACAGGAAGCGGTCCATCTGTGCCTGCGGTAGGACGTAGGTGCCCTCTTCCTCGATGGGGTTCTGCGTGGCCATCACCATGAACGGCGACGGCAGCGGATACGTTTCTCCGCCGATCGACGTTTGGCGTTCCTGCATGGCCTCCAGCATGGCCGACTGGGTCTTTGCACTGGAGCGGTTGATCTCGTCGAGAAGCACGAAGTTGGCGTGCACGGGGCCCAGTTCGGTGACGAACTTGGAAGCGCGCTGGTCGTAGATTTCCGTTCCAATGATGTCGCTGGGCAGCAAGTCTGGGGTGCATTGGATTCGTGCGAACGATCCGCTGACGCTTCGCGCGAGCGTGCTCGCTGCCAGCGTTTTCGCAAGGCCGGGCACGGATTCGAGCAGCACGTGGCCGCCCGTCAACAGGGTCGCCATGAGTGCGGTGCGCAGTCTTCGCTGGCCGACCACCACGTCGTCGAAGTAATGGTTGAGCCGGGCGATGGTGCTGGTGGCCCACTGCAGATCAATGTCTTCGTTGGTCATGAGGCGTTCTCTTTCGTTGAATCCCAGATCGAGTGAAGCAGGGCGCTTCTGCGGCGACGTGCCAGTGCGGAAGGAGCGATGGTTGGGGGTGGGCTGACCTCGTCGACCCGTTCCGGCTCAGCTGCCCAGTAGGCGCTCCTGAGGAACCGGAGTAGGGGGATGCCTGCGACGAGCATGCAGCACATGTTGGTGATCACACGCACCGTGTCGTAGGCCGCAGAGGTGTCGAGCGTGTATTGCCAGATGCGGGCGAAGGTGTCGACGGGTCCCAGCCCAGGAACGAAGGAACTGGTGTCCGACGCGCCTTCGCTGGCCCATCCCATGATGTTGAGCGACAACCCGGTGAGCACACCAAGCGGCAGCATTGCAGCCAGGGAAGCCAGCCATGCCCACAGCGTGCGCAGCCGGTGCAGCCAACCGCCTACCACTCCCCAAATGCCCATGACGATCAGCTGCCCGAGCAGGGGAGTTGTGACGTTGCCCATGACGAGAGCGATGAGGCACATGGTGGCCACGCCGGTAATCCAGCCAGCGGCGCTGCCGAGCACGAGGCCTGCCAGCATAGGAATCCAGAAGACTGGTTCGATACCGGAGGATCCTGGGCTCAGGAGGAGTCGGGCACCCAGGCCGATGCCTACGAGCAGCGGGATTGGCGCCACATTCGCCAGACGGCGTCCCATGTCGAGCCAGAGGCAGAAACCCACGAGGCAGGTCAGCGTGAGGAGTGCGCACAGCACGAACGGGAACTCGCGGTTGAGCTGTTCCCGGTTGGGCACCGTTAGCGAAGAGATGAGCGGCCAGCACAACCAGGCATAGCCGACGAGTAGCGCGAGCGTGACGAACAGCGTCGAACGCCATCCGGTCGTGCGGCCAACGATGCGCCAGCGGGTGCTCATGCGCTCTCCTGCTCGTAGAGGGCCGATACCAGGTCGGTCAGCCGCAGGTAGTGAGTGGAGTTCAGGGCCTCGGCGATGATGGGACGGTGCGGCAGTTGGGTGACGAGCGACGTCGGAGCGCCCACTGCCAGGATGCGTCGATGCTGTACGACGATGATGGTGGTGCATGCGCGGACCAGGAACTCCACATCCGAGCAGTACAGGAGACGCACAGCGGGGCCGCCTCGAAGGAGTGTGGCGGCGAGCGTGGCCTTGGCGCGGGCATCGAGATCTCGCTGGGGTTCCCTGGCCCACAGTGGGCCAGGGGCAGTGGTGAGGAGCGCGGTTCGCAGCAGCGCGCGTTCGCCCGGACTGTGTCTGCGCAAATTATCTCGTTGCCGTAGCGGGGTGTGCGAGGACGCTGTGGCTAGCAGTTGCCCCTTGGGGACCTCGAAGCGCTTCTCGAGCCGCCGCGCCGCCTTGCCTGCAGGCTCGTTGGGCAACTGTTCCGGAAGTGACGTGAAGCCCGGGAGGCGTGGAGCGGGTAGCGGCTCGTCGTTGACGTCGATCACCCCTGCGCATTGGTCTAGTGGAAGCAACAGCTCGGATCCTTCGAGCCCTAAGGCGGCGGGATCAATCCGGACAGAACGCACGGAGGACACCGCTCGCGGTGCACCGGCTGGCGGCAGTAACGGGATGCGTACTTCACTGGCGCGAAACGCCATCGCGGCCTTGCGTGGTGAGGAACACTGGCTCGCGGGCAGGGAGAGGAGACGGCTGAGCGTCAACAAGGTGGGTTCAGGGAGTGTCCGCGGCTCCCACGTTGCCGGCGGCTGAGGTGCTCGGGCCTGACCGTCGACGAGCTCAATGATGCTGTCGGCTACCTCCCACGCCCCGTCGAGATCGTGCGTAGCCCACACGACGGTGTGCCCGCGGGCTGCACGGGCCGCGAGCGCGTTCAGCATGGAATCTCTGTGCGTAGGGGTGCCGTCGACGAGCAACAGTGCCGCCTCCGGCGCGTCCGCAACCTCGTCGGCGGATACGTAGGCGACGTTGTCGAGCTCGTCGGGGATGGTGCGCAAGAGGTCACGACCTTGGAACCGAGCAGTACCGCGCACTCGTGCACCGGTGGGCAACATTCCTGCGATGGAGCGCAGCAACATGCTGGCGCCGGCGCCATTGATTCCGACGAGCGCGTGCACGCCCGCGGGAAGCTCGACAGACACCCCTGTGAGGACGCTGCCTCGCCGCGGTAACCACACGTGGAGATCGTCAATCTTGAGCACGTCTCACCCCCAGGAACACGCTGAGCGGGATGGTGAGCGTCGCGAAGATCAGCACCAGTGGGGCGCTCGACCACGACGGTGGGTTGGCGTCGACGGTGTCGCCACCCGGAAACCAGCCGCGCGCGTACCATGCACCGGTGATGAGTATCGCGCTGAGCAGCGGAATCAGCGCTATCTGGAGCCGGCGCCCCTGAGCTGAGAGGCAACCGCCAAGGAACGTTGCAGCAACCGCTACCGCGAGCACGATTATGCTGCCGGCGGGCACCCAGGCGGCAGGGACAACCTGAAAAGCGAGCAGCAGCAGTGGCCCGAGGCAGAGCACCAGCAGCAGCGGGAGTCGTAGCCATCGTAAGGCCGTGCTCTCTGGCTGGGTAGCTGGATCTGTCGTAGCGCGCAGCCGTGCTTGAGGAAGCAACTCCCGCAGCGGGCCGTCGGAACGTCGAGACATATCGATGAGGTAACTCCACGCGGCGGACAGCGAGGCGCCGCCGCCGAGAAGCCCCTTCCAGATCGCATGCCAGCTACTGCCGGGCACCAGTGACAGCAGCAGCGCAACCAGCAGGATGCAAGTGAAGCACCGGAGTAGAGCGATGAGTCCGATGGAGGCAGCGCTTGCGGTGAGAGGGCCTCCGAAGGAGACTCCCGGGCCCACTTCTATGAATGGCCGCGTGAACAACACCTTGGCGGTGTCGGGGCTTGGGAGGATGAGCGTCAGTATGATCCAATACACGGCGCTGATCGGCGCCAATCCCCAGGCCCTCCGGTGCGTTCCAGGAGCCAGGAGCAACGCCACCACGGTGCCGAGCAGAAGACACACGTGGAGCAGCACGCTGGTGGTTTCGAGTGCGACGACGATGGCCACGCCGATCAGCCACAGCCAAGGCAGGGGATGCTGATTAGTCACGACGGCGCCTCACGATGGGTGTGCTGCCGAGGATGGCCAGCGTGCCAACCCCGGTGAGCGTGAGTGCGACGGCCTTGACCGCTGACTCGGGGTGGAGCGTGTGACGCTGGGCCCCGATGAGGTCCGTGCCCACCTCTGGCGGGCGAAATTGTGGCGTGCGCTGCTGGGTGACGCCTTTGACCGAAGGGCGGACCTTCCACGACGCCGTGACGGCAGTATCCGTGACGTTACGTACGCGGAACTCGTAGTCGCGATTGCCTTGTAAACCCCTGGGTACTTCGTAGGTGAACACGCTGATGCCGTCGGGGCGGTCAGCAACCCGGATCGCGTCTGGGGCGTCGACGGTGGCGTCTTTCCACACGCCATCGTCGTTGTATTCCACCACGAAATCGGCGCTGTCTACGGCACCGTCGGCGTGCATCTCGAGTGGCATGCCGACCGGTTTCTCGGTTGCGTATCCGTCTCCGAGCAGATGGGGGATACGGGCTGCGAAGGGGAGAAACTCTCCGATGGTGGAGGACACGTCGGTGCCGCGCTGCCCGGCCAGCGAGATGAACACCCATCCGCCCTCGCGACCAAGCTTTCCGGTTCCGGGGATGACCACACGCGAACTACTCACGCCGCCAGCATTCGTCGTGAAGGGAGTGGGTTTGCTGATCGGTTCCAGCGCGGCCAGTGTGTCTCCTTGTAGGACTGCCCGGTACACGAGCAGATTCCCTTGTGTGTGGGGAGTGCCGGTGACGCTCACATCGATGACGGTAGCGTCGCGGATGGCGCTGGCGGGGCCGGTGACTGAGCACCCGATGGTGTGGTCGTTGCAGAGCACCTTGACGACATCCGCGTCATCGGCGTATGCAGGGGCGGCCCCACCGATCGTGGCTGAGAACACGATCAGCGAGGCCAGCCCCACCCGGATTCTGGCGAGGCTCAAACCTGTGATTCCTCGCCAGAAGATTTGCGGCGAACGAGGAAGAATGCAGCGATTCCGGCAGCTGCCAGCACGCCGAGAATGCCGAGCGTCCAAGCCACGACGTTCGAGTTCGCTGTGGCAGCTTCCTCGGTTTCGCGCTGCGGATGTTCCTCACCCCATACCGCTTGTTCGGACGGAGAGGCCGCTGCCACGAGGGGAGTCTCCGACGGGGACGGAGTCATGCTCGCCGAGGAGCTCGGCGTGGGTGTCGGGCTCGGTGAGGTGGAGGCTGACGCCGAGGGCGTGAGCGAAGGTTGCGGGATGCTGCTGATCGTCAGGCGTGGGAGCGGACGCTGCGCGGGTCTGCCTTGGTTGGGGCCCGTGGGCAGGTTCGGTCGAACAGCGGTGTTGCGTCGGCCCTGGTCGTTTGGGTGTTCCACTGAGTTCGTAGGTGCCTTCGTTGGTGGGGCCGCTGTCGGCGCCTGGTTGGTTGGGGTGTCCTTCGGCGTTGAGGGGTTTGCACTTGGGGTATTTGAGGGTGTCGGATCAGGTGTCGACGGGTTCCCGCTTGGAGTGCTGGGGTCAGGGTCGGGTGTCGACGGGTCCTCGCCTGGGGTGCTCGGGTCAGGGCCAGGATTGGTGTCTTTGGCGTACTGCGGCTCGACAGAGTAGTAGCCCGACATGTTGTCCTTGGTGAGGGAAGTGATGTGGAATGGCCTCGTTGGGTCTGGGCTCCAATAGCTCATATCCCACGCCTTGTCGACACCGGTAGAGCCGGCATAGGCCCACCACTCGCCGAGCTCACCGGCGTCGATGCCGTTGATGACTTCGACGAGCCCGCCGCCACCGCTCGAAGCGGGGATACCGACGTCTTCAAAGACTGCGATCCGCGGATCTTCTTGGGAATCGTAGGCGGGATTGTCCTTGTCAGCGAAGATAAGGCAACGCACTAAGTAAGGGTGCCCGTCGGGGTTGCGGACTATGGGGGTGGCATCGTCGGGGTGGGTTCCCCAGTCGAGAACAACGCTTTGGCCCTCTCCTTCCTTGCACCAACCTTCACGCCAGGTGTTGGCGGCGTGGGCCGTCGACGCTCCCAAGAAGATGGAAGTGGCGGAAAGGGCAAGGGACAGGGCGGCGAGTGTTGCTACGTGGCGAGCACGCTGGAGTGTCATGGTGACCTCTCGTGACAAGAGGTCTGTCGGAGAGGTCGGGGCGTAGTGCCTAGGCGACTTCCCGCAGACCGCGGCGGGGTTGTACGTCAGTCACAAGCAGGTATTCCGACTTCGAACGATGTTCGTCACGGCTGCGGGCCAGTCTCGGATTCTCACCGAGTTCCCCTGGTATGCGACGTCGACATGGTAGCACCTCGTCGAGCGCTCACACGCAGGAGGGCTGGCGCCGAGAGTTGTCGGAAAACGAGTGCTCAAACACTCTAGCTGTCGATAATCATTATCAATAGGAGGTTGTGTGAGCATGCCACGTGTGAAGATGCCTGCAGTGCTGGTCTGCCTGATGGTGCTGTGCTCGATGATGGCGCTGCCGTCGCAGGCGCACGCTGCCACGTTCGAGGGCCGCGATCTCATCTACCGCAAGCACGTTGACGCCGTGCACATTGTCTGGACGGGGTCCGGGCTCGACATCAAGGTGCGGGAAGGTGAGAGCACCATTCGCGACGCGAAGGACGTCGCCATCCGCCTCGGCCCGGACGCCGACCAGGACGGCTATGAGGTGTCCCGCTTCCAGGTGCCCGAAGACAAGGCCTACGCGTTCATGGGCAAGCCGGGCGACATCGTGTGGCTCGCGCCGCAGCAGCACTACGACGGGTGGGCGCCGGTGTGGGCTGGCATCGGCCACGGTGAGCTGCCCGATGCCGTGAAGAAGAACCTCCGCCTCACCCTCGTCGACGACGGCGGCCCCGGCAAGGTTGAGCTGTACCGCACCATCGGCCTGGCGGGGAAGCCGGAGCGTGAGTTGTCGTCCACCGACGAGAACTTGCGCACCTACGAGCCGGGCTCACACGGCCACTACTCCTGGATATTCACCAAGCCTGGCGTGTACCGCATGAAGTGGAAGGCCACGGCCACGCTGGCCGACGGTAAGAAGGTGGAGTCCCCGGTGGTCACGGTGCCGTGGCTCGTCGGCTCTGATGAGCAGGTGGGTCTGCCCGAAGGCACGACGAAGGGCGCACCCATCAAGCACCCCGTCGACGGAGCGCCGGCGGACGAGGACGAACCCGCACCGGGCGAGCCGAGCCCCGACCAGCCGAGCCCGGAGCCACCAACGGAGAATCCGCCGGCCGACCACCCCTTCGCCCGCAACTCGACGAAGGAGCTGCCGAACTGCACGCCGATCTCGAGTGGCCACCTCGACATCAGCACCGTGCTGAAGGATGAGGGCGGCCTGTGGATGCGCTCCAGGCTGGACACCGCGTCGGGCAAGGAGAC
>JAEZVO010000012.1 GCA_023443125.1 Actinomycetes bacterium
GAGGAACTGCGCGCGGATGATG
Source organism: Actinomycetes bacterium (assembly GCA_023443125.1). Lineage (GTDB taxonomy): Bacteria > Actinomycetota > Actinomycetes > Propionibacteriales > Propionibacteriaceae > Arachnia. Next base: position 23 of record JAEZVO010000012.1, read on the forward strand.
CAGCCGCCGCGCCAGATGGTGGCCAGCGATCCGCGGTCGACGTTCCAGCCGTACTCGGCGCTGCCGGCGGCGATCTGGTCGAAGCCCTGGGCGTAGGCGACCACCTTCGAGGCGTAGAGCGCGGTCTTGATGTCGGCGATGAACTGCGCCTTGTCGGCGGGCGCGTCACCGAGGTTGCCCGAGGACAGGCCGCGGGCCGCGACGCGCTGGTCGGTGGCGCTGGACAGGGCGCGGGCGAAGACGGCCTCGGCGATGCCGGTGGTCGGGATGCCCAGGTCGAGCGCTGACTTCACGGTCCAGCGGCCGGTGCCCTTCTGCTCGGCGGCGTCGACGATCACGTCGACGAGCGCCTTGCCGGTCTTGGCGTCCTTCTGGCGCAGCACCTCGGCGGTGATCTCCACCAGGTAGCTCTCGAGATCGCCGCCGTTCCACTCGGTGAACACGTCGGCGACCTGCTCGGCGTCGAAGCCGAGCGCGTCACGGAACAGGTTGTAGGCCTCGCCGATGAGCTGCATGTCGGCGTACTCGATGCCGTTGTGCACCATCTTCACGAAGTGCCCAGCACCGTCGGCACCGATATGCGTGCAGCACGGCTCACCGTCGACGTGTGCGGAGATTTTCTCGAACATGGGGCCGAGGCGTCGGTATGCCTCTTCGGAACCGCCCGGCATGATCGACGGGCCGAGCAGCGCGCCCTCCTCGCCGCCGGAGACGCCGACGCCGACGAAGTGCAGGCCGGTGCCCCGCAGCGCGGCTTCGCGGGCGCGGGTGTCGTGGAACAGGGTGTTGCCGCAGTCGACGATGATGTCGCCGGCATCCATGCGCGAGGCGAGCTCGTCGATCACGGCGTCCGTGGCGGCGCCGGCCTTCACCATGATGATCGCCACCCGGGGCTGCTGCAGCGAGGCGACGAAGTCGTCCATCGACTCCGACGGGATGAACTCGCCCTCGTCGCCGTACTTCGCGACGACGTCCTCCGTCTTGGCGGTCGACCGGTTGTGGATGGCCACCTTGTAGCCGTTGCGGGCGAGGTTGCGGGCCAGGTTGCGGCCCATCACGCCCATGCCGGTGACGCCAATATCTGCGGTGGCGGGGGTGGGTGTGGGCAGTGCCATGTGGGCTCCTTCGTCGATGGGTGGCTGTGGCCATCCTCGTCGGCCTGCGTGGGTGGCGCTGGGAGTTGCCACAAATTGCTGGCCTCGGAGGCGTCTGTTGCCAACTCTACGTGTTCGCCGGAACCATGGCAGCCACTACGACGTGCTGCCGTGGACGTCGTGTGTCCGACTTGGACGGTGAGGCTGGCCCTGCCGACTACACCCACGAAGCGTCCCACGTGAACGAGGTGGTCTACGAGGACAACGGCTTCGACGTCGATCCTGCGGCAGCCCAGCGTATCTGCGAGGCTGCTGCCTCGGTGCCTGAGGACTCCGACCCGCTCGACGGAGGCCCGTCCGTGAGCTGGGAGCTCTCCGGGGAATCAGGCGGTACCACCCACCTCGATGATGCCGACGTGTTGCTCAGCGCTGCCAAGTCAATAGTGGGCCAGGCCCGCTTCGACGCCGGCAGGGCTACCTTTAAGCAGTGGCAAACCACCTATGGAGGCTGACCTGCGCTAGGTTTCGTGCATGGTCGAGGGATTCTGGTACGCGCTGGGGCTCACCATGCTCGCGGGTTTGTCGACATCGATCGGCGCGGGCATCGGTGTGCTCGGCAAGGCGAAATCGTCGAAGATATTAGCCCTTGGCTTGGGGTTTTCGGCGGGCGTGATGGTGTACGTGTCGCTGGTGGAGATTCTGCCGGAAGGCAATGCAAAGCTCACCAGCGCGCTCGGTGCAGGCGTTGGCGAGTGGACGACGCTCGCCGCCCTGTTCGGCGGCATTGCCGTGATCGCCGTCATCGACCGACTGGTGCCGGCCGCCATGAACCCGCATGAGCCTGGCACCGTTGGGGATGAGCAGCGCAGCCGAGCGCTGATGCACACGGGCCTACTCACGGCCGTCGCGCTCGCGGTGCACAACTTTCCCGAGGGTTTCGCAACGTTCATCGCCGCCATGCAGGAACCGCACGTCGGCATCGCGGTGGCGGTGGCGATCGCTATCCATAACATTCCTGAAGGCCTGGCGGTGGCGGTGCCGGTGTATCAGGCGACGGGATCCCGCAAGCGCGGCTTCTGGTGGGCCACCGTCTCGGGGTTGGCCGAGCCGCTCGGCGCGCTCGTCGGGTTTGCGCTGCTGGCGCCGATCATGTCCGACGTGCTCCTCGGCATCGTCTTCGCCGGCATTGCCGGCGTGATGGTGTTTATCTCCATCGACGAGCTCCTCCCCACCGCCGAGGAATACGGCGAGCACCACGGCGCTATCTATGGGTTCGTCGCCGGTATGGCGGTGATGGGCGTTTCGCTGGTGCTGTTGGGCTGAGGCGGGCGTCTCACAGCTCGGTTTCGAGGCTCGACTGCACCTGTTGGATCGCCTCCGCGCTGGCCCGCAGCGCGGTGAGTTCGTCGTCGGAGACGGGCAGCGCGAGCTGCTTGCCAGCGCCGGAGCGGGAGACGACCGTCGGCACCGACATGCAGACACCGCTGATGCCGTGCCAGTCGTTGAGCTCGCGGGAGACAGGCAGGATGGCGTGCTCGTCGCGCAGAATCGCTGACAGAATGCGGGTGGCGGCCAGGCCGATGGCGTAGTTGGTGGCACCCTTGCCTTCGATCACCTCGTAGGCGGCGCGCACGACGCCGTGAGCGATCTCGGCCCGCTTGGCCGCGTCGAGACGGTTCGTGCCCTGCTCCCATTCGGCCAGCGGGACCCCGCCGATGGTGGCCGTGCTCCACAGTGGGATCTCTGAATCGCCGTGCTCACCGCAGACATATGCGTGGATGTTGTTGACCGCGATGTTGGTCTCTCGCGCGATCAGCTGGCGTAGACGGGCGGAGTCGAGGACGGTACCGGAACCGAAGACACGCTCGGGCGGCAGGCCGCTGATCTTGAGCGCCGCGTGCGTCGTGACGTCCACGGGGTTGGTGACCATGAGGAAGATCGCGTCGGGGGAGCGTTCGATGAGCGGCGGGATCACCTGCTGCATGAGCCGCACCGTCGTCGCTGCGAGGTCCAGGCGTGTCTGGCCCGGCTTCTGCTTTGCGCCGGCGGTGACCACGACGACGTCGGAGCCCTCCGTGGCCGCTGGGTCGGACGAACCCTGGATTACGGCCTCGGGGAAGAACTGCGAACCATGCGCGAGGTCGAGAGCCTCCGCGCGGACCTTCGCCTCGTTGATGTCCTGGAGCACGATGTGGCGCGCGGTGCCCCGCATGAGTGCCGCGTACGCGAGCGACGAACCGACCGCTCCCGCACCGATGATGGAGACCTTCGCGCCTTCACGCTGGATGGTATTCACGCCACCATCCAACCACACGGACCAAGGGTGCGTCGGGAATTGACTCCGCTCACCAGCCCCGGTACGCGGTTCGGCCCCCCGCGCGGAGGTGCCGTGCGGAGGCCGAACCGGAATTGAGGGGCGGTGGGCGTCAGGCGTCGATGAGGGTCATCGCCATGTGCCACAACTCGTCGTTGAGCTCCTGCGGCACCTTCCGGCCGAGCGAACGCAGCCAGCGACGGATGCGCGGCAGCTCGTCCTTCCACTCCTGCGGCTGGAAACCCACCACCTGGGCCAGCACGTCGGGGTCGATGTCCAGACCATCGATGTCGATATCGTTGGGCTTCGGGAGCAGGCCGGCAGGGGTGTCGAGAGCGTCCACCTTGCCCTCGATCCGCTCCACCATCCACTTCAGCGCACGGCAGTTTTCACCGAAGCCAGGCCACATGAAGCGGCCCTCGGCGTCGCGACGGAACCAGTTGACGTAGAAGATCTTCGGCAGCTTCCGAGCGTCGGTCTTGGCGCCCATGTCCAGCCAATGCTGGAAGTAGTCGCCCACGTGGTAGCCGATGAAGGGCAGCATCGCCATGGGGTCGCGACGCAGCACGCCCACCGCGCCCTTCGCCGCTGCCGTCGTCTCCGACGAGCACGTGGCGCCCATGAATACGCCGTGCTCCCAGCTGCGCGACTGCGCCACGAGCGGGATGGTGTTCTCGCGCCTGCCGCCAAAGACGATGGCGTCGACGGGCACCCCGCGCGGATCGTCGTATTCCGCCGCCAACGTGGGGATCTGACGGATGGGGGTGCAGAACCGACTGTTGGGATGCGCGGCCTTCTCGTCGGGCCGGCCTCCCTCGGGGCCGTGCTCGCTGGTCCAGGAACGGCCCTTCCAGTCGGTGAGGTGGGCGGGTGCTTCGTCGGTCATGCCCTCCCACCACACGTCACCGTCGTCGGTGAGCGCCACGTTGGTGAAGATGGAATTGCCGGCGTTGATGGCCGCCATGGCGTTCGGGTTCGTGCTCTCGCCGGTGCCGGGGGCGACCCCAAACATGCCATCCTCGGGGTTGACCGCCCAGAGCCGACCGTCGTCGCCGAGACGCATCCAGACGATGTCGTCGCCGAGCGTTTCCGCCTTCCAGCCGGGCAGCGTGGGATTCAGCATGGCGAGGTTCGTCTTGCCGCAGGCCGATGGGAAGGCTGCCGCGATGTGGTACGCCTTGCCCTCGGGAGACGTGAGCTTCACCAGGAGCATGTGCTCGGCCATCCAGCCCTCGTCGCGCCCCATCGCCGACGCGATGCGCAGCGCGTAACACTTCTTGCCCAGCAGCGCATTGCCGCCGTAGCCGGAGCCGTAGCTCCAGATGGTGCGTTCTTCGGGGAAGTGGCTGATGTACTTCGTGTCGTTGCACGGCCAGGGCACGTCGCGGGCGCCGTCGGCGAGGGGCATACCGACGGAGTGCAGGGCGTGCACGAAGCTCGCCTCCCGCTCTTCCATGACCTTGAGCGGCTCCTCGCCCATGCGGGTCATGATCTTCATCGAGACGACGACGTAGGCGGAGTCGGTGATCTCGATGCCGAACTTCGGGTCTTCGGCGTCGACGTGGCCCATGCAGAAGGGGACCACGTACATCGTGCGGCCCGCCATGCAGCCTTCGTACAGGGGCGTCATGATCTGCTTCATCTGCTTCGGGTCCATCCAGTTGTTGGTGGGCCCGGCGTCGTTCTCGTCGACGGAGCAGATGAAGGTTTGGTCTTCCACGCGGGCGACGTCGTCGGGGTCGGAGGCGCAGTAGAGGGAGTTCGGTTTCTTGGCATCGTCGAGACGCTTGGCGGTCCCAGATGCGACGAGCGCGTCGGCGAGACGCTCGTACTCTTCGTCGGATCCGTCGCAGAAGTAGACGTCCCTCGGCTTGGTGAGGGCCGCAACCTCGTCGACCCACTTGATGATGCCCTCGTGCTCGGGGATACGACCGGACACGGGCAGCTTGGACAATGCCTCCATCGAGGCAAGTTGCGCGTTCATTCCACTCCTTTGGGGCGCGAACTTCCTGGGAATGTGGCCAGCTTAACGCCGTTCACGGCACTCGGTGCAGGTTTCAATGAAACCCTTGGGAAATCCCCGGATGGCAACGTTGCCATCCGGTTTCCGACCCGACGACAGCCTCAGTCCTCGACGACGAGCGCCTGCCAGCGGGTGGGCATCTTGCCGGCGGCGCGCAGCGTGGTGCGGTAGCAGTGCCGTGCGGCGACGTTGCGGCGCACCTCGCCGGCCACCCGGTCGAGGAACAGGCCGCGGTACAGCTCGTCCGTGAGCGTGGAGGCGGCGAACGACACGCCGGAGAACAGCGCCAGCACGAGGCACACGCGGAACATCGCCCAGTCCATCGGCAGTTGGATGCCGAGCCACACCAACGGGTGCGCCTTGTGCCCCGTCCACAGCTCGATGAGTGCCGGCGTGAGCGTGATCGCGCCGAAGATCGCGAACACCGCGAACGTCAGCGCGACGAACAGCGCGATCTGCACCGCCTGCACGGCCAGCGAGACGGTGAGGAGATTGAACCGTTCGCCGAGGGAGAGCCTCGTCCTGGACGGCGGCACGGACTCGAACGGGGTCCCGACGAGCAGCTCGGCGCGGCGGTCATCGTCGTCCTCCTCGTCGTCGAGCATGTCGAGGGTGGCGGGCAGCACGATGACGACGATGAGCATCGTGAGGAAGCCGCCGAGCAGCCACATGCGCGTCTTCGAGATGCTCGCTGCGATCTGCCACAGCTCGCCGGTGAAGAACGCGAGCAGCACGGTGAGCAGCAGCAGGGGCAGGATGCGCGCGACGGCGGGGATCGCGGCCGCGAGCTCGTGGAGGCTGCGGCGGGCGGCCCAGCTGACGATCTGGTCCAGCTCGAGCAGGGCCAGCACCACGGCGAGGACGAGCAGCCCGAGGCGGACCTCGATGGGGAGGTGCAGGCCGAAGCGGGCGCCGGTGAGTGCCGCCGCGGCAGAGAGCCCGATCAGCCACAGGAACCACACGACGCCGGCCCACCCGAGCCGCCAGCCCAGCGACAACCGACGTTGCCAGCGCCCGTAGAGCAGCCCGACGGGGATGGCCAGCAGGGCGATCACCCCGGCCACGGCGAGCCAGGCGAGCGTCGTCGGGTGGTCGAGCAGCTCCTCGAGGCGGATGACGTCGTCGCTGCTCACGGCGGTGTCGGCGACGAGGAGCGCCGTGGCGAGGAACGTGAAGGTGATGAGCACCGCGGACGTGCGGGGGAGGAGCCCGGCGAGCCGACGTCGGGCAGGGATCACGAACGGCAGGCCGCTGCGGCGCAGCCACTGCTCTTGGGCGACGAGTGCTGGTCGGTGATCCACGGCTGGGAGCCTAGCGGGTGGACGGGGCGGTCGTCAGGTCCACCCGGTGGGGCAGACGAAGATCCGTCCGTGGGTGGATGGCCGATGACCCGGGCGGCGGCCATGCTGGAGCCATGAGCATCGCGACACGGACGCTGGAGCGGCAGGGGGAGGCCGACGTCGCCCCCGCCGACCCTCGCCGCACCCGCCGCATCCGCCTCGCGTTCCGTCTCGCGACGGCGGTGGGGCTGCTCGTGGTCCTCACCCTCGTCGTCCTCGGCATCACCACCGGGGTGCTCGCGTCCGTGGAGCCCCTGCGGGCCTTCGTCGGCCGCTTCGGGGCCTTCGCGCCGGTGGCGTTCGTGCTGGCTGGCGCCGTCGAGGCGGTCGTCCCCGTGATCCCCGGCTCCGGGGCGGTGCTCTCCGCGCCGGTGCTGTTCGGGCCGGTGCGCGGTGTGGTCTACGCCTACCTCGCGACGGTGCTCGGCTCCATCCTCGTCTTCACGATCTCACGGGTGCTGGGCCGCGACCTCGTCGTCGCCCGCGTCCCACCCCGCGTCCTCGAACGCTACGGCTCCTGGCTCGACGACCCCCGCTTCACCAAGTGGTTCGCCATCGCGATCGCCGCGCCCTTCGCGCCCGACGACGCCCTCTGCTACCTCGCCGGCCTCACCCCGATGCGCTGGCGCACCTATCTGTTGATCCTGCTCGTCTGCAAGCCCTGGGGTGTGCTGCTGTACACCACCGGCCTGCTCGCCCTGTTGAAGGTGGTCTTCCCGTGGCTGGAACTCTGATCCCCGCCCGCCGCGCCCCGCGCGTGTGCCTCTACCGCGGCCTCGGTCGACTCATGGAACGCAGCGGCGTGGGCTCCGCGATGCGGCACCAGGCGTCGATGCTGCGCGCGGCCGGGACTGCGCTCGTCGGGCTCTGGGAGCGCCCCGACGTCGTCCAGCTCAACACGGTCCTGCCTGACACCCCGCTCGTCGCCCTCCTCGCCCGGGCGCGCGGGATCCCGGTGGTGCTCTACGCGCACTCCACGAGGCAGGACTTCGAGCAGTCGTGGCGCGGTTCGAAGTGGCTGGCGCCCTGGTTCGAGCAGTGGCTGCGACTCGTCTACCGGTGCGGGGACGTCGTCGTGACCCCCACGCCCTACTCGAAGCGCATCATCGACGGTTACGGCCTGCGCGCCCCGGTGCGGGTGCTCACCAACGGTGTCGACACCGACTTCTTCCACGGCGACCCCGACGCCCGGGCCCGCTTCCGCCGCCGGCACGGGCTGGCCGACGGCGACCGAGCCGTGCTCAGCGTCGGGCATCTCATGGTCCGCAAGGGCATCGTCGAGTACGTGTCGCTGGCGCGTTCGATGCCCGAGGTGACGTTCTTCTGGGCGGGGTCCGCGCCGGAGGCGATGATGACCCCCGACGTCCGGGCCGCCCTCGACGACGCCCCGCCCAACCTGCGCCTGCTCAGCCAGATCCGCGCCGACGAGGTGCGCGACGCCTACGCGGGTGCCGACCTGTTCTGCTTCATGTCGCACGAGGAGACCCAGGGCATCGTCGTGCTCGAGGCCCTGGCCAGCGGCGTCCCGGTGCTGGTGCGCGACATCCCCGTCTACGACGGGTGGCTGCCCCGCGACGCCGTGCACCGGGCGCGGTCGGTGGTGGAGTTCCGGGCCGCGGTGTCGGCCATCCTCGACGGCGAGGCCCCGGCGCGTACCGCGCGCGGCCGAGCGCTCGCCGAGGGCCACGACCTCCGCGTGGTGGCCGGCGAACTCTGCGGCATCCACGCCGCCCTGGTTCTGCGGGAGCCTCAGCCCTCGACGACCTCCCGGGCCTCGACGAACGCTTGGATGGCGCGGTCCAGGTCCTCGCGGGTCAGCGTCGCGCTGAGCTGCGTGCGGATGCGAGCCTTGCCCTTCGGGACCACCGGGTAGGAGAACGCCCGGACGTACACGCCGCGGGCGAGCACCTCGTCGGCCATCTTCGCGGCCTTCACCGCGTCGCCGATCATCACCGGGGCGATGGGGTGGGTGG
>JAEZVO010000014.1 GCA_023443125.1 Actinomycetes bacterium
GACCAGACTGGATGACCAGTTGTACCGCTTCAGCCTTGAACTGCGGACTGAACTTCCGCCTCGATACCGATGCCATGCTCTTGATCCTCTCTCAAAGAGATCTGTCCAAGAACCTTGGTACACCCCACAGCGGCAACCCCGGCCGCAACGGATTCGAAGCACTCCTGGCATCATGGAGCATTCGCCAAATCAACGGCAGAGGCGGCCATCCCCAAACCCAAGGCAAAGTCGAGCGATTCCAGCAAACACTGAAGAAATGGTTACGCACCCAACCCGACCAGCCGACCACCGTGAACGAACTACAGCAACTCCTAAACCAATTCCGCTACCGCTACAACCACCAACGACCCCACCGAGCCCTGCCTCACCACGCAGTCCCCGCCACCATCTACACCACTAAACCCAAAGCCACACCAAACACCACCCCACACAGCCACGACAGAGTCCGCACCGACATCATCGACGCCGGAGGCACCGTCACCCTACGAGTCAACGGCAAACTCCACCACATCGGCATCGGTCGAACCCACGCACGAACCCGCGTCCTCATCCTCGCCCACGACCTCCACGTCACCATCATCAACGCCATCACCGGCGAAATCCTCCGTGAACTCACCATCGACCCCACCCGCGACTACCAACCCCAAACCCAAAACAAAAAAACCTGAACCCACAAAACGTAGGTTCAGGCTATTCCGATGTCCTGAGACATCACATGGAGCCCCCTGTGGGAATCGAACCCACGACCCCCTGTTTACAAGACAGGTGCTCTAGCCGCTGAGCTAAGGAGGCGTGCCGCCTATTGTGCCGCAACTGGCGGTGTGAACGCATATTTGGTGCCTGGCTAGGGGTGACGTCGTCGAATGCGCCCAGTCGCGAGAGCCGGTCAGCAGCCCGCCGCGGAGACGAAGAGTTGCCCTGCCCCACATACGCGCAGGCTCTCGTTGGCGGGCACGAATACGGCCTGCCCTTTCCCCAGCGTGACCTCGTCGCGCCCGATCAGGGTGCACTCTCCGTCGGCGACGAGCGCGATGCGCGCCGTGTCTTCGCGCGGCATATCCACGCCCCGATCATTCATCGGGGTGAGCTGCCACACCTCGAATTCGGGGAAGTTCGTGGGGTAGCGGTAGACCCCGTCGCTGCCCTCAGGGTGACGCACTTGGGGAACCATCGACGAGAAGTCCGCCAAGCCGAGTAGCCCGTCGACGTCGATGTGCTTATGCGTGAGCCCGCCGCGAATGACGTTGTCAGACGAGGCCATGACCTCAATTCCGGTGCCGTGGAGGTAGGCGTGCAGGACGCCCGGCTGGAGCGAGATGGACTCTCCGGGTTGGAGCGTGAAGCGGTTCATGAGCAGTGCAGCCAGGATGCCGGGGTCGCCGGGGAAGTACTCATCAATCTCGACGGCGGTGCGGGCAAACTCGCCCAGCGCGCCGCCGGCGTCGAGATACTCGACGGCGCGTGCCAGCACGAGGTCGACCAATGGCCTCCGGCGGCGGATGGTGAGCACGTCGAGGAATACTTCCTGCAGCGCGAGCGACTCCGTGCGCTCCCGCAGCGGGCCGATCACGGAGGTCAACTCATTGGCGACGCCCAGGCCTTCGAAGAGCTCGGCGGTTTCCTGCGGGTCGCGGAATCCGAGCAGGCCCTCGAATGGGGTGAGCGCGATGATGGTCTCTGGTTTCGGCCAATCGTCCTTGTATGACCGTTCGGGGTGCGAAAGGGGCAAACCAATCAGGGATTCCTTGGCGTAACCCTCGACGGCCTGCTCTCTGTTGGGGTGTACCTGGATGCTGAGCGGGCTGGCTGCCGACAGCAATTTCATGAGGAAGGGGAGTCGGGCGCCGTAGGCGTCGAGTGATGCGGCGCCCACCTCGTCGGGGTGCTCTTCGAGGTATGCGGCGAGCGTCAGCCCTGGTTCGTCGTCGAACATGGAAGGCCCGGCATGGTGCGAGCCCAGCCAGTACTCGGCCCAGGGTTGCCCGTCGGGCTCGATCCCGAGAATCCTCGGAATCTCCGTGCGGTCACCCCAGTCGAAGTGCTGCACGGTGCCGGTCAAGCCACGCATGATCTCGGTCTCCCTCTCAATTGGTCGCCCCAATCGTAGTCAATGACGCCGCCGTTGACGCCACATTGAGTGAGGAGAAGGGAATGACATGCATGTGATTCTTCCATTACGATGGGTTTCATGTCCGAAGCACTTTCGTTCACCACGGCCGATCTGGCCGAGCGTGATGCCGCGCTCCTCGACTTCGAGGACAGCTGGTACACGTCGTCGGTGCCCAAGGACCAGGCCATCATGGAGCACTTCGGTTGCTCGTCGGCGCGGTACTACCAGCAGCTCAACGCGTTGCTCGACCGCCCGGAAGCGCTCGCCTACAAGCCTCTTCTCGTGAAGCGGCTGCGTCGCATGCGCTCCCAGCGGCAGGCAGATCGCTCGGCCCGTCGCCTTCGCTGAGCTTCCCGCGGCTATCGGTAGCCGCCGGCCTCGAGCCCAGCCTGCACCTCGAAGAAATTCGCCTGCGCCCGGTTTCCTGTCCGTCGCAAGCTCCACAATGTCGCGATGAGGTAGCACGGCAGAAACGGCAACCCCATGCAGTAGGCGTACTGCCACGCATGCGCATCCTCGTGCTCGACGAGCAGCGGAATGCGCTTCGACGCTTCCTCGAGCGTCTTATCCGGCACCAGCACCACGCTGCCGATCGTCATCGCCGACGCCCGCACCAGCGGGAGGCGCGCACCGTCGACGACGACAAGCTGCCGGTGCCGACGAAACCGCCCGCGCCCTATGACACCCGCCACGATGCCCAGCACAGTGGACCCGTTGCAGAGGTTCGCGATGTTGCGCACCGCACGTGCATTCATCACAGGCTTACTCCCGATCTGAGCCCAGATACCTAGCTACGAAGAGCTCCCTGGCTGGAAGAGTACAGGCTATGACGAACCCGGAGCTCGCCAAAGACCCAGAAGCATTCCTGGCGCACCTCGATGCACAAATCGACGCGCTCATCCGCAAGAGCGCAGAACTCGAAGCCGTCGGCGGCTCAGGCGCCGCGACTGACCCGACGGGTGCAGTCACCGTCGAATTCGGTCAAGGCGGCGACCTGCAGACGATCTCGGTCGCACCCACCTGGGAACAGAAGATCCAGCCCGAAGAGCTCGTCACCGTCATCACCGACACCCTCATCCTCGCCCGCGACGGAGACGGCGAGCCCGTCGACGTCGTCGAGCTTTCCGACGAGGAAGTGGCGCGGATCCGGGAACGCGAAGAAACAGAGATCGCCCGCAGCATGCTGTCCAACCGCACGCCGGAGGAAACCGCAGAGCTCGCTGCCTCGCTGCCGAAGGCCTTCGACGACCTGAATGCGCAGCTCGAGAACCTCCTCGCGCACGCCGACGAGGCGAAGACACAGATCTCCGAGGAGCCTGTTGAGGTGGCAACCGTCACCTCGTACTCCGAGAACCAGATGGTGGGCGTCGAGGTCGCGAACGGCGTTGCCGTCGGCGTGACGATCCGCCCGTCGTGGGTAGCCGGCAAGTCCGGCCTTGTCATCACCGAATGCTTCACCGAAGCCATCCAGGGGCTAGCGGGTGTGTCCGCGGCTCAGCCACACCAGTAACAGCCAGCGCAATCACCACTAGGAGGAACCAGCCGTGTCCGAGAACCTGACCGAAGGGCAAGGAGTCGACTGGGCTGCATCGGCCCAACACATTGGCTCTTTGCGCCCCCAACCCGCTCCGGCAAGCGATCTTGCTCCCGACGCATCCGACGACCCGGCGGCCACGGACGGCGCCGTCGATGAAGCGGCGGGCGAGGAGTTCGAGCCGACGATGGACTACGTCGAGGGCGAGGCTGTCACAGCTGTGCCCGACGATGCCATCGAGATCACCGAAGACGTGACCGTCGACGACGACCTGGTCGCGGTTGCCCCCGATGGCACCGTGATCGACACGTCGGTGGACGGCAGCCTCATCTCCACCTCCGACGGTGTTGAGATCACCATCGCGGAGGACGGCAGCGTCGAAGTGGATGCCGACTTCAAGAACGAACTCGAGACTCCCGACACGTCCACGCTGGGCGTCGGTGCGTCGCTCACCACGGAATCGGGCACCGTGATTACGCGCAATGAGGACGGCTCCGTCACCATCGAGCAGGCCAACGGCCAGGTGCTCACCGTGAATGAGGACGGCACCGTCGACGTCGACGTGCCGAGCGAGTACGACCAGATGAGCCCCGACGCCGGCATCGGTGACGGTTCCGGGGGCGGCCTCGGCGACGACGGCTCGGGTGAGGGCGAAGACGAAGGCGACGGCATGGGCGGAGGCACCGGCGGTGGTTCCGGTGGCGGTGAGCCTGGTGCCGATGACGGTCTCGGCGCCGACGCCGGCATGGGCGGCGGATCTGGTGGCGGCCTGGGCGGCGGTGGGTCCGACGGTGGTCTCGGCGGAGGCGGTTCCGACGGCATTGGTGGCCCTGACTTCGGCGGGCCTTCCGGTGGTGCGAACATCCCCGAAGGCGGCTCCGACGGTATCGGCGGCCCCGATTTCGGCGGCGGCTCCGGTGGCGGACCGTCCGGCGGAGGCAGCATCCCTTCCGGTGGTGGCGGGGGCTTCGGTGACGCCGACTTTGGTGGCCCCAGCGGTGGGGCCGGAAACATCCCTTCCGGCGACGGTACGGGTGGCCCCGAAGCTCCTGACTTTGGCGGTGGCGGCCCGTCTGGTGGCGGTGGCGGCGGTGCTCCCTCCGGTGGCGGCGGTGGCGCCGACCCGGGCCTGCCCAGCACTGGTGGGAATGGGTGCGGCACCGATTATGAGGTCGCTACCGACGATCTCCGTTCCGACGCACGCTCGTTTGAGGGCATCTCCCCTTCGGCGGAGAACCTGGCGCAGTGCTGGGAAGCGATGAAGGGCCTCGTGCAGCACTGGGGTCTGTGGTTTGGTGCACGCGGCCCGTTCGAGGAGGCGTGCCAGAAGTTCTCGGACATTTACCGCACCGCCGCAGAAGAGATGAACCGCAATGCCGAAGCGCTCACCTGCACGGCTGATGACTACGACAAGCAAGAAGAACAAGGCGCGAAGCTCGCCGATCAGATCGCACGGTAAGGAGAACATATAACCATGGCTGTACTGGTCAACTCGCAATCATCGAGCAACGTCTGTGTTCCTCCCGCTGCCGAAGCGTGCTCGTTCGAGCTCGACGTGCAATGGATCATTGACATCATCGACAAGGTCTCGGAATTCCTCCGCAACGTCGGTCAGGCTGTCAACAAGGTCTTCGACATCGTCGGTGAGGTGCTCTCTGCGCTGAGCACCATCGTCGATTGGTTCGCCTGGGTGCCTGGCGTCGGCAAGATGGCGAAGGTCGCCATTAGGACTGCCTGTGACAAGGCCGGTGACGCCGCGGAGTTCTGTTACAACCTGGAAGCTGACGTCCTGCAGTTTTGCAAGAACGCCCTCGCTCCCTGGGAAATCCGCTCGGCCGGACGGGGTATCAACGAGCAGATCGTGCCGCAGGCCCAGGCATTCACCGAGGCACTCGGCCCCGGCAACTTCCAGTCCAACACGAGCTGGACGGGGTCGGCCGCAGAACGCTTCCGTAGCAATGTCGACAGCCAGTACGAGTTCGCCACCACGCTGCAGCAGCACACCGCCGAGTTCGGGCAGGTCGTTGAGCAGATGGGTGAGGAAGGCGTGAAAGCCACTATCGATTTCGTGAAGGGGTTCATCAAGGCCGCCATTGCGCTCATCAAAGCCATCTACAAGATCTGGGCTGTGCCGGTGGGCACGGCAGTTGCGGCCAAGGATGTCATCGCCCTCGTGAAGGCGATTCTGCAGATGATCAAGGTGTGGGTGAAGGCCATCGCCGCGATTGTGTCGCAGACCATGAAACTGCGCTCTGCCGCCGACGCTGCAGCTCCGACGAACGAGTGGCCCAAGATCGCTCGCTGACGTTCTCTCGACGAATCGACGGCGTCCCCCGCACTGCGCGAGGGGCGCCGTCGGCATTGTGCCATATCGGCGGTTGGCCCAAGTTGATGGTTGAGCTTGTCGAAACCATCGATGCTCGAGCCATTCCGGCGGTTGAGCCCCGTCGAAATCCCGGTGCTTGGGCTGTTCCGGCGGTTGAGCCCCGTCGAAACCCCGGATCTCTTTGCACTCTTTGGGCGAGAGTGCTAAGAATGAAGTTGGCACTCGATATGTGCGAGTGCTACCTGGTCTGGGTGAGGCACATGCCGTCCGTCGCGGGCACCTGGCACCGATCCGACACCTGAACATCAGGGGCGAAGGCCCCACATATGGGAGGATTTTCGTTCCACCATGGCAAAGCTTATTGAATTTGATGACGAGGCCCGCCGCGGCCTCGAGCGCGGCATGAACACCCTCGCCGACGCCGTCCGCGTGACGCTCGGCCCCAAGGGTCGCAACGTCGTGCTCGAGAAGCAGTGGGGAGCCCCCACCATCACCAACGACGGCGTTTCCATCGCCAAGGAGATCGAGCTCGAGGATCCGTACGAGAAGATCGGCGCTGAGCTCGTCAAGGAAGTCGCCAAGAAGACCGACGACGTCGCCGGCGACGGCACCACCACCGCCACCGTGCTGGCTCAGGCGATGGTGCGCGAGGGTCTGCGCAACGTGAACGCCGGCGCCAACCCCCTGGCGCTGCGCAAGGGCATCGACGCGGCTGTCGCGGCCATCGTCGAGCAGCTCGGCCAGATGTCCACCGACATTGAAACCAAGGAGCAGATCGCTGCTACTGCGTCGATCTCGGCTGGTGACACCTCCGTCGGCGAAATCATCGCTGAGGCAATGGACAAGGTCGGTAAGGAAGGTGTGATCACCGTTGAGGAGTCCAACACCTTCGGTCTCGACCTCGAGCTCACCGAGGGTATGCGCTTCGACAAGGGCTACATCTCGCCGTACTTCGTCACCGACACCGAGCGCATGGAGGCCACGCTGGAGGATCCGTACATCCTCATCGTGAACTCCAAGATCTCTTCGCTGAAGGATCTCCTCCCCGTGCTCGAGAAGGTCATGCAGTCGGGCAAGCCGCTGCTGGTCATCGCTGAGGACGTGGAGGGCGAGGCGCTCGCCGGTCTGATCGTCAACAAGATCCGCGGCACCTTCAAGTCCGTGGCCGTGAAGGCTCCCGGCTTCGGCGATCGCCGCAAGGCCATGCTCACCGACATCGCCATCCTCACCGGCGGCCAGGTCATCTCCGAAGAGGTCGGCCTCTCACTTGAAGCCACCACGCTCGACCTCCTCGGCAAGGCCCGCTCCGTGCTGGTCACCAAGGACGAGTGCACCATCGTCGACGGTGCCGGCGACCAAGCGCAGCTCGAGGGTCGCGTCGCTCAGATCCGCAAGGAGATCGAGAACTCCGACTCCGAGTACGACCGCGAGAAGCTGCAGGAGCGTCTCGCCAAGCTGGCCGGCGGTGTCGCTGTGATCAAGGTGGGCGCCGCTACTGAGGTGGAGCTGAAGGAGCGCAAGCACCGCATCGAGGACGCCGTCCGCAACGCGAAGGCTGCCGTCGAAGAGGGCATCGTGCCTGGTGGTGGCGTCGCGCTGCTGCAGGCTTCCGCGAAGGCTTCCGTCGACGGGCTCTCCGGCGACGAGCTCACCGGCGCGCAGATCGTCTTCGCCGCTGCGAAGGCTCCGCTGCGTCAGATTGCGCACAACGCTGGTCTCGAGGGCGGCGTGATCGCGGAAAAGGTCGCCGGTCTCGACGCCGGCCAGGGCCTGAACGCGGCCACCGGCGAGTACGTCGACATGGTTGCCTCCGGCATCATCGACCCGGCCAAGGTCACCCGCTCGGCGCTGCAGAACGCCGCGTCGATCGCCGGCCTGTTCCTCACCACCGAGGCCGTTATTGCCGACAAGCCTGAGAAGGCTCCGGCAGGTGCCCCCGGCATGGATGAGATGGGCGGCATGGGCGGCATGATGTGACGCCTGTCCACCCCTGAACAGCAGCGAGGGCGGTCCCAATTGCGGGGCCGCCCTCGTCGCGTCTTCGGAGGTTCATCGACGAGTTGCCGTCGTGAGAGGGCCCGCTCGGGCAGACTAGGGGCATGGCATTGCTGGAAGTGATTGCACTGCATGCCGGCGACGCGCGCGGTGCTGAGCAAGGGGGCGCCGACCGCATCGAGCTCGTCGGCACCATGGACGACGACGGCCTCTCGCCCGAGCCCGATCTCGTCGAGAAAGCGCGACTGGTCACATCGATTCAAATCCGCCCCATGCTGCGCCTGCGCGCAGGGTTCAGCACCGACGGCGGCGAGATTACGCGGATGAAGGGGTTGGCGTCGGCGTATATGGATGCCGGGGCCGACGGTGTGGTCGTCGGGTTCTTGAATGGCGCCAATCAGATCGACCTGGGCGTCATGGTGGAGCTGATGGGGGAGAGCGGTGTGCCGTACACGTTTCACCGCGCTATCGACCATTGCCTGGACCAGCGGCGTGCCTGGCAAGCGGTGAAGGAACTTCCTGGCGAGGTGACAAATGTGCTGACAGCCGGGTCGGTGCGCGGCGTGGAGTATGGGCTGAACGATCTCATCGCGGTGGCGAAGGACCCGCAACTGGCATCGCTCATCATGGCCGGCGGCGGGCTGCAGCCCGAGCATGTGCCCTGGCTGGTGCGCGCTGGGGTGCGGGCGTTCCACATCGGGTCGCCGGCGAGGCCGGGCGGTTCGTGGAAAGCATATGTGGACGCCGAGCTGGTGGCGTCGTGGCGGGAACTCATCGACGACGAAACCGCGCGCGAGCGGGAGCGAGTGCAGCGTGCCGACGCGTAGGGTCAAGCGCCGGCGGGCTACGCGCGTGCTGGTGGTGGCGGGCGACGAGGTGCTGCTGCAGGAAGATTCTGATCCTGGCGTCCCCGGGTCCAGGTGGTGGGTGACTCCGGGTGGCGGTGTCGACGCTGGCGAGACATTGCCGCAAGCGGCGGTGCGCGAGCTGTGGGAGGAGACGGGCCTTGAGGCGGCGGCGTCGCAGCTCCGTGGCCCGGTGGCCGAGCGCGAGGTGTGCCACGGCTACTCCGACCACATCCTGATCCAGCACGAGACGTTCTTCCGCGTCGACGTGGAGCGCTTCGAGCCGGACCCTGCGGGCCTCACGCCGACGGAACGCCAGCGCATGCAGCGCCAGGCCTGGTTTCCCGTCGATGCCCTGCCCGACGTCGTGTGGCCGGCGCGGCTCGGAGAGTTGCTCGCGTGGGAGGGCGGAGAGCCACTGCGGCTCGGGCAGGTCGAGGAATCGACGGTCCCGGTCGTTGAGTAGCGCGGGCCCTCCGGTCGTTGAGTAGCGCGGGCCCTCCGGTCGTCGAGTAGGCCCGAAGGGCCGTATCGAGACGCGGGCGGGGTTTCGATACGCGAGCTTCGCTCGCTACTCAACCACCGGGGCGGCGGACAACCGGCCATCGAGTAGGCGACGCAGTCGCCGTATCGAGATGCGGGATCGGACGCTAGGGATTGATGTCGAACCCAGCCGCTGAAGCGGTGCCGCGGACGATCTGGAGGCCCTCGTCGCGGGTCCTCTTGACGTCGGCTGGGCTGATGTCAAGGTCATTCGTCGGGGTGGGTCCGCTGAGGCGCATCTCGATGTAGCGATCCTCACCCGGCTTCTGCAGGAAGTAGTACCTGACGACGGCCTCCTGCCCGCCCATCGCAGCGTCGGTCACGGAGACTTCACACTTGACCGTTTCGTCGTCAGACTGACTGATTGAAACAGGCTCGACGTTGCCCTGCTCCCCGGATGCCTCAAACTGGGTTGCCTCCTGGCATCGCTCCGCCAGCGTCATGTCCTGCTCGACAGGCTTGTATCCGGCCAACAGGATGGTCCACGTGTCGCCCTGCCTGACCTGATATTCCAAGGTGCCGTCCTGGTTGGTCTGCTCCTTCTCGGTCGTCCATCCGTCGGGGAGTGTGAACTGCAGTGCTTCGGCGTCTGCGGGTTGGTCTGAGGAGGAGTCCTCGCCTCCCTTAGATTCGCCGGGGGTGGCGGCGCTCGTCGCGGCGGGTTCGTCGTCGCGGGTATTGCTTGACGTCGAACCCCCGCCGCCGCGTCCGAACATCGACCATAGAAACACTGGTCCACCGACGAGTAACACAATCGCCGCCATGACGCCGTAGCCGATCAACTTCCCCTTGGCCCAGCTCTTCATGCCGTCTTTGACCGCACCGGAGACAACGCCGGGTTGGCGGAGTTCCTGCCAGGGGCCGGGTTGCTGAGGCTGCTGGGGGTATTGGGGTTGCTGAGGCTGCTGAGAGTACGGCGGCTGTTGAGGATGCGGCTGGTGCCCCGCATTCGGGAACGGCTGCCCGGGTGGAGCCGGCTGCCCAGGTGGTGCCTGTGGTGGCCAGGGCGGTTGCTGCCCGGGCGGTTGCGGCGGGGGGAACAGCGTTGCGGTGTGGGTCGTTCGGTGGCTGTTGAGTCATCGGGACCTCCCTCTGGGTTTTCCACGCTACGGGGAGGTCGGGTCATCGAGCTGGATGTGGATGGCTCCTCATTCGCCAGCTGGTGACTTCCGCGACCAGCTGGCGAACGCGTCGGCAATGCGGGCCAGCGCTACGTGACCGCTCGCGACCTCTATGACTAGGTCGTACGCTTCGTCGTCTGGTGCCTCGATCCAGATCCCGTTCAGATCGAGAAACACTAGGGCCGCCAGCCATCCGAGGCGCTTGTTACCGTCGACGAGCGGATGGTTGTTGACGAGCGAGTCCAAGAGCGCAGCGGCCTTGAGCTCCAGCGACGGGTAGGCGTCGTCGCCCCAGAGCGACGTGGTCGGCCGGTGAGCGGAGGCCTCCAGTAACCCCAGGTCTCGGACCGGTCCGACGTTGAGATCTGCCGTGAGTGCCAGCAGATCCTCGGTAGTCAGGTAGATGATCACTGGCCGAGGCGCTCGATGACTTGGGCGTATCGAGTGCGAACGCGGGCGGAAGCCTCCGCGACGTGCGCCTGGTGTCCGCGACGCGCAGCAGCCTCGCGAATCGCTCGGACCGTGGCTTCGTGCTTGCTGACCCCGTCGGCTTCCGCGAGTGCAGCCAGCGCCTGTTCGTCGGATTCGCTCAGCCGAAGTGTCATAGCCATGCTCTGATGATACCAACGTGATACCAGACGGGTGTGGTTTCGATACGCGCCCTGCCGGGCGCTACTCAACCACCGGTCGGGGTGCGGGTGAAGGTGGTTTCGATACGCGCCCTTCGGGCGCTACTCAACCACCTGGGTCAGGACGACTTTCTATCTCGCAACGCACTGTAGCACTGGCTGCTACAGTGGATGCATGACCCGGAGCATCAGTCAGCGGGAACTGCGCAATGACAGCGCACGGATTCTGCGGGCCGTTGACGAAGGCCAGTCGTTCGTGGTTACTCGTCACGAACGGCCGGTGGCCGAGGTCGTTCCCTTGCATCGTGCGAGGGTCGTTGATCTGAACATCGTAGAGCGAAACTTTGCAGGGTCCCCCAGTATCGACAGCGCTGCGTTCATGCAGGACATCGATGACGCCGTGAATCAGGATGCTGAGCCGCGTGCGTGAGTCGGAGCAGCCTGGGTTGCTTGACACCTCTGCAGTCATCGACCTCCCGATACTGCTGAGTCAGGGGAAGCTTCCAGGAAAGCTTGCTATCTGCTCGGTCACCCTGGCTGAACTGGCTGCCGGGCCTGCAGCCACCGCTGACCCTTTCGAGCGGGCACGCAGTCAAGACCGGCTTCAACGCGTCGAAGCGACCTTCGAGCCAATACCATTCGGGATTTCCGCAGCTCGCGCTTACGGTCAGGTGTATGCCGCTGCTCGCGCGCGTGGTCGTCACTCGCGTCGACGGTTGGCCGACCTGCTGATCGCAGCCGTCGCGGCTGCCGAAGGCATGTTGCTCATCACCCGGAATCCCGACGATTTTGTCGGTCTGGAAGATATCGTCCCCGTGCTCGGCCTGTGATGGCAAACGACGGTGGTTTCGACTCGCGTCTTGCGGATGCGGCTCAACCGTCGAGGAGGCTACGCAGCTAACCCGATATCCACATTCGTTTACTGTTGAGAGCGTTTTTGGCCGTTTGTGGCAAACGAATGTGGATATCGGGTTAACTGCTGGTGGTGGGGCTGGTTTCGATACGCGCCTTCGGCGCTACTCAACCACCGGGCGTAGGGCTCAGCGGCCTGAGCGTGCGTTCCCGGGCCGCTGATTAGGCAGGGTTCTTCATCGCAAGTGCGCCGAAGCCGATGCCGAAGCCGAGCCCCGCGAGGCGAGACAGCGGGGAGACATCCACGAGTGGCAACAACAACTGGATAGCGAGCAGCGTCGCGCCCAATCCGACGATGGCGCCGCCCAGCTTGTTGGCGGTCTCCACGCGCAGCACGCTCAGCACGCCGGCCAACACCATGAGAATGGGCGCGCCCGCGGGCAGCAGCACCCCGACGAGACACATCCCCGCACACAACCACAACAGGACCTTCGTCGAACCCTCCGACGTCGCCCCTTGCGCTGGCGCCATGGGCAGCGGGGCGGCATGGGGCGGCGGTGGGGGTGGCGCGTCGGGCACCGACGCCGGGGTGGCCGTCGTGACGGCGTACGGTGCCATCGGGTCGCGGTTGCCGTTGCTGAGCATCGGCACGGAAGTCATCGCTGCGGACTGCACTGCGAATGGCGTCTGAGGATCGCGGGAAGGTTTCGCGGCCCGCACCACACCGTCGAGGGGCGGAGCGGGAACGGGCTGGATGGTGGCAGGCCGCGGCACAGCCCCGGGCGTCGCTTGCTCGGGCGGCTCGGCCACACTGAGCGGGCTGGCATTGGGCGTGGCAAAACCGTCGGGGCGTTCGATGGGGGCGTACGCCGCTCCGTCCTTCCAGCTGGCCATGCGCCTATTCTATGGGGCACTCGGCGCTGCGCCAGTGCCGCAACTCGACGCCTCCTTAGCCCCGTCGGAGTGTTTGGCCTAGGCTAGGGGTAGCTAGAGAGTCAGGAGTATCGTGCAAGTAGTCATCTGCCCTGATGCCCTTCAAGTGGGAAATGTGTCGGCCAGGTTCGTCGCTGAGTCGCTGCGCGAATCACAAAACCCAGTGCTTGGCCTAGCCACCGGCAGTTCGCCGCTGGGCCTCTACGCCGAGCTCGCACGCATGGCCCGCGAAGATGGCCTCGAACTCTCCGCTGTCCGCGGGTTCGCACTCGATGAGTACGTCGGTATCCCGCACGACCACCCCGAGAGTTACCACGCGGTCATCCAGCGCACCGTCACCGAGCCGCTGGGCATGCAGCCCGAGAACGTGCATGTCCCCGACGGTCGAGCCGACGATATGGACGCCGCAGCGGCCCAGTACGACGCCGACATCGAAGCGGCCGGCGGCATCGACGTGCAGGTGCTCGGTATCGGCGCCAACGGGCACATCGGATTCAACGAGCCGTTCATCTCGTTCGCGGCCACAACTCACATCGTTCCACTCACGCAGCAAACCCGAGCTGACAACGCTCGATTCTTCGATTCCATCGACGAAGTGCCCACCCACGCGATCACGCAGGGCCCTGCGACGATCATGCGCTCCCGCCGCGCAGTGCTGATCGCTCAAGGCGAGGGTAAAGCCGACGCCATCGCCGCGATGGTGGAGGGTCCCG
Organism: Actinomycetes bacterium; assembly: GCA_023443125.1. Classification (GTDB taxonomy): domain Bacteria; phylum Actinomycetota; class Actinomycetes; order Propionibacteriales; family Propionibacteriaceae; genus Arachnia. The sequence goes on from JAEZVO010000014.1 coordinate 13,602, forward strand.
TTAGTCAGGTCTGCCCTGCGTCGTTGCTCCAATTCCACCCCGACGCGATCGTCGTCGTGGACGAAAAGGCAGCCTCGAAGCTGCGCTACAAGGAACATTTCCAGTCTCTCTGAGTGCTCGGTAGACTGGGAGGTCGAACATCGTAGGAAAGTGGGGTTCGACGTGCCTACCGGAAAGGTGCGCTTCTTCGACGCGGAGAAGGGCTTCGGATTCATTACTAAAGACGGCGGTGGCGACGTGTACGTGCGCTCCACCGCGCTCGCCGACGGTGTTGCCGCGCTGCACAGCGGCCAGCGCGTGGACTTTGGCGTGATCGACGGCCGTCGCGGCGAGCAGGCGCTCAACGTCACCGTGATCGACCAGCCGCCGTCGCTATCGAAGGCATCGCGCAAGAAACCGCAGGAGATGGCGGTGATCGTCGAAGATCTGATTCAGATGCTCGACGGGCTCGGCAACGGATACCGCGCGAACCGCCATCCCGACCCGAAGATGGCGACGAAGGCCGCGCAGGTGCTGCGCCGCGTCGCTGAAGAACTGGAGAAGTAACTTGGCAGCTGCGAAAACTCGCGCACCGAAGCTCGACCAAATCGTCGCAGACGCGGTCGACGTGGCACGCACGGCCGCGGAAGAGGTCTCCGGCGCGGACGCCGTCGGAGAGCATCTGGGTGTGAGGGCCGAGGTTGGCGACCGCATCGCCACGCACACGTTCGCCTGCGAGCTCGCCGGATACCCCAACTGGGTGTGGGCTGTGACGCTCGTGCGCGCCTCGCGTGCGAAGAAGGCCACCGTGAACGAGGTGTCGCTGAGCCCGCAAGAAGGCGCCCTCGTCGCGCCCGAGTGGGTGCCGTGGGAGGAGCGCATCGAGCCCGGCGACATCGCGCCCGGCCTGCTCATGGCCACGCCCGACAACGATCCGCGTCTCGAACCCGGTTTCGCCGCGACGGACCTCCCCGCCGACGCCGACCCCAACGAGTGGGTGCAGCTGCGCACGACGGTGGCCGAACTCGGGCTTGGCCGCGAGCGCGTGCTGTCACTCGAAGGCCGCGACCAAGCCGCCGAGCGGTGGCTGCGCGGGGCGCCCGGGCCTTCCGACGAAGGCTCCCGCGAGGCGCCCGCCAACTGTGGCACCTGTGGGTATTTCGTTCCGCTTCGCGGCTCGCTGGGCACGCTGTTCGGGGTGTGTGCCAACGCGTACTCGTCGTCGGATGCCAGAGTCGTGCATCTCGACCACGGTTGCGGCGGGCACTCCGACGTCGTCGAACAATCGCGGGCGCGTGAACTGCCCGCGCCGATGTACGACACCATCGGTGTCGACACCATGCTCTTCGATTAGCCCACGCCGCGTGTCACGACGCCCAGCGGTTACGCGCAGCTGCCCTCGATGCTGAATGCGAGCGGCTTCGCCTCGCCGTGAGCGGCTGTCACCGCTTCGCCACGCACAGTAAATCGCCGCTTGTCGCCGGTGAAGGTGGCCCGACCGACGTTCTCACCCACAAGCGCGGTGACCCCGTCGGAAAGGGTGATGGCTACGGCCGTCACCTCGTCGGATGTAGTCACAGTGAACTGTGTGCCCTCGAGCGAACCTCCCGACGCAACCACGTCCAGGCCGTTCGACGTCTCGCATGCCACGTCGGAATACTCCTTGGAAGCATCGCCGAGGGTTAGGCGTAACGTCCCGCCGAAGCTCGCCGTTCGCGACGGGGCAGGAGCAGGTTCGTCGAAAGTTGATGGCGTTGGCGACGGTGCCTCCGACGGCGAAGCCGGCTGGGCAGGCGACGAGGACTGCGCAGGGGGCGGCGTGGTGGAGCCAGGTGACGAGGGAGGTTGCCCGTCGGAGCAGGCGCCGAGCACCAGTGCGACGGCACACGCCGCCGCGGCCGCTCCGTGCCTGCGCCACCTCGAGGAATGCATGAGGGCAACTGTACCGGCTTGGGACGCAGGAATGAGCACCAGAAGTGCTTGTCCGGGAGCTTAGCGATACCATGCCCTCCGTGGTTACGAACTCTCCTGTTGCTGAAACATCCCCCGAACAGTCGAGCCTCGACCGCTACTTCGGCATCACTCGTCGTGGATCGACGGTGGGGCGCGAGGTGCGCGGCGGGCTCGTGACCTTCTTCGCGATGGCCTACATCATCGCGCTCAACCCTCTCATCCTCGGCACCTCGGCCGACATCAATGGCAACCTCATCTCGGGCGCGCCGCGCCTGGTGAACGGTGAGGTCGACGCCGCCGCCGTCTCCGCTTCCATCGGCATGGTGGCAGCTGCGACGGCACTCATCGCCGGCGTCCTCACCATTCTTATGGGCGTCATTGGGCGGTTCCCGATCGGCCTGGCCGCAGGCCTCGGCCTCAACGCACTCGTCGCATACACGCTCGTGCCGCAGATGACCTGGGGCCAGGCCATGGGCCTCGTGGTGTGGGAAGGCATCCTCATCGGCGTGCTGGTGCTCACGGGCTTCCGCACGGCGGTGTTCAAGGCCGTACCCCCGGCGCTGCGCAGCGCGATCTCCGTCGGCATCGGTTTGTTTATCGCTTTCGTCGGCCTCATCAACGCTGGCGTCGTGCGGCCCGGCGGGGGCACCGTCGTATCGCTCGGCATTGACGGCTCCCTCGTGGGCTGGCCGGTGTTCGTCTTCCTCTTCGGGTTTTTCCTCCTGATCGGACTGCACGCCCGCAAGGTGAAGGGCTCCATCCTGATCTCAATCCTGGCCTCGACGGTGCTCGCCATCATTATCGAAACCCTCGCCAAGGTGGGTCCGCAAGGCCCCGACGGCGCCAACCCGACGGGGTGGTCGCTCAACGTTCCCAAGCTCAGCGACTTCCAGCTGCCCGACCTCTCGCTGCTGGGCAACGTCGACATGATCGGCGCGTTCTTCCCCAACGGCGAGTTCTCGCTCACGCGCACGCTGTCGCTCGTGGTGCTCGTCTTTTCGCTGCTGCTCGCTGACTTCTTCGACACCATGGGCACCGTCGTGGCCGTGGGCTCTGAGGGTGACCTGCTCGACGAGAACGGCATGCCCGAGCGCCCCACGGAGATTCTGCTCGTTGACTCGTTCGGTGCGATTGCCGGCGGGCTGGGCTCGGTGTCTTCTAACACCTGTTTCGTGGAATCCACCACCGGTGTGGGTGAAGGTGCGCGCACTGGTTTCGCTTCGGTGGTGACGGGGTTGGCGTTCATCGCCTCGATGTTCCTCGCGCCCATCATCAACATGGTGCCCTCCGAGGCGGCGTCCCCGGCGCTGGCCTTCGTCGGGTTCCTGATGATCTCGCAGGTGGTCGAAGTCGATTGGACGAAGCCTGAGCTCGGCATCCCCGCGTTCTTCACCATCATCTTCATGCCATTCGCGTACTCGATCGCCACGGGCATCGGCGTTGGCTTCCTCGCCTACGTGTTCTTGAACGTCGTGATGGGGAAGGCGAAGCAGGTGCACTCGCTCATGTACGTGGTGGCGGCGATGTTCATCATCTACTTTGTCCAGGGCCCGATCTTGGACCTGATCGGAGGCTAGGGCTACTCGAAAAAGCGACCGTTATCCTCCACAAGAAGCATCGCGACCCCCGATTTCGCGAGAAATCGTCAGGTGTGGAGGATAACGGTCAAACACCTGCTGGGTTTGGCGGGCCGGCCCGCCGCCAGCCCGCCCGCGGCTGCCAGCCCAGCGCGGCGGCTCACGCCAAGGCCTATACACAAAAACTGACCGTTATCCTCCACGCCTGCAAGAAATCCCCAAAACAAGGGGGTCGCAGGCCTCTCGTGGAGGATAACGGTCAGTTTTTGTGGCTCACTGGCGCTTGACGGGTGCCGCGAGCCGCGTCAGGTAGTGCCGCTCCTCGCGTCCGGGCGCGGGCGGCACGTCGTAGTACTCCCAAAACGGGCGGCTGGTTTCGTAGCCGCGTTCGGCCAGGCGCTGCTGCAGCTCCTGCCACGCATCGCCGATGTCCTCGAAACCGCCCTTGAACTTGGCAACGGCGGTGCTGCCGGCGGGCAGCTCGGAACCCTGGATGAGCACCTCGCCGATTTTGATGACTTCGCCCCACGCCTCCTCGACGGGAAACCCCACCTCAACGGTGACTGTCTCCATGAGGCGCGTGTCGTACCGGCTGAAGCCAGGGCCGTTCGGTACGAATCGACGCTCGCGGATCGCCTTGCCGAGAGCCGTGAAGCTCTCGTCCATGAAGCTGGCAAGTTCCTCGACGGGAATGTTGTCGCCGCGGACGACCACCGTCGGCGTCCCTAGGAATTCGATGATCTCGGGATCGGTCATGCTCATACCCGCACACTACCGGGTGTTCAGGGCTTTGGCCGGCGGACAAGAGGGGCGACGATCCCCGTCGGGCTTGTACGCTGTCAACCATGCTGAGCAAGGTTTTGGTCGCCAACCGTGGCGAAATTGCTGTCCGCGCGTTTCGTGCCGCCTACGAACTCGGAATGCACACCGTTGCGGTGTTCCCTCATGAGGATCGCAATGCAGACCACCGAGTGAAGGCCGACGAGTCGTATCTGATTGGGGAGGAAGGCCACCCCGTTCGGGCCTACCTCGACATCGACGAGCTCATCCGGGTCGCGAAGGAATCGGAGGCGGATGCGATTTACCCCGGTTACGGCTTCCTGTCGGAGAACCCCGAGCTCGCGCAAGCCTGTGCTGACAACGGCATCAAGTTCATTGGCCCCGCCCCTCACGTCCTCGAAATGGCCGGCAACAAGGTGCGCGCCGTCGATGCCGCCCGCAAGGCGGGAGTGCCGACGCTGCAGTCGTCGAAGCCCAGCACCGACATCGATGAGCTTGAAGCCGCCGCGAATGACATCGGCTTCCCCGTCTTCATCAAGGCGGTCTCGGGCGGTGGTGGTCGCGGCATGCGTCGCGTCGACGATCCGGCGAAATTCCGCGACGAGCTCGGCGCCGCCATGCGTGAAGCCGACGGTGCGTTCGGCGATCCGACGGTGTTCGTCGAGCAGGCCGTGCAGGGACCGCGTCACATTGAGGTACAGATCCTCGGCGACGAACACGGGAACATCGTGCACCTCTTCGAGCGCGACTGCTCGGTGCAGCGTCGCCACCAGAAGGTGGTGGAGCTGGCGCCCGCACCGTTCATCACCGACGAGCAACGTGAGGCGCTCACATCCGACGCCGTGAAGTTCGCGAAGGCCATCAACTATTCGTGCGCCGGCACCGTCGAGTTCCTCGTCGAAACGGAGGGCCCGCGCGCCGGGCAGCACGTGTTCATCGAGATGAACCCGCGCATCCAGGTGGAGCACACGGTCACTGAAGAAATCACCGACGTCGACCTCGTCCAGGCGCAGATGCGCGTGGCGAACGGGGAGACCCTCGAGCAGATCGGTATCCGCCAAGATGAGCTCCAGATCCGCGGTGCCGCGCTGCAGTGCCGCATCACGACGGAAGACCCGTCGAACTCGTTTCGCCCGGATACGGGCCTCATCACGGCGTACCGCTCCGCGAATGGCTCGGGCATCCGCCTCGACGGTGGAACCACCGGCACCGGCGTCGAGATCTCGCCACACTTCGACTCACTACTGGTGAAGCTCACCGCGCGCGGCCGCGACCTCGACATGGCCCTGGCGCGCGCACGCCGCGCGCTGGCCGAATTCCGCGTACGCGGCGTCGCCACGAATATCGCGTTCCTGCGTGCGCTGCTCGACGACCCAGACTTCGCAAAACCGGGCATGACCACGTCATTTATCGACGATCGCCCCTACCTGTTGACGTCGCGCACCCCCGCGGACCGCGCCACGAAACTGTTGCGTTGGGTAGCGGACAAGACGGTGAACCGTCCCTACGGCGAGGCCCCTACACATCTGGATCCGGCGCACAAGTTGCCGAAGCTCGACACCTCCGCACCCATTCCCGACGGTGCCCGCCAGCGCCTGCTGGAGCTCGGCCCTGCAGGGTTTGCCCGCGAACTGCGTGAGGCGAAGGCTGTTGGCGTCACAGACACGACGTATCGCGACGCCCACCAATCGCTGCTTGCCACCCGCGTGCGCACCCGCGACCTGCTCGCCGTCGCACCGCACCAGGCGCGGAAGCTGCCGCAGATGCTCTCGGTGGAGTGCTGGGGCGGGGCAACCTACGACGTCGCCTTGCGCTTCCTTGGCGAAGACCCGTGGGAGCGGCTCGCGAAGCTGCGCGAAGCCATGCCCAACCAGAACTTGCAGATGCTGCTGCGCGGGCGCAACACCGTCGGCTACACCCCGTATCCGACGAAGGTCACCGAGGCGTTCGTCGACGAGGCCGCCAGCGTCGGCATCGACGTGTTCCGTATCTTCGACGCGCTCAACGACGTCGATCAGATGCGCCCCGCGATCGACGCGGTGCTGGGCACATCGTCGGTAGCCGAAGTGGCGCTGTGCTACACGTCGAACCTGCTCGACCCGGCGGAGACAACCTACACGCTCGACCACTACCTGCGTCTGGCTGAGGAGATCGTCGAGGCGGGCGCGCACATCTTGGCCATCAAGGACATGGCCGGCCTGCTGCGCCCCGAGGCGGCGAGGCGCCTTGTCAGCGCGCTGCGTGAGCGGTTCGACCTGCCCGTCCACCTGCACACCCACGACACGACGGGCGGCCAGGTGGCCACGCTCGTCGCGGCTATCGAGGCCGGAGTTGATGCCGTCGACGTGGCTAACTCGGCGCTCAGCTCGACGACGTCGCAACCGCCGATGTCGGCATTGCTGGCGGCCCTGGATGGCACCGATCGCGCGCCCGACCTCGACCCCCAGGCGGCGCTCGACCTCGAACCGTACTGGGAGGCCGTGCGGAAGCTCTACCAGCCGTTTGAGTCGGGCTTGCCCGCGCCGACGGGGCGCGTCTACGACCACGAGATTCCCGGCGGGCAGCTCTCCAACCTGCGCCAGCAGGCCATCGCGCTCGGGCTCGGCGACCGCTTCGAGGCCGTCGAAGACATGTACACCGCAGCCAGCCGCATCCTGGGCCGCCCGACGAAGGTGACGCCGTCGTCGAAGGTGGTGGGCGACCTCGCACTGCACCTGGTTGCCGTCGGCGCCGACCCCGACGAGTTCGAGGCTGACCCGCAGCGCTTCGACATCCCCGATTCCGTGATCGGCTTCCTGAACGGCGAGCTCGGCACGCCGGCGGGTGGTTGGCCGGAGCCGTTCCGCACGAAGGCGCTCGAGGGCAGGAAGCAGCCGGTGCGTATCACCGAGGTGCCCGCCGACGATCTACCGCGCTTGGATGCGCCTGGACGCGAGCGGCAGGAGACGTTGAACCGTCTACTCTTCCCCGGTCCGGCGAAGGAATTTGACCAGCTCAGGGGCGACTTCGGCGACGTTTCCGTCATCCCGACGATTCCGTTCCTGTACGGCATGGAACCCGACGGGGAGTACGTTGTGCCGCTCGGCAAGGGCGTAGAGCTCCTCATGGGACTCGAATCCATCAGCGCCCCCGACAAGCGCGCGAAGCGTCAGGTCATGGCGACGATGAATGGACAGCTGCGTCCGATCCGGGTGCGCGACGAGTCCGTCGAGTCCGAGGTGCCAGCAGCGGAGAAAGCTGATCCGAACGTCGCCGGACACGTCGCCGTCCCGTTCTCGGGTGCGGTGACGGTGAGCGTCGCGGTGGGGGACCACGTCGAGGCCGGGCACCCCGTCGCGACGATCGAGGCCATGAAGATGGAGGCGAGCATCAACGCTCCCATCGCCGGCACGGTGCAGCGCATCGCCATCAACGGCACGACGCCGCTCTCGGGCGGCGACTTGGTGCTCGTGATCGAGTGACCCTCCGTTCCCTGTGCTGCATGCGCCACCACGGGGGACGTCAATAAGGAATGCTGGAACCCACCAAACACGGTGGGTTCCAGCATTCCTTATTGCGGGCGGGGTCGTTTGGTTACTGGGGTGCGGTTGGCAGGCTGGCTGGATCCACCGTCGTTGGTTGATCGTCGAGGGGGATGTCCCAGGTGCGGTCTTCGCGGGAGCCAGCTACGCCCTTCTGCTGCACGAAAAACCCGGCGGCTTCGGGTAGCTGGTAGAGCCACGTGGTCTGCTCTCTACCGCCAGCTTGGGCGACGATAATAGTCAGCGGGAGCTGGTCTACAGGCTCACGTGGGTGGGTGCCGCGGTCCACCGTAGTCTCCAGCCCTGGGCTGCAATCAACCTGTTTTCTGGTGACTTGCTCTGCGTGCCCGTCGAGCGCCGAGCGATGGTAGATCACCAGGTCGGCGGTCGTCGCACCTGCCGGGCACATGGAGATGGCTGTCTTGTATTCGCGCGGCATGAGCTGCCGCCACACCACGACGCCAGCCCCGATGACAACGCTCACTACCACCACGACAATGGCGAGCACCGTCCACTGTTTGCGGCTCATGATGCCCTCCGGTGTTCTGACAGGGGCACTTGGCTGACATCGACGGTGTCCCCGGTGTCTTCCAATGGCACGAACGTACCAGGTCCGACGAGTTGGCCGCCGTAGTGCACATCCACCCAGCCGCTGGCCTCAGTCCATATCCAGTTGATCTTCGGGTTGTGATATGCGTGGAGCGCTTCGACGGTGCTGCCGTTGGTCAGAGTGATGACGAACGATTCGTAGTGTGCATGCTCGTCGGGTTCGGATACCTGCTTCCCCTTCGAGCGGGTGAGGTAGCTGACGATCTTGCCGACGTCGGTGCGGTTGGTGATGTGGTGTCGGGTGGCCTGGGGGCCGTCGTCGAAGAGGTAGACGTCCATCGACACACCGTCCACGGGGCTGAGCTTGGAGTCAACTACCGGCGTCGCCGGGGCGCAGGCCGTGACAAACAGCAGCGAGGTTGCTGCGCAAACTATGAGAGGCGCACGTTGCATGGCGGGTTCCTCACTGAACTCTGATTGGGTACTCGAGCCGACAACTCCGGATTTGAGTACTGCTCGATTATCCCCCCCCTCCATCCATGATGCAATGCAACCCCTCGTCGCGCTCCGGCCTCCATCGACAATCGATAAGGAAACCGGAGCGCAACGGGGGCTTAGAGCAGCCCCAGCGAGCCCGGCAGCCAGAGGCTGAGGGCTGGTACGAACACGACGATGAGCAGGCCGACGACAATGGCGAGGAGGAACCACAGGAGCTTGCCAACGAGGGGTTCGATGCGCATACCGGCCACCCTGGCGCCGATGAAGAGCACGTTGCCTACCGGCGGGGTAATGACGCCGACCGAGAGGTTGTACACGATGATGGCACCGAAGTGCACGGGGTCGATACCCATCTCGGTGACGATCGGCAGGAAGATCGGAGTAAAGATCAAGATCGCCGGCGTCGGGTCCATGAACGTACCCACGACGAGCAGGATGAGCATCATGATGACGAGGATGATCTGCGGGTTGTCGGTGAGGCCGAGCAGGCCGTCCGAAACCACTTCAGGGATTCGGGCGAAGGTCATCATGAACGACAGCGCGGACGCCACACCAATGAGGAGTGTGATGATGGCCGTCGTTTGTGCTGCCTCGATGAGCACACTGGGTAGCTTTCGAACTTCGAGCTGTCGGTAGGCGAAGCCCAGCACCAGGCAGTACACGACCGCGATGCCGGCGGACTCCGTCGGGGTGAACCATCCTGCGAGGATGCCGCCCACGACGATGACGATCATGAGTAGCGACGGGACAGCCTTCCAGATGGTTACCAGCGCAATCTTGAAGGTGAGCTGCTCGTCACTGGTGGGTGCTCCGTAGCGCCGGTGCAATGCGAACACCACCACGAGGCAAGCCAGCACCCATACGAGGCCAGGGCCGATGCCAGCCATGAATAGGGCTGCCACCGACGTCGAGCTCACGAGGGAATACACGATAAATGTATTCGACGGGGGAATGAGCATGCCGGCGGGTGCAGACGCCACGTTGACTGCCGCCGCATAGGCGCGGTTGTACCCTTCTTGCCGCATTCTCGGCTGCGTGACGGTGCCGACGGCAGCAGCGGCAGCCACTGCCGCTCCGGATACTGCGCCGAAGAGCCCGTTGGCTACCACGTTGGTTGCAGCCATTGACGAGGGCATCTTTCCGACGAGCACCTTCGCCGCGTCGATGAGGCGATTGGCGATACCGCCAGAGTTCATTAATACGCCTGCAAGGACAAACAACGGAATAGCGAGGAGAGGGAAGCTGTTGATACCGGTGAACATGCGTTGCGCAGTGAGGAATACTGCTGAGTCCCAACCGATGAACACCACTGCGGCAGCGAGTGAGGGTAGGCCGATGGAGATCGCCACCGGAAAGCCGAGCGCGATGCAGGCGAGAATGCCGAAAACGAGCACGAGCGATGCAAGCGTTACGGGGTCCATGTCAGTGCTCCTCTTCCTCGACGGATGCCTGCTCGGCCTCGGCCTCTTCGATCTGTGCTAGGGCTTTCTGCTCCGCCTCGTCGAGTTGGTAGGGAGGCTCTTCCCCGCGCACGATTTCGATGGTTTGATAGCAGGCGTAGAACACGATGAGCATCCCAGTGAAGGGCATCACCGTGTACATCATTCCCATGGTGCCCGGCAGCGACGAGAGCCCCTGCCCCCATGCGCGGATGGATGCTCGCACTCCGCCCCAGATCAGTACCAGTATTGCGAACGCCATGACTGCTACTTGGGCAAGTACTGCCGTGCGTTTCTGCCCGGCTTCGCGTTGGCGTCGCACGAGGAAGTCGACGGCGATGTGCCCTTTTTCTGAGAACACCAACGCGCTCGCCATGAATCCAAGCCATACGAACGTGAAGCGTGCTCCCTCTTCAGCCCACGAGCTAGGGGAGCCCATGAGGCGAGTGACAACCTGCCATACGACCATGAGCACGAGCGCCGCGAATAGCACAACAGAGGCCCACCTCAGGACAGCATCGAGACCCTTCTTCACACGGATCATTGGTTGCCCCCTTCTGCTACTGTGACAGACTGCTCGAAGAGTTCTCGCTGCCTCGGAGTTTTCAGGAACTCATCCTGGAGTGGTTCGAGGGCTCGCGCGAACGCCTCGGCATCCACCTCGTGATACTGGGCGCCTCGCTGCTTCGTTTCCGCGGTGGCCTCGTCGGTTTTCTGTCCCCACAACTCGGTGTGGTACTGCCAGGTTGTTTGCCACTCTTGCATGAACAAGGAGCGGTCGGTATCGGTCAGCTCATTCAGCATGGAAGTGTTCACGATGAGGTAGTCGAGGCCGACGAGATGGTTGGTGTACGAGTAGTGTTTGGCTACCTCGTAGTGCTTCTGCGTGAAATATGACACCTCATTGTTTTCTGCGCCGTTCAGGACGCCGGACTGTAACGCGGTGTACACCTCGCCGTACGCCATTGGGGTAGCGGACCCGCCCATGGCCCTGATCATCGCGAGGTGAAGCGCTGACTCCTGGACGCGAATTTTCAGCCCGGCTAAGTCCGACGGGCTCGTCACGGGCTTGTCGGCGTAAATGTGGCGGGAACCTTGCGTGAACCCTCCCAGCACAGTGAAGTTGCTGCTGCGCTCCAACGACGTGAATAGCTCTCCGGAGAGTTTCGGATCGTTGATCACCTTCATCTGGTGATCGACGTCTTTGAACACTCCCGGCATGTTGTAGGCGAGGAAGTCGTCGTTGAGGTTCTCCAGCTGTGTTCCGGACACGATCGCCAGGCCAATGATGTCGTCTGAGACGAGTTGCAGCGCCTCAGCTTGAGCGCCGAGCGTCTCATTGGCGTAGATATCGATCGTCATTCGACCATCGCTGCTCTTCTCGAGCCGTTTCGCGAAATCGTCGAGCGCGATGAAGCTTGGATGGTCTTCCGCCTGGTTGAGCGCCAGGCGGAAAATTTGCTGGCCGCCGGCGCCTCGGGAGATGCCCTTGCTGCAGCCCGCAAGCCCGGCCAACAACAGCCCGCCCGCAGCGCCTCGAGCAAGGGCACGGCGTGTGAGTTTCGTCTGCACTGACTACCCCTCTCTATGTGGTGAGGAGGCGCGAGGCCTCAAGCCCTGTTATTAAACACTCATAGACGAATATTCTCGTCAATTTGCCCATTGTTGCCAAGGGGGTTGGCCACAGGAATGTGGGAATGAGCCTTGGGTGGTTCGCGGGCTACCTCGGCCAAGTCGTGCGCTGCGCCGCCATGCCGACGGCGCGACATGCACGTAGACTGCCGTCGATGAATAACCGCGCCCAGCAGAGAATTGTCACGATTGTGCTCGTGATCGTGATTGCCGTGGTTGTGGTCGGCGCCCTGGCTACTTCGTTGTAGGCTGTTCTCGCAATGCAACGTCGTTTGAACTGTCTCATCGCCACGGCTGCGGTGGCCACTGTCACGGTCGCGCTTCCCGCTGCCGCGGACATCGACGTCCCCGAGAACCAGGTGGGCGAGGCCGTCGGCATGGCGTGGGACGCTAACGGAGAAACCCTCTGGCTCGCAGGAGATCGAGCCGACGACGGCGTGCTCGTCGGGGTGGGCGCCGACGGTGAACACTCTGAAATGAGCTGGCAGGGCGACGACCTCACCTCGGTACAGGCATTGGCAATTCGCGACGGCGTCATGTACGTTGGCGATACGGGCAACTCCGACGGTAATCGCTCCACGTTTACGGTCTACCGCTTCTCGAACCTCCGGGCGGGGGCCAAGAAGTACCGCTCGTTCGTGTTCGAGTATCCGGACAGCATCGATATCCAGGCGATGATGGTCTCCGGCAAGGGGCGCATCTACTTCGCGTCAACCGGCGACAATCCCGGCATCTACCGCGCGCCCGCTAAGCCGAGCCGCCAGGGCCACAACCAGCTGGAGCGCGTAACGGATGCCCCCGACGGCGTCACCGATGGCGTATTCCTTCCCGACGGGGGCACGATGGTGCTGCGTGCCGCCGACGGCGTGCACGTGATTGACGCGTTCACCTGGGAGACGAAGGCCGTAGAGACATACGCGACGCAGATCGGCGCCGAATCCGTCGCTGCCCTGGACGATGGCACCCTACTGCTCGGCAGCACCGGCGTGATTCGTGAGGCTGCGGTGCCCACGAGCAACATCACCACGACGCCGAGCGCCGAGCCTTCCCCGTCGGAAACTCTCTCGCCGAGCGAGAGCTCGTCGGCCGCACCATCGTCGGAGCCGAGCCCGAGCCCAAGCTCGAGCGCAACGCAGGAGCAGGAACAGGCGGTCGAGGAGGCTAAGCCTCGCAGCACCATCACGATGGTGGCGCTCATCCTGGCGGGCATCGTTGGAGTTGCTGCGGGCCTTGTCACCTTCTTCGCCCGCTCGTGATCGCGGCTGACGTTACCTGGTGTTCATCTTTTGCCATTCGAGATGACACCTGCAGGCAATACTTTGCTTACAAGCCCGTACCCGTGGGCTGTCAGCAACGACTATTGCTAGCGAAGGATAGACAACGTGCGTCCAGGACGAAAGACCTTGGCCGGACTGCTTGCTACGAGCGTCATGGCAGCTTCATGGCTGCTTCCGACGAGCGCGAATGCCGCAGCAGCCGACCTCATCATCAGCGAATATGTCGAGGGATCGAGGAGTAACAAGGCGGTTGAGATCTACAACGGCACCGAGTCGGCCGTCGATCTCAGCCAGTACAGCATCGAGCTGTACACCAATGGCAAGACCTCGCCGAGCAACACCATGACGCTGCAAGGAGAGCTTGCGCCCGGTACCACCTACGTCATTGTGAACGCTCAGGCTGGGGCCGAGCTGAAGAGCAAGGGCCAGACGCCGGGTGCCATCACCAACTTCAACGGCGACGACATCCTCGTGCTCAAGAAGGGCGACGCGGTCGTCGATTCGATTGGGCAGATCGGAAGCAGGGACAAGTGGGGCGTCGACGTCACGCTGGTGCGTAAGCCGAGCGTCACCGCCGGCGATACGAACCCCAACGATGCGTTCGACGTGGCGCTGGAATGGGAGAAGCAGCCCAAGGACACCTTCGATGGCCTTGGCTCGCACACCATGGACGGCACCTCGACTCCGCCGGACCCTGAGCCAGAACCGGATCCCGACCCGGAACCAGATCCCGACCCGGAGCCGGAGCCATCGGATCTCTGCACAGCAGATGTCACCAAGATCGGTGCCGTGCAGGGTGAGGGCGACAAGACTCCCATGAACGGCAAGGAAGTGACGATCCGTGGCACCGTCGTGGGCGACTTCCAGGAGGGCGGCTTCAACGGCTTCTACCTCCAAGACGAAGGAGACGACACCGACGCCACCTCCGACGGCATCTTCGTGTTCGACGAGAAGAAGAGCGTGGGCGATGTCAGCGTCGGAGACAAGGTTGCCGTCACCGGCACCGCGGGCGAGCACTACTCAATGACGCAGATCAAGGTGACGAAGGGCGCCAAGTGCGGCACTGCTGAGCTGCCTGAGCCGACCGTGATCGACTTCCCCAACACTGAGTTCGAGAAGTACGAAGGCATGCTCGTGACGTTCGCGAAGCCGCTCACCATCCTCGAGCTCTACCAGTTCGGGCGGTACGGCCAGATTGCGGTCGGCCCGGAGCGCCAGTTCCAGCCCACCGCATTGGCGCACGCGTCGAGCGACGAGGCAGCCAAGATTCTCGACGACAACATGGCGAACCGTGTGCTCATCGACGATGGCCGCAGCAACCAGAACCCCACGCCCGCGATCCATCCCGCCACGCTCGAGCCGCTCACCATGGACAACCTGTTCCGTGCGGGCGACCAGATCAAGGGCGTCGCGGGCCTCCTCGACTACCGCTTCGACAACTGGGCGCTGCAGCCCACGCAGGCGGGCACGATCGATAACGTCAACAAGCGCCCCGACGTGCCCCAGGTGGGTGGCGACCTGCAGGTGGCAAGCGCGAACGTGCTGAACTACTTCACGACGCTGAGCTCGCAGGACAAGAACGCACGCGGCGCGGCCACTGCGGAGGAACTCAAGCGCCAGCAGGACAAGATCGTCGCAGCACTGAACAAGCTCGACGCAGGTGTCATTGGCTTGAACGAGATCGAAAACAACGGCACCGCCGTCGAGACGCTGGTGGAAGCCCTCAATGCCGCGAACGAGTCGGGCAAGTGGGCCGCGCTGAAGACCGGCAAGATCGGTACCGACGCCATCACCACCGCGTTCATCTACCAGCCGGACAAGGTGGAGCCCGTCGGCAAGTTCGACACGCTCACCAGCGCCGACGACCCGCGCTTCATCGACACGAAGAACCGCCCTGCGCTCGCGCAGACTTTCAAGGAGAAGACGAGCGGCAAGACGGTCACCGTCGCGGTGAACCACCTGAAGTCGAAGGGATCGGCCTGCGGCGACCCGTCGGAAGCCACTCTGCAGCCGCTCGTCGGTAACTGCCAGGAGACCCGCACCGAGGCCGCCAAAGCGCTGAGCGAATGGCTCACTGGCGACAAGATTGGCGTGGAGAAGTCCGAACACATCCTCGTGATTGGCGACCTCAACAGCTACGACCACGAGGATCCGATCCAGGCCTTCGAGAAGGCTGGCTTCACCGATCTCGCCAAGAAGTTCCAGGGTGAGAAGGCGTACTCGTACGTCTTCAACGGTCAGCTCGGCTACCTCGACTACGCGATGTCTAACGCTGCTTTGACGGAGAAGGTTGTTGGCGCGGCCGAGTGGCACATCAACTCCGACGAACTGCCGCTCATCGATTACACGATGAAGTTCAAGCAGAAGGCGGAACAGCAGCTGTACGCGGCCGACGAGTTCCGTTCTTCCGACCACGACCCGGTGATCGTTGGCATCAAGTTGGCCGACGATCCTGCCCCGGAGTCGGAGCCGGACGAGGACTCTGACGCGAAGCCGGACCCGGACCCGCAGCCGGATCCGAAGCCGCAGCCGGACCAGGAACCGGACTCCCGCCCGACGCCCGGCGAGCAGCCTCCTGCGAAGCAGCTGCCCGGCCTGCCGTCGACGGGCTGGTAAGGCTCAGCGCTGACACACCACAACAATCGGCTCGAAGGACGTAAGGTCCTTCGAGCCGATTGTTGTGTCATTGGCACCCTCGAGGCGACGTGAACAGCGTGCGTTACATACGCTCGATCAGGAAGTTGAGGCAGTTCACGAGAGCCTCGACGTCCTCAGTGTCGATCGAGGGGAAGCCCGCGATGCGGAGCTGGTTGCGCCCCACTCCGCGGTACGGGTCCACGTCGACGATGCCGTTGTCGCGCAGCTGCGAAATCAAGAAGGCGGAGTCGATGCTCTCGTCGAATTCGATGGTGGCGACGACGGTGGAGCGCTCGTCGGCGTTCTCGACGAAGGGTCGAGCGAAGCTGTGCTGTTCAGCCCAGTCGTACACGATGGAGGTGTTGCGTCGGCAGCGCGCGTCGATGGCTTCCATGCCGCCGAGTTCCAGCATCCAGCGCAGCTGCGCCTGCAGCAGCAGCAACGTTGCCACCGATGGCGTATTCACCGTCTGCTGTTTGCTGGATTGTTTGGCCGCGGCGCGCAGATTGAGTATTCCTGGTAGCCAGCGGCCAGTTTGCGCAATGGCTTCGGCGCGTTCGAGCGCAGCGGGGGAGAGGAACGCGAGCCACATGCCGCCGTCGCCGGAGAAGCTCTTTTGGGTAGAGAAGTAGTAGGCGTCGGTCTGGGTGAGGTCGACGTTCACCCCACCGGCGGCCGAGGTGCCGTCGACGAGCATCAAGCCATCGCCGAGTCGCCGCACCGGAGCCATCGCGCCGGTGGAAGTTTCATTGTGCGGCCACGCCATCACGTCGGCCCCGGTGAGTTCGGGCAGCACGATCGAACCCGCGGGGGCCTCGACCACGTCGGGCTTGTCTAAGAACGGCGCATTGGCGGTCTCTTGCGCGAACTTCCGGCTGAACTCCCCAAACACCGCGTGCGAGGAGCGCCGCTCGATGAGCGAACACGCCGCAATGTCCCAAAACGCCGTCGCCCCACCGTTGCCGAGCACCACCTGATAGCCATCTGGCATGGCGTACAGCTCGGCCAACATGGCCTGCACATCGCCGACGAGCTCCCTCACCGGGGGCCGGCGGTGCGAGGTGCCCAGCAGGTCGTTGCGGGAAGCCAGGTAAGCCAGGGCCTCGTCACGAATCTTCGCCGGCCCAGAGCCGAATCTGCCATCGTGCGGAAGGAGGTGGTGGGGAATGTGCATGCCCCCATCATCCCACTTGCTCATTTCGTTGCAATTGGTGCTCAACAACCGGGCGGCCTGTTTGAATGGAGCAATGCAGAGTTTTGTGGTGCAGAAGGCCGTAACCGCGCAGGGTGTCGTCGCCGACGCGCGGATCACCATCGACGGTGACCGCATCGTCGACATCTCCGACGACGCCCCCGACGCGATGCCGCTGTGGGCCGTCCCTGGCTTCGTCGACACCCACTGCCACGGCGCCGTGCAGGTGAGCTTCGGCACTCCCGACCTCGACGCCAACCGTCGCGCCCGCGCCTTCCACCTCTCGAAAGGCACCACCACGCTGTTCGCCAGCACCGTGACGCTCTCCGTCGACGATCTGGTGGCGCAGGAGGAAGTGCTGCGACAGCTCACGGAGGAGGGCGTCATCGACGGCATCCACCTCGAGGGCCCGTTCCTCGCGCCCGAAAAGAAGGGCGCTCACGCCGAACACCTGCTGCTCGACCCGGACCCCGCCAGCGTTCAGCGCCTCATCGAAGCCGGTGGGCCTGCGCTGCGCATGATCACCATGGCCCCCGAACGCGAGGGCGCGATGCAGGCGATCCAGCAGTTCGTCGAGGCGGGCGTCGCCGTCGCATTCGGGCACTCGAACGCCGATGCCGACTTCTGCAACGCTTCCATCGCGGCGGGCGCCACCGTTGCCACACACCTGTTCAACGCTATGAACGGCATCCACCACCGCGAACCGGGGCCGGTACCCGCACTCCTGCACGACGAACGCGTCCTCGTCGAACTCATCTGCGACGGTGTGCATCTCCACCCCGACGTCATCCGCATGGCCTATGACGCAGCCGGCGCGCACCGCATCGGGCTTGTCACCGACGCCATGAGCGCCACCGGCGCCGACGACGGGCGCTACCTGCTCGGCAACTTGGACGTTGAAGTGCGCGACGGTGTTGCCCGGCTGACTACCGACGACGGTTCGGAGGGCGCCATCGCTGGCAGCACACTCACCATGGCCGACGCGTTCCAGTTCTGCGTGGGCACCGTCGGCCTTGCTATTCCCGACGTTGCGGCCATGGCGGCAACGACCCCGGCGAGATTCCATGGGCTAGAGGATGTGGGCGAGCTCGCCGTTGGGAAACGTGCCGATGTGTGCCTCGTCGACGACGACGGCATTCTTCATCAGGTGTGGCACCGGGGAGAACGAGTGCTCTGAAACCCGTCCATGAGGGCACTCAGAAAGTCTATGATGACTATCGATGAGCGACCTGATTGACACCACCGAGATGTACCTGAGGACGGTGTACGAACTCCTCGAGGAGGGCGTCTCGCCTCTGCGCGCCCGCATTGCAGAGCGGCTGCATCAATCCGGGCCGACGGTGTCACAGACCGTCGCCCGCATGGAACGCGACGGATTACTCGTCGTGCAGCCCGACCGCACGATCAAACTAACCGACGAGGGCAGCGCCCTGGCGAGAAGCGTCATGCGCAAGCACCGGCTCGCGGAACGCCTGCTCACCGACGTGATCGGGCTGGACCTGCAGAAGGTACACGACGAGGCCTGCCGCTGGGAGCACGTGATCTCGCTCGACGTCGAGCAGCGTCTGGTGAACATCATCGACGATCCTGTGCGTTCCCCGTTCGGCAACCCCATTCCGGCGCTCGACGAGCTGGGTGTCACCGTTTCTGGGGCTCCTGAAGGCGACGTGCTGACTCTTGCCGAGGCAGCACGACAAGGCGCTTCGCGCTTGCGCGTCGTTCGGCTGAGTGAACATCTGCAAGCCAGCCGCGAATCGTTCGCGGTGCTCCTCGAAGCGGGCGTGCTGCCGGGCGCGGAGTTGGAGCGTGGTGCCGACGGCCTGGGCGTCCGGGTGGGTGAACATGAGCTCGAGATCTCGCCCGTGGATGCCGAACTGCTGTTTGTCGCGGTGCTGTGACGTGAATGATCACACGCTGCACTGGCTGCTGAATCGTCGCCCGG
This sequence comes from Actinomycetes bacterium, assembly GCA_023443125.1. Lineage (GTDB taxonomy): Bacteria > Actinomycetota > Actinomycetes > Propionibacteriales > Propionibacteriaceae > Arachnia. The sequence goes on from JAEZVO010000014.1 coordinate 32,578, forward strand.
GCGCCTTCGAAGAGGTACTCGCGCGCAGCTTCGGCGGCGAACACACCCCGTATCAATGGTTGGGGCGCGCGGTATCCGTCACCGCTAAGCGGGTGCTGGTGCTCGCGTGTGGATCTGGCGCGATGGTGGAAGAGGTGGCCCGAGATGGGCGGCTGGTGGTGGGCGTCGACTGGTCCGCAAGCGCCATCGAGGTTGCCCAGCGACGAGACAGGCGCGAGCTCGTGCAAGGCGATGTGAACTATCTGCCGTTTGGGCCGGCGACCTTCGACGCCGTGGTGAGCGACATGGGACTCGCGGTCAACGAGAACCGGATCCTGATGCTCTCGGAAGTCGCTAGGGTGCTGCGCCCGGGAGGCATGTTCGCCGCGCTGACACCGTCGATGCGCCCCCTAAACTTCGACGACGCGAAGGAGATGTCGTCGCTGGTGCGTATTCTGCGGCGTTTTCCGCATGTGCCGGGGCAGACCGAATTCCGCGCCGTGCGCCTGCTGCGGTACGCCGGTCTGCAGAAGGCGGAGGACGCGCGAGCCAAGTTCTATTTCACGGTGCGCAACCGTAGCGACGCCGAACTGCTCCTGGCGGGGCTGCGCGCTACCGACGATGTGGCACGCGCGCATGCGGCAGTCGAGCATCTTGCCGACCGAGCGCGGCGTGAGGAAATCCGGGTGCCGCTGCCATTTCGACGCATCCTCGCGCTCAATTAGGTGCCAATAGGGAATGAAATGGGCTCGCTGCACGTTGATATGAAGAGTAACCAAGTAGGGAAGGACTACGTATGGCCACCACGGCACTGACCACCGAGAACTTCGCGTCCACCGTCGAGGGCAACGAGGTGGTGCTCGTCGACTTCTGGGCCGATTGGTGTGGCCCGTGCAAGCGGTTCGCTCCGATTTATGAGGAAGCCTCCGAGCGTCACACTGACGTCGTCTTCGCCAAGGTCGACACCGAGGATGCCCGCGACATCGCCGCCGCGCTCGAAATCCAGTCCATCCCCACGGTCATGGGTTTCCGCAGGGGCCAGCTGGTGTTCCGCCAGTCCGGCCTGCTGAGTGGCAAGCAGCTCGACTCCCTGATCGAGCAGATCAAGGAGCTCGACATCGACGCGCTGCTCCAGGAAGCCAAGAAGCAGCAGTCCTGAGGTCGGGGGGTGTCCCTATGTTGTTTGTCAAGCTGCGAGGGTGACGGGTTTGGGGTTGGGCGAGGGTGTTGGTGGTTGGTAGGGGGTGCCGTCTCGGAGCATGGCGTAGATGACGTTGCATCGTCGGCGGG
>JAEZVO010000071.1 GCA_023443125.1 Actinomycetes bacterium
CCAAGCCAGAAGCCATCCGCGCACTCAAACGCCACATCTGCAGAAACCTCTACCCAACCCTCAAACACGACCTCCAAACATGGCTTGACAAACCATAAGACCATCGGCCCTTCGGGCCTACTCGACGGTCGGGTGGGCCGGGGTCCGACGGTCGGGTCGGTCGACTGCGCCCTGCCCGGTGGTTGAGTAGCCACGAAGTGGCGTATCGAAACCCCGGGGACGACGTCAGGCGAGGTTCACGTGGTGATGCTCGAAGGGTGTGCCCTTGGCGCGCTCGGTCGACTTGATGACTTCCTGCTCCGCTTCCTTGCGGCCCGTCCAGGTGGCGCCTTCGACGGATTTGCCGGGCTCCAAATCTTTGTAGACGGAGAAGAAGTGCTCAATCTCGAGCAGCATGTACTCGGGCACGGAATCGAGGTCGACGAGGTGCTTGCGGCGCGTGTCTGCCGTCGGCACGCACAGCACCTTGTCGTCGCCACCCATCTCGTCGGTCATGCGGAACATCGCGATGGCGCGGCACTCAATAAGGCAGCCGGGGAACGTCGGGTCGCCGCCCACCACCATCGCATCAAGCGGGTCGCCGTCTTCACCCAGGGTGCCCTCCACGAAACCGTAGTCGTACGGGTACTGGGTGGAGGTGAACAAGGTGCGGTCGAGACGGATTCGACCAGTGTTGTGGTCCATCTCGTACTTGTGTTTGGTGCCCTTGGGGATCTCCACCGTCACGTCGAACAGAACCTGATCGCCGGGCTCGATGGGTTCGAGAGATGCGTGAATGTCTTGGCTCACGACCGGGGCTCCTAAGATGATCGGTGTTGTTTGCAGGTCACAATACCCTGTCGGAGGTGGGAGTGCCGAAGTCTCGGACAGCGCAGTGGGTCGCCGTCGGTATCGTGCTCGTACTGGTGTTGAGCCTCACGCTCACCGCGCTCGCCATGCGAGGCCGCATCGCCACCGCCGTCGGCCTCGACCGCCCCGCGGCATCCTCGACGGTGCACCCCTCGGTGTTCGAGGCTCCATCGGCTCCACCGACACCGCCCAGCGTCGGTGACCTCCAACCACCCGCAGCCGTCGCGACGCCGAGCCCAGCGCCGTCGAAACAGCAACTCGCCCAGCGTCTCGCGCAGCTCGACACATCCAAGCTCACAACACCCGACGGGAAACCCGCCACGATCTCGTGGGAGCTGCTCGACGGGGTGTCCGGGCAGGCGATCGCCTCACGCGACGCCCACCGGATGCTGATCCCCGCATCGAACACTAAAACGCTGACCATCACGTCGGTGCTGAACGCCTTCAACGGCGACGAGACTTTCGCCACCACCGTTACCCAACCTCGGCCGGGCACCATCGTGCTGGTGGGCGGAGGCGACCCACTCCTGACGAGCGAACCCGCGCAGCCAGGCACGTACCCGCAGCCGGCGTCGCTGCGCATCCTGGCCCAGCAGACCGCGAAGGCGCTGCGCGCGGCGGGCACCACCAGCGTCACATTGGGCTACGACGCGTCCTACTTTCCAGATTCTGGCTGGGCACCAACATGGCCCGCGAAATACCGCGACCAGGTAACCCCCATCAGCGCTTTGTGGGCCGACGAGGGGAAGGTTGACGGGGCACGTCAAGCTGATCCTGCTGCCGCAGCCGCCGCCATCTTTGCTCGCCAACTCGGTGAAGAAGGCGTCCAAGTGAACGGCGCACCCGCCGTCGCCAAAGGCACGGGAGCGGAGATCGCCAGCGTCGAATCGTTGCCCGTGCACGCGCTCGCGCAGCAGGCGATGCTGCGCTCCAACAACTCATTCACCGAAGCGCTCGGCTTCCAGCTGGCCAAGAAGACGGGCCACCCGGCCACGTTCGCCGGCGCCACCGTCGCCATCAAGCAACAACTCACCAAGCTCGGCATCTGGGAAGAAAGCGCCCACCTCGACGACGCGTCGGGGCTCTCGCGCAGCAACAAGGTATCGGCGGCGATGCTTGCCCGCGCCAACCACCACATCATCACCGACGCCCGCCTCACCGCCGTCATGGATGGCCTCCCTGTCGCGGGGGTCACCGGGACGCTGCGCGAGCGCTTCACCGACGACATCAGCGCCCCCGCGCGCGGCGTCGCCCGCGCGAAAACCGGCACGCTGAGCTTCGTCTCCTCGCTCAGCGGCTACACCACGACCGCCGACGGGTCGCTCGTCGTGTTCGCCATCGTGCTCAACGGGCAGGTCGACGGGTGGGCGGCGAAGGTGCTGGAAGACCAAGTAGTCGGCGCCGTCACAGGATGCGGTTGCTGATGGACGCCGCACCAGAACTGCACTGGGCAACCGCCCACGCGGTCGCCAAGCTGGGCCGAGGCGACCTGCCCGCCGTCTCGCGCCCGGAGGCGCACCGCTACGTCGCGAGCATACGACGACATGCGCGCCAGGCCGCGGAGCTGGCGGCGACGGCGATGCAGGTGCCCGCCCGCGGCGCTTCCAACATCCGCGTCGTGGATCGCGACGGTTGGGTCGCCGCCGCCACCAGCGTCGCCCAGGCAGCCATCGATTCGCTGGGCAGGCCTCGTCGTGCCCCGACACCCTGGCGCGCCCTCATCGCCCGGGTACTGGGTGCGGGAGTGGGCGTCGGGCTGGGCGTCGGATCGCGGTGGATGCTCGGCCAGTACGACGCCTTCTCCGGTAGCCGCACCCTCTATCTCGTCGCCCCGAACCTGTGGCGCATGCAGCACCGAAACGGCTTCGACGAGCGCTCCTTCCTACTGTGGGTGGCCGCGCACGAACAGGCCCACGCGCTCCAATTCGACCGCGCGCCGTGGCTCGTCGGCTACCTCGGCGAGCTCGTCGCCGACGCGGGCAGCAGGGCGTCGATCGACCGCATCATTGCCACCATGACGTTCCTCGAAGGGCACGCTGACTACGTCTCCGACCGCACCGGGCGCATCCGTCGGGTGCGGCATATGCGTCGAGTCTTGGAGCGCGCGCGTCCCCAACGCGGCGGAGGGCTGTTCGACAAAGGCACCCAGTACGCGCAGGGGCGCATGTTTTGTCTCAAGGTGCAGCAGATGCACGCCGACGCCGGCCCGGACGCACTGAACCCGCTCGACGCCGCCTTCGACGCGCCCGAGCACTTGCCTACACGCGAGGAGATCGCAAACCCTGCGCTGTGGGTTCGGAGGGTGCATGGCTAGGCGTGAACTCGGCCCGGCGTCGCTGGAGGTGGCGCGCGCCGTCGCCTCGGCGTGGCCAGGTGGTGACGTCGTCGTGGCGTGCTCCGGGGGTGCCGACTCCCTGGCGCTTGCGCTGGGCGCCGCGTGGGCGGCGCGACGCGGCGGGGGAGCGCCCCTCGCGGTCGTCGTGGACCACCAGCTGCAACCAGGTTCCGACGAGGTCGCCCGCCAGGTGGAGGAGCAACTGGCCCACCACGCCGTCGAAGCGCGCACGGTGCGGGTCACCGTCGATCCCGGCGCTGACGGACTCGAAGCCGCCGCCCGCGACGCCCGCTACGCGGCGCTGGAAGCGTTCGGGCGCCCAGTGCTGCTCGGGCACACCCTCGATGACCAGGCCGAACAGGTGTTTCTAGGCCTCGTGCGCGGATCCGGGACACGCGCCGTCGCCGGAATGCCGGCCCGACGCGGCCTGTTCCTGCGCCCGCTGCTCGGCATCCGCCGCGCCACGACGGAGCAGGCCTGCACCGAGTGGGGCGTCACTCCGTGGCATGACCCGATGAACGCCGACCCCTCCTTCATGCGGGTGCGTGTTCGTCGCGCGCTCGCTGGGCTGGAAGACGTCGTCGGGAGGGATCTCGCGCCCAATCTGGCACGGACGGCGTCGCTGGCTAGGGCCGACGCGGACGCCCTCGACGCGCTCGTCGACACCCCAACCACGCCGACGCTGCCCGTCGACGAGATCCGCGAGCTCCCCGACGCGTTGAGGTGGAGGCTCCTGAAATCGTGGCTCGAAGCCCAGGGTGCGCAGCCGGCCATGGTGCACGTGCTGGCCGTCGACGCGCTCGTCACATCGTGGCGCGGGCAGGGCCCCATCGATGTTCCGGGAGGCAGGGTGCAGCGTGTCGAGAACGAGCTCAGGTTGGTAGGGTGAGGAACCGTGGATGCTGCCGATATTGCTGAAGACCTCGAGCGCGTGCTCTACACCTCCGACCAGATCGCTGAGCGCATCGCGGAGATAGCCGCCCAAATCGATGCTGACTACGAGGGGAAGGACATCCTCCTCGTCGGAGTGCTGAACGGCGCAGTCATGGTGATGTCAGACCTGCAGCGCGCCATGAAGAGCCACGTCCAGATGGACTGGATGGCCGTCTCCTCCTACGGTGCGGGCACCCAGTCGAGCGGTGTCGTGCGCATTCTGAAAGACCTCTCACAGGATCTCGAAGGCCGGCACGTCATCGTGGTGGAAGACATCATCGACACCGGCCTCACGCTCAGCTACCTCATCAACTACCTCGCCTCGCGCGGCCCGGCGAGCATCGAGATCATGACGATGTTCCGCAAGCCCGACGCGGCGAAGATCGACGTGCCCGTGAAATACGTCGGCTTCGATATCCCCAACGAGTTCGTCGTCGGCTTTGGTCTGGACTTCGCCGAGAAGTACCGCAACCTGCGCGACGTCGGCACACTGAAGCCTGAGATCTACAGCTGATCCGCCGATACCTAACCCGATATCCACACTCGTTTCGGTGTAACGGCCGATTTGGCCGGTGTTGGCAAACGAATGTGGATATCGGGTTAGGAGCGCAGTTGGACCCCCGTAGTTTCGGAGGATGCATCTTTGGCGCGCGCTGGTAGGCTTCGGCTTGCTGTTTTTCGTCTTCATTGAGTGGTGGCACCCTTGCAGAAATTCTTCAAGTCCCCGGTGGCGTGGATCCTCATCATCGTCATTGTGCTCATGCTCGGGTGGCAGCTATTCAGCTCCTTCACCGGCTTCGAGAACATGCCCACGAGCCAGGCGATCAAGGTGCTCGAGAGCGACGAGAAGCTGCGCGAAGTGATCCTCGTCGACGGTGAACAGCAGATCCAGATCGTCGACAAGAACGGCAAGCGCACGAGGAGCACCTGGGTGGGCGAGCAGCAAGCCGCCGACATCGTGAAGCTCCTCAACGACCGCCGTGAGAAGGGCACGCTCGAACGCTGGAACGGAGAAAACCCGAAGCCAGGGCTGTTCTCCACGTTCCTGTTCTCGTTCCTGCCGTTCCTGCTGCTCATCGGAGTGATGTTCTTCATCTACCGCTCCATGAGCCAAGGCGGCACGGGCGGCCCCATGGCGTTCGGGAAGTCGCGGGCCAAACTCGCGAGCAAGGACACTCCGCAGACCACCTTCAGTGATGTGGCCGGCGCCGACGAGGCGGTGGAGGAGCTCGTCGAGATCAAGGAATTCCTCGAGAAGCCCGACAAGTTCGCCGAGCTCGGCGCGAAGATCCCCAAGGGCGTGTTGCTCTACGGCCCGCCTGGCACTGGTAAAACGCTGCTCGCCCGCGCCGTGGCAGGCGAAGCCGGTGTGCCATTCTTCTCCATCTCGGGCTCCGACTTCGTCGAGATGTTCGTCGGTGTTGGTGCATCCCGCGTCCGCGACCTCTTCTCTCAGGCGAAAGACAACGCGCCCGCCATCATCTTCATCGACGAGATCGACGCCGTCGGCCGGCACCGCGGCGCCGGTATGGGCGGCGGCCACGACGAGCGTGAGCAGACGCTGAACCAGCTGCTCGTCGAGATGGACGGCTTCGATTCTCGCGGTGGCATCATCCTCATTGCGGCGACGAACCGTCCCGACGTGCTCGACCCAGCGCTGCTGCGCCCCGGACGCTTCGACCGGCAGATCTCCGTCGAGGCTCCCGACGCGGCTGGGCGCGAGGCCATCCTGAAGGTGCATGCGAAGGGGAAGCCGCTCGCGTCGAACGTCGACCTCACCTCCATTGCGCGGCGCACGCCTGGGTTCTCCGGCGCCGACCTCGCGAACGTCCTCAACGAAGGTGCGCTCCTGGCCGCCCGTTTGGGTTACGACATGATCGGCCAGAAAGAACTCGACGAGGCCATCGACCGCGTGATCGCTGGGCCACAGAAGAAGACGCGCCTCATGGACGATCGCGAGCGGCTCATCACCGCCTACCACGAGGGCGGGCACGCGCTCGTGGCGGCTGCCATGCCGGGTAACGACCCGGTGCAGAAGGTGACGATCCTGCCGCGTGGGCGAGCGCTCGGTTACACGATGGTGCTGCCTGACCAGGACAAGTACTCGCAGACGCGTGGCGAGCTGCTCGACCAGATGGCCTACATGATGGGAGGCCGCGCCGCGGAAGAGATGGTGTTCCATGACCCGACCACCGGGGCGAGCAACGACATCCAGAAGGCGACGAAGGTGGCCCGCGCCATGGTCACCCAGTACGGCATGAGCGAACGCATCGGTGCGGTGAAGATTGGTGGGGGCGACTCCGAGCCGTTCATGGGCATGAAGGGCACGGACTCCAGCAAGGAGTACTCCGACGAGTTGGCCGGCATCGTCGACGAAGAAGTGGCCAAGCTCATTCACGCCGCGCACCAGGAAGCCTACGACGTACTGGAAGAGAACCGCGACGTGCTGGACGAACTCGTCCGCCAGCTCTTCGAGAAGGAAACCCTGGGGAAGGCGGAAGTGGCGAAGATTTTCGAGCCGCTGCGCCGACGCGACAAGCGCCCCGCCTGGACTGGCTCGCCCAACCGCGTGCCGTCGTCGATCCCGCCGGTGACGCCGCCGGAAGCCCCCGCGGATCCCGACGGTGCCTCCGCACCCAAGCCGCTGGCTGGCCCCCCGGATTGGGCTCCGCCATCGGCACCCCAACCGGGTGCTGAACCGCCGTCACCGCCACAGCCGGGCGGCATCCCTCCGGGTGACACTCCTGGGTGGCGACCTCCGTCTGAGTGGCAGCCCCCGCAACCTCCGAGGCCCGAATGAGCGTCGACCAACCGCGCATCGCAGCCGCGGTGCGCGAGATCCTGCTCGCCATCGGCGACGACCCTGACCGGGACGGTTTGCGCGACACCCCGCAGCGCGTCGCCCGCTCGTACGCCGAGCTGTTCGCAGGCCTCAGCCAAGATCCGGCCGAGGTGATCGGCACCACGTTCGACGTATCCCACGAGGAACTCGTGCTCGTGAAAGACATCGAGGTGGCGAGCTGCTGCGAGCATCACCTGTTGCCGTTCACGGGCGTGGCGCACGTTGGGTACATCCCACAGAAGGGCGGCCGGGTAGCGGGCCTGTCCAAGATTGCGCGCCTCGTTGACATCTACGCCCGCCGCCCGCAGGTCCAAGAACGGCTCACCACCCAGATCGCTGAGGCCATGGTGGAGCAACTGCACGCGCGCGGGGTGATCGTCGTGGTGGAAGCGGAGCATTCCTGCATGACGCTGCGAGGCGTGCGCAAGCCAGGCTCGAAGACGGTGACGAGCGCGGTGCGCGGAATACTGCGCGACAGCGCCACCCGCGCGGAGGCGATGAGCCTCATCCTGGGGCGATGACCATGCAGACGCTCATCATGGGGGTGCTCAATGTCACACCCGACTCCTTCTCCGACGGCGGCCGCTGGGCCGATCCGGACGTCGCGTGCGAGCACGCCCACGAACTTGTTCGCCAGGGTGCGAGCATCATCGACGTGGGCGGCGAATCGACGCGCCCGGGTGCGGCACGCGTCGACCCCGACGAGGAGCTGCGCCGGGTGCTCCCCGTCGTCGAACGCCTTGCGGCAGCAGGCATCACCGTCTCGGTCGACACCATGCGCGCCACGACGGCCCGCGCGGTGGTAGACGCCGGGGCCGCCATCATCAACGACGTCTCCGGCGGGCTCGCCGACCCCGACATGTTTGCGACGGTGGCTGCATCCGATGCCAGCTACATCCTGCAACATTGGCGCGGGCATTCCGACGTGATGAATTCTCTCGCGAACTACACCGATGTCCGCGCGGAGGTGCTCGGCGAGACGCTCGCACGCCGCGACGCCGCCGTCACCGCCGGGATCCCCGCATCGCGCATCATTCTCGACCCCGGGCTCGGTTTCGCGAAGTCCAGCGACGATAACTGGCAGATCCTGAACGACCTTCCCGCGTGGCAAGCCACCGGGCATCGCGTCCTCGTCGGCGCCTCCCGCAAACGCTTCCTTTCCGACGCACAGGATCGCGACGTCGCCACCGCCGCGGTGACCACCTGGTGCGCGGCGCACGGCATCTGGGGAGTGCGTACTCACGAGGTGCCAATGCAGCGTGACGCGATCATCGTCGGAAGCCACCTTCGCCCTGACTCTGCCGAGACTCGCTCGCTCGGGTAGTATCCAAGGCATCACAGTGACCAACGAGCAAGGTGAGGAACCATCGACACCATCACGCTGACGGGGCTGCGCGCCCGAGGCTTTCACGGAGTCCTTCCGGAAGAGCGAGCCAACGGGCAAGACTTCGTCGTCGACGTGATGATGGCCGTGGCATCCTGGCCGAGCGACGATGACCTCGCGTCAACGATCGATTACTCGGAGGTTGCCGACTTGGTGGTAGCCACCGTCGAGTCCGGCCCCTACCAGCTGATCGAGACGCTGGCACAGGCAATTGCCCAGGTCATCTTGGATCGCCAGCCGCTCGCCTCGTCGGTGGAGGTTACTGTGCATAAGCCGAGCGCCCCGCTTCGCCAGGCGTTCACCGACGTGGCGGTCACCATCACTAGGAGCAGACAGACATGAGTAACGCACCGTTTGATCTTGATGTCGACACCCTGGGCAACTTGCGGCCCATCTCGAAGGTCGTGTTCAGCCTCGGTTCGAACCAGGGAGATTCCGCAGAGATCCTCCAAGAGGCCGTAGACTTCCTCGCGGACACCCCCGACCTCATGCTCGTCGAGGTGTCTCCGGTGTACGAAACGACGCCGTGGGGCGAGGTGCAAGACCAGCCGAATTTCCTGAACATGGTGGTCATTGCGGAGTCGACGCTCGAGCCGCTCACCATCCTCGACCGTGCGCACGCCATCGAAGAGAACTTCGGGCGGGAGCGCACCGTTCCAGGCGGTCCCCGCACGCTCGACATCGACATCATCATGGTGGGCAAGCGCGTCTCGGAAGACGCCATCGAGCTGCCGCATCCTCACGCCCACGAGCGCGCCTTCGTGTTGGTGCCGTGGCTCGACGTCGACCCGGATGGCGAGCTCGAGGGGCACGGCCCCATCGCTGACCTCGTCGACGATATGGATACCGACGGCGTCACCCTCAGGAGCGACATCGTCATCTCGGCGGCAACGGGCTTTTGAACAAAATCACCCTCACCACGCCACGTCAGACGGTGGTTGCCGTCTTGGCAGGCGCCCTCATGATGTGGGGCGGGCTGGCGATCTACGATCGCCTCTCCGCCTACCCGCCGGTAGTGCCATGGACGGTCCCCGTCGCGCTGGCGGTGGTGAGCGTCGCGGGCATCGTCTACGCGCTGCTCATTCCGAAGCGTTTAGAGGAGCGCAAGCTCGGCTCGCAGGAGGCCATGGTGGCCCTCATCACTGGGAAGGCGATGGTGCTGAGCGGCGCGGCGCTGGCGGGAGCCAACACGGTGTACGTGATGAAATTCGTGTCGGCGATCGAGGCGGAAACGCCGATGCAGCGCGTGCTGCACGGGAGCGGGACGCTCGTCGCGAGCATTCTGTTGGCGGTGGCGGGATCCATGATCGAACACCGCCTGCGCATCCAGGAACCACCGGACGAACAATCTGGCGACCACGCCGACGCGAGCGTCGCATAACGTTGTTGTAACAGATACAATGCAGCCATGGCTGGTCGTCACGTCGCATCTTCAAGAAATGAACGCACTACTGCGTTGCTCATCCTCGGCATTGGCGCGCTTGCTGCTGCAGCGTCCATGTTTGGCAATGTGTGGGTGGTGCGCGCAGGAGTTGTGGTTGCCGTTGTGATGGCGACGATTGCCCTGTACGTCTCCTTCCACGAGGTCAAGCGCATCCGGGAAGAGCACAGCGCGGCGTTGCGTCGCGAGTCCGAAATCCGCATGGCACTCTCCGATAAGCACCATGCCGATGCTGTGGCGATGATCGACCGCTTCAACGCCCGCGCCGAGAATCTCAACGCCATCATCGTGAAGCTGCGCTCCCAGCTCGGTGCTGCGAAGAAGGAGCTGAGCTCCATGCGCGGCAACGCGGCGTGGCTGCGCGCTGAGGTGGCGGAACGCCAGGCCCGTATCGAAGAGCTCACCGCCCGCATCGCCGAGCTCGAATCGCAGCGCGACGAGGCCGAGCAGGAGAGCTCGATCGTCGAACTCCCCGAAGCGTCATCCCTCTACCCGCAGGTGGGCGACATCTGGGGCGAAGATGAGCACCCGACGATCATCGACCTCGCCAAGCTCCACCTCGACGAGGTGCTCGACGAAGACCTCCGCAAGCACGCCTGAGCGGCGAATTACTTGTCGGCATCGCCGACGCTGTAGCCCACGGTGGCGACGGCGTCGGCGATCTGCGTTTCTGGGGTGCCTTCCAGTGCCTGCCCGAGTGCTGACAGGTTGGCGAACGAGGGTGTGCGCAGCGCCAGGCGCCAGGGCGTTGCCCCGCCGCGTGACACGAGCAGGCTTCCAGCGATGCCCCATGGGGCCTCGAGTTCGGCCCAGTGCTCTCCTTCTGGAACCTTGAGCCGCCGCGCGAGACGCACCGACACCTCGCCTGGACGGTCGTTCACGCCTGCGAGCAGCGCGTCGACCATGGCAGCGGAGGTACGCACCTCGTCGACGAGTATCGCCAGCCGGGCATGGCCGTCGCCGCTTGTGCACACTGGTGCGGGCTGGAACACATCGGCGTAGGAAAGATAACCGCGTGCTCGGCGGTCGAGGTCGAGGCCTGCGGCGCGCGCGACGGGGCCCGAGAGCCCGTATGCCTGGCAGGTGTCCGCGTCGAGTACTGCGAGGCCGCGGTAGCGCTCGGTGGCGTCGAGGGCCTGCTCGCACAGGTCAGCGATGCGGCGCACATCGTCGAGGGGGAGTTGCCAACCGTCGGGCATGTCCGCGGCGAGCCCGCCTACGCGGTTCAGCATGGGATGGATGCGGTTGCCTGACCACGCGAGCACGGCCTCGCGCACCGCATCGACGGTGGCCCACAGCTGCGCTGCAGCCTCGCCGTCGAGGAGTACGGACAGGAACGACAGGTGGCTGTGGATACGCGCGGTTTCGGCGAGGAGCGTGCGCAGCCAGATGGCGCGTGGCGGCGCGGCGAGACGCATGGCTTGTTCAATAGCGATGGTTGCGCATAGTTCTCCGGAAAAGGCTGAGAGCCAATCGTGGCGATCTGCCAACATGATTCCCGCTCGCCAATCACGGACCTCAAAGAGTTTCTCCGCACCACGATGACCGTAGCCAGGCCGGATCACGACGTTACGCCAAAGCCCGTCAACAACATCAGTTTCGACGGCGATAAATCCAGTGTTTGTGGGGTGGCGGTAGCCAAGGGAAATATGTGCATGGCCCGGCAGTGACATCGCTCCGATGCAATAGCGTTGGCGACTCATCACATTGCCCCTTTCTGGAATTGAGCTCGTGTATCCTGGGAGTGAATTATCCAATTCTGAAAGGATGACAATGGCTCGTAAGGTGGAAGTAACTCTCGTCGACGACATCGACGGAAGCGAGGCAACAGCCACTGTGCAATTCGCATTCGCCGGTGTGCAGTACGAGATTGATCTCAACGACGACAATACCGCGAAGCTTGAGAAGGCCCTCGCACCCTACATTGAACACGCTCGCAAGGTGCCGGCAACCAGTCGTGGCGGGCGCAAGGCTGCCGCAGCTGGTGGCGCGAAGGTGGCTCCGGGTGAAGTGCGCGCTTGGGCAGCCGCGAACGGCATGGAGGTATCGTCGCGTGGACGCATTCCGGCCGACGTGATGGAGGCGTATCTCGCAGCGAATTGATCGCTGCCTGCCCGCTCGGGGTCATGTTCGCGATGAGAGAATCCAGGTTCGGTGTATCCATGGGTAAGCTGGGTTGCACTCAACATGGAGGGACGGATGTTCGAACGCTTTACTGATCGCGCGAGGCGCGTGATCGTGCTCGCTCAAGATGAGGCGAAGCTGCTCAACCACAGCTACATCGGCACGGAGCACATCCTGCTGGGGCTCATCCACGAGGGCGAAGGCGTCGCGGCCAAGGCATTGGAATCCTTGGGAATCTCATTGGAACAGGTCCGCGAGCAGGTCGAAGAAATCATCGGCGTTGGCCAGCAGCCCCCGACGGGGCATGTGCCGTTCACGCCTAGGGCCAAGAAGGTGCTTGAGCTCTCACTGCGTGAAGCGCTGCAGATGAACCACAACTACATCGGCACGGAGCACATGCTGCTGGGCCTGATCCGCGAGGGTGAGGGCGTGGCAGCATCCGTGCTGATCAAGTTGGGTGCAGATCTCAACCGCGTTCGCACTACGGTGCTGCAGCTTCTGTCTGGGTACCAGGGGCGCGAAGCGTCGATGGCTGGTGCTCCCGAAGCCGGGCCTGAGAAATCGAGTTCGCAGATTCTCGACCAGTTTGGCCGAAATCTCACGCAGGCCGCACGGGATAATCAGCTCGATCCGGTGATTGGGCGCACCCACGAAATTGAGCGCGTCATGACGGTGCTCAGCCGGCGCACGAAGAATAACCCGGTATTGATTGGTGAGCCGGGCGTCGGTAAAACCGCAGTGGTGGAAGGCCTGAGCCAGGCAATTGTGCGCGGGGATGTTCCCGAGACGCTGCGCGATAAGCAGATCTACACCCTCGATTTGGGCGCACTCGTCGCTGGCTCGCGCTATCGCGGCGATTTCGAGGAGCGCCTGAAGAAGGTGCTGAAAGAAATCAAGACCCGCGGCGACATCATGCTCTTTATCGACGAGATCCACACGCTCGTCGGTGCTGGAGCCGCCGAGGGCGCAATTGATGCGGCATCTATCTTGAAGCCCATGCTCGCCCGGGGTGAGCTGCAGACCATCGGTGCCACCACGCTCGACGAGTACCGCAAGCACATCGAGAAGGATGCCGCTCTCGAACGCCGCTTCCAGCCCATCCAGGTGGCGGAGCCGTCGGTGGCGCTCACCGTCGACATCCTCAAGGGGCTTCGCGACCGCTACGAGGCGCACCACCGCATCACCATCACCGACGAGGCCCTCTCGGCGGCTGCCACGCTCGCTGACCGCTACATTCAAGATCGCTTCCTGCCTGACAAGGCCATCGACTTGATCGACGAGGCGGGTGCCCGGTTGCGCATCCAGCGCATGACGGCGCCGCCGGACCTCCGCGAGTTCGACGACGCCTTGGCGCAGAACAAGGTCGAGAAGGATGCCGCTATCGACGCGCAAGACTTCGAAAAGGCCGCACGCCTGCGTGATGAGGAGCAGAAGCTTCGGTCGCAGCGCGCGGAGAAGGAAGAAGCCTGGAAGCAAGGCGATTCCGATATCCCCGCGGTAGTCGGCGAGGAAGAGATCGCCGTCGTGCTGTCTGGCACCACGGGCATTCCGGTGTTCAAGCTCACCGAGGAAGAGTCGCAGCGTCTGCTGCGGATGGAAGAAGAGATCGGCAAGCGCTACATCGGCCAAGATGACGCTGTGAAGGCGCTGTCGCGCTCCATCCGTCGCACCCGTGCCGGGTTGAAGGACCCGAAGCGCCCGTCCGGTTCGTTCATCTTCGCCGGCCCGTCGGGTGTTGGTAAAACCGAGCTCACCAAGGCGCTCACCGAGTTCCTGTTCGGCGACGAGGATGCGCTCATCACGCTCGACATGTCGGAGTACTCCGAGAAGCACACCGCGTCGCGGATGTTCGGCTCGCCTCCTGGCTACGTCGGCTACGAGGAGGGCGGCCAGCTCACCGAGAAGGTGCGTCGTAAGCCGTTCTCGGTGGTGCTGTTCGACGAGATCGAGAAGGCGCACCCCGACATCTTCAACTCGCTGCTGCAGATTCTCGACGAGGGTCGCCTCACCGACGCGCAGGGTCGCGTGGTGGACTTCAAGAACACCGTCATCGTCATGACGACGAACCTCGGTTCTCGCGACATCTCGCGCGGGGCGTCGCTCGGCTTTAGCCGTGTTGGCGACGAGGAGTCGAGCTACGAGCGCATGAAGTCGAAGGTGTCTGAGGAACTGAAGACACACTTCCGTCCCGAGTTCTTGAACCGCGTCGACGAGATCGTCGTGTTCCACCAGCTGTCGCAGAACGACATCGAGCGCATTGTCGACCTCATGGTGGGCGAGATCGAAGGCCGTCTCGGCGACAAGGACATGGGCATCGAACTCACGCCGGCTGCGAAGGAACTCATTGCTAAGCGAGGCTTCGACCCGGTGCTCGGTGCGCGTCCGCTGCGTCGCGCTATCCAGCGCGATATCGAAGACGTGCTCGCCGAGAAGATCCTCTTCGGCGAGTTGGGCGCGGGCGAGATCGTCCAGGTCGACGTCGCTGAAGAAGGTGCTGAGTTGCCGTTCAAGTTCACTGGCGTGAAGAAATCCGACGTCGGCGAGCTGGAAGCAGCACCGTCCACAGACGAAGGTGCAGGGGAGTAGCCCCTGTACTCAAACAAGGGCTGAGGTCCTCGGGGTCAGGATGCAGTTCCTGATTCCCGAGGCCCTCGCCGTTTCCTGTTATGGGTGCAGCTGGCATGCGAAAAGCGGGTGGCCATTAGTTCGATGGCCACCCGCTTTAGGGTTTGTGTGGTGGTTAGGCGTTGATGCCGGTTTTGGGAAGGCCGACTGGAGCTGGCTGTTTCTTCACCGGTGCGCTTGGCTTGTTGGTGGGTTTTTCGCTTAGCTTGTCGGGGGGCTTCGGAGGGTGTGGGCTGTTCAGGTTCATCGTCGCAGATGGTGATGACGGTTGCTGCTTGGTCGCAGCCGTCTTCGTTGTAGCCGTTGACGAGCTAGGAGACAGCGCGGTTGGCGTGCAGGGTGAAGGTCTGCGTGTATTTTTGGTGGGCACCTTCGGAGGAGGTGATATCAGTGCCGATGGTGTTTGGTTGGTAGGTTTCCTGGGTTACTGCGCACTGCGGGCTGCCGCCGAGTCCGTGTTCGGAATTGAACTTGAGCAAGAGAAACAACTTCAAAATCCGTACACAGATTGACCTAACGTCCCAAAATGGGGCCCTTCATCTCATCTGCGTACGGATTGTGAAGTTTCGTGGTGGATGATTTCGATACGCACCCTTCGGGCGCTACTCAATCACCAGAAGGGCGCGGTTTCGATACGCGGCCTACGGCCGCTACTCAACCGCCGAAAGGGAACGCCACTCAACCACCGGTGCTGGCGCGCACCCGCCGGCCCTTCCTCGGTCGTCGAGTAGGGCCGAAGGCCCGTATCGAGACGCAACAACTAGCCACTGATCGATAGCGGCCTCGCGCACCTCAACGCGCGGATTGCGAGCAGGTAGTAGGTGGTGAGCGTCGAGAGGCCGCTACTGCTGTGAATAGAGTATTGCCGGTTTTCAAGCCGGCGTGACCGCGCCGGAGCGCAGGCGTACGCGCACCTGCTCGTCGGTGATGCGCTGGGGAGCCTCGACGGTGGCGCGTTGCCCGTCGGGAAGCTGCACGGTGAGCACGAAGTGGTCGACGGTCATAGACTGGTCGACGATGGGCACCACGACGCCGTGGTCGTCGAGGCCGAGGCTGCGGGCGCCGATACCGAGCACGTAGCCGTCGTCGAGTGTGCCGCTCCATCCGAGGGCCTGCGCCGTCGGGGCATCCACGAACGTGTGGAATCCGAGGAAGCCCGCCACCTGTTTGCTGGCCGGCCTGGACCACAGCACGTCGGGCTCGGCGCGCTGGAGCACCTTGCCCTCGTCCATCACGGCCACGGAATCGGCGACGGTGAATGCTTCCTCTTGGTCGTGGGTGACGTAGATGGCGGTGGTGTGGGTTTGCGTGAGAATGCGCCGCAACTCGTCGGCGAGGCGGCGTCGCAAGCCGGTGTCGAGCGCGGAGAGGGGCTCGTCGAGGAGCAGCATGCGCGGGCTTGGCGCGAGGGAACGGGCCAGTGCCACACGCTGCGCCTGCCCGCCCGACAGCTCGTTGGGTTTGCGGTCGCCGTAGCCGGGGAGCCCGACGAGGTCGAGCAGCTCCTCCACGCGTCGGCGCTTCGCCAGCTTGTCGAAGGCGCTCAGGCCGTAGGCGACGTTCTTGGCGATGGTCATCGTCGGGAATAGCTGGCCGTCTTGAAACACGAGGCCGAACTTGCGCTTGTGCACCTTCACATTGGCGAGGTCTTCGTCATCCCACACGATGCGCCCGGAGGTGAGCGGCTCGAGCCCGATCACCGCCCGCAGCAGCGACGACTTTCCGCACCCCGACGGGCCCAGCAGCGCTAGCACGTGGCCGGGCCCAACCTCGAACGAGGCGTCGTCGACGGCGAGCGTGTCGCCGTATCGCACGGACACGTTCTCGACGCGTAAGCCCTTGCTCACCAGGAATCGACCTCCTTCGGTCGTGCGCGCTCTGCGACGACCATCACCGTTGCCGTCAATACTGCCAGCACCACCGACGCCGCCATCGCCATGACATAGTTGCCGCCGGTCGGCCGGCTGAACAGCCGGAAAATCAGCACGGGCAGGGTGGGTTCGGTGGGGCGGACGAGGAAGCTCGTCGCACCAAACTCGCCCAGGCTGGTGGCGAGTGCGAACCCGACGGCGAGGCCAAGCCCCCGTCCAAGCGCCGGCAGCTCAATCGTCGTCAACACCCTGAGCGGCGACGCGCCCAGCACCTGTGCAGCCTGCAGCTGGCGCGGATCGATGGCTCGAAGTGTGGGCAGGAGGGTGCGCACCACCATCGGCAGCGCGACGACGGCCTGCGCGATGGGTATGAGCACGAGCGACGAGCGCAGATCGAGTGGCGGACGGTTGAGTGTAATCAGATAACCGAATCCGACGGTGACCGCCGATACCCCCAGCGGGAGCATGAAGACGTTTTCGGTGGCGCCGAGCCACCAACGCCCCGACGCGGACCGCGGGCGACGCGAAACCACCAGTGCGACGAGCACACCCAGCGCCAGCGCAATGATGGCCGCCGCGACGGCGGTCATCAGGGTCGCGCGAATCGCCGACCCGAGCTGCCCGTCGAGCAAGCCCCGATACCCGGCGAGGCTCCATTCGCCATTCACCCGCAGCGAGCGCACCACGAGCCCCGCGAGTGGCACCACCAGCAGCAACAGACACACCGCGCCTGTGAACAGGAGCGCCGGCCAGTCGCGACGCCAGGTGAGCGCGTCGCTGCTCGTGCTCTCCGGCAGGAGGTGCAGGGCAGCTTGGGCTCGTCGCTGCCAAGCACTCGTGATCCACAAGCAGATTGTCACCACGACCACCTGCGCGATAGAAAGCGCGGCGGCAGCGGAAAGGTTGAACACCTGGGTGGTTTGGAACCAGATCTCCGTCTCGATGGTCTGGTACTTGCCGCGCCCGAGCGTCATGACGATGCCGAACCCGGACGCACAAAACAGGAACACCAACGACGCCGCAGACACGATGGCGGGCACGAGCGCGGGGAGCGTCACGGTGAGGCTCGCGCGCAGCGGCGACGCGCCGAGCGCCTGCGCGGCCTGCGCCTGACGCGGGTCAATGCGGGCCCACAGCGCTCCGATGGTGCGCACCACCACCGAGTAGTTGAAGAACACCATCGCGAGCACAATCCCCACCACCGGCGGCGGGCCACTGAACGCAATGCCCACCACCACCGTCGGGAGTACGA
Organism: Actinomycetes bacterium; assembly: GCA_023443125.1. Taxonomy (GTDB): domain Bacteria; phylum Actinomycetota; class Actinomycetes; order Propionibacteriales; family Propionibacteriaceae; genus Arachnia. Next base: position 17,657 of record JAEZVO010000071.1, read on the forward strand.
ACGGGACGGTCACGAGCCCGCGCAGCAGCTGCTGGCCGGGGAAACGGAGCCGGTACAGCACGTAGGCGCCGACGATGCCGGCCGCGACGCACAGCAGCGTCGCGAGTGACGCCGTGCCGAGGGTGAACCATAAGGCTCGCCAGGTGCGCTGCGACGTCGCCACCTTGACGAACCCGTCGAGCGTCCAGCCCGTCTCGTCGTGGAAACCTCGCGCTACCAGCGTCGCCGCTGGCCAGGCGAAGAAGAGGGTCAGGAATGCAGCTGGCACCGCCGCGACGATGATCCACGCGACGGTGCCAGCTCGAGGAAGGTGCCTCGTCACTGACCGATGGCCTCGGTCCATTCGTTCAGCCAGTCTTCGCGGCCCTCGTCAATCTTGTCCGCAGACAATTCGATGGGCTTCTCAGCCAACGGTGCGAACTTCGTCCAATCCTCAGGCAGCTCGGTGTCTCCCAGCGCCGGGTACATGTACATGTTGTCCGGGATGGAGGCCTGCACCTCGGGGGAGAGTAGGAAGTCGACGAACTTCTTGGCGCCCTCCGGGTTGGCTGCGCCCTTCAGCACGGCCGCGTATTCCACCTGGCGGAAGCATGTGTCGGGGAGGTTGACCGTCGTGGACTCTCCGTCGTCGCCAATCGTCCACGCGGGGGAGGACGCGTAGCTGAGCACGAGCGGGCGATCACCCTTGCCCTCGCCCTGCGAGAACTCGACGTTGTACGCCTCGGTCCAGCCGGCGACCACGCTCATCCCGTTGGCGTCAAGCTGCTTCCAGTAGTCAAGCCAGCCGTCGCCCTTGGCGCCGATGGTGGCGAACATGAACGCCAGGCCGGGCGACGACGACGCCGGGCTGGAGACGACGAGGAGGTCCTTGTACTCGGGCTTGGTGAGATCGTCGAGGGTCCCCGGGATCTCGAGCTTCTTCTCCTCGAACCACTGGCGGTCAGCGTTGATGCACACATCGCCGAAGTCGATGGGGGACATCTGTTCGGTGGCCATGGCCTTGGCCTGCTCGTCGAGTTTGCCGGAGAGGTACGGGTCGATGACGCCCTCGGATTCTGCGCGGGAAGCGAAGGTGTTGTCGATGCCGAAGACGACGTCGCCGAGCGGGGAGTCCTTGGTGAGCAGCAGCTGGTTCACCATGGCGCCCGCGTCATCCATGGGGGAGTAGGTGACTTCGAGGCCTGATTCCTTCTCGAACTTCGCCTTCAGCTCGTCGGGAAGATTGAACGACGCGTGGGACACGACCGTCAGCTTCTTGGTTTCTGCGGCCGGCGACGATTCGTTCGTTGGTTCGGCACCCGATCCGCATGCGGCGACGGCGAGGGCAGCGAGCCCCACGGCGAGAACACGGAATTTCATTATTCCTCCTGGTCTGTTGGGCTTGGCCAAAGCCAAGGAGAATTACTCACTCCCTACGCCGGTACGAACCGGATCAGGTTGAGGGTCTGCAGCTCCTGCACTCTCAGCGCCCTTGTGGCGCTCCCCTGTGGTGTTCAGAACCTTATCAGGACGGGTCAGAGCGGGCGAATGCGGATTCGCCGATGCGCAAGAGCGCCTCGCGGATGAGTCGGGCACGCTGCTCGCCAACGCCGTCGATCTCCATGAGCTGGGCCCTGCTGGCGGTGAGGAGCTCCTGCAGCGAGTGTTGCGGAAGCAGGAGGTCGACGACGCCCGCGGGCAGGCGGCCGATCGTCGTCAATGCGCGGTAGCCGTACGCGGTGAGGTGCTGCTCCAAATGGACAGCATGGCCGAAGCCCATGCGTTCCGCGATGAGGTGGTGCCCGAGGAGCTCTTCGGGGGTGAAGTTCTGCAGACTGTCGAGCTGGAATTCCGACGGGGTCTCGAGGTTGTGGGCGTAGTCCTTTGTGAGCAGCTCGGCGAGATCGTTGAGCGGGGCGGCGAGCTCCGCGTGCTGCATGGCGAGCAGGCGTCCTTCGACGCCCAGGATGGTGATGTTGAAGTCCATCTCGGCGGAGAGGCGTCGGGCCAGCTCGTAACGGTGCGCGACCGCGGTGAGGTCGCGGACGGTCACCTGGTTCGCCACTTCGAGGGCGGTGAGCTGGTCGACGGTTTCCTCCAGCCGCTGCACGACGCTGTTCAGGGCGCCGAGGGTCTGCGTGCCGCGGCTGATGACGTCGCCGGCTTTTTCGACGACGTGTCGGCGCCCGTTGATGAACAGCGAGACGGTGCCCATCGACGCAGAGACGCTGATCACGGGCACGCCGGCGGCCTGCGCGGTGCGGTCGGCTGAGCGGTGGCGGGTGCCGGTTTCGGCGGTGGGGAGATCGCCGGGGGGCACCATGTGTACGCCTGCTGCGACGATGCGGGTGAGGTCGTTGCTGAGGATGATGGCGCCGTCGAGCTTGGCGAGCTCGCGCAGCGCCTGGGCGGAGAAGTCGACGTCGATCTTGAACCCGCCCGACGACACCTTCTGCACCTGCCGGTTGTTGCCCATGACAATGAGCGCGCCGGTGCGGCCATGGAGAATGCGGTCAATACCTTCGCGCAGCGGTGTGCCTGGAGCGAGCTGCTTCAGGTAGCGCTGCAACATGGATCGAGACACGGGCCCCTCCTCGTGGGATACGCACCAGGATACTGAACACTCCTCATTTGCCTGTAGCGAACGCACCGTGATTTCGCGGTGGTGGTCCATACGATGGCATCAGGTACGTGTGAAAGGACAGCCATGACAGACACCATCGCTGCGCTGCGGGAAGGCGAGACGGTGACCGAGCGTCGCCACGCCGCGCTCGAGCTCGGAACCACCCACACCGACGGGGTGGTGGACGTGTTGATCGAACGGCTGCGTGTGGAGCCCGACGGACACGTGCGCGAAGACATCACCTGGGCGCTCGTGCAGCATGCCGACGAGGCCGAGGCGCAGCTGTTGGAACTGCTCGTCAGCGACACCCCGCACGACCGCTTCTCCGGAGCACACGTGCTCAGCAAGATTGGCAACCCGGCGCACTTCGAGAAGGTATCCCCGCTGGTGCTCGACGAGCACCCCGACGTGGCGCTCAAGGCCTACCGGGCTGCGGCGAACACCGGCGGTGCGCGGGCCGCGTCGGTGTTGGGCAAGCGGCTGGGCGATGGCGACGGATGGCAGCGCGACGCCTTGTCAGACGCGTTCCGAAAGCTCGGTGAGGCTGGTGTTCCGGTGCTTGTCGAGGCGCTCGGCAGTGACGATGCCGACGTGCGTGACCACGCCGTCGAGGCGCTCGGATACCTGGGTGAGCACGCTGCCGGGGCGACGGATGCCGTCGAAGAGCGCGTGGCCGATGATCACGAGCCCGTGCGGTTGACGGCGGTGTCGACGTTGGGGCAGCTGGGCGAGGCAGCCGTGCCGGCGCTGGAACGCGTCGCGGCCGGTGGCGATGCCGTGTTGGCGGCGTTGGCGAAGCGGTTCCTCGCGGCGCTGCAGGGGTGAGCTGAGGCGTGCTGCGCGTGGGTGCTACTCTCGCGTGCCGCACGGCGCAGGTCGAGCACGCCGCATGAGGCGAGGTAACATCGTCCCGTGCATCAGAGATACCGGATCGTCGGTGGTTGAGCACCAAATCCAGCGTTGGGCGTCGTCAAAAGCCGAGGAGCTGCCGGCGACGATGCTCACTCATCCCTTCGGCCCGTCCTGGGACGTCTGGAAGGTGCGCGGCAAGGTGTTTGCGCTGCTCAGTGAGCACGACGGCGAGCCCATCGTGAATCTCAAGGCGAGCCCCGACGACGTCCTCGCGCTCGTCGCGGAGTATGAGCAGATCACGGTGGGCTACCACATGAACAAGCGCCACTGGATCAGCCTGCGCCCGGGTGACCAGCTCGACGAGCGGCACGTCCACGAACTCGTCGTCGAGTCCTATTTGCTCGTCGTCGAAGGCCTGCCGCGTAAGGACCGCCCGGTGGACATCGAACGATTTGCGCCGTTTGAGCGCGCCGACGAGGACGGTCTGCGCCCCTGAACATCGTCGTCAAGTGGTGCAACGCTGAGCGGGGCGAAGTGGCCGCGGTTGCTGGTGCGTCTGTCATCGGCTGTCCTCCATCTCCCGTGCCGTACCATTCGTGTACGGCATCGACAGTGGGAGACTCTCGTGAAGACCAAGGCCATCGGCATCCTCACCACCCAACACATCGATGACCCTCCCGGCCTACTGCGCGAACAGACGGAGCCGTGCCACGCGGGCATCATCTGGGACGTGCACCTGGATGCGAAGCTCGACGTCGAGTTCCGTCGCAGGCAGGGGTGACGGGCATGCTATTGATCGTGGGGCGTGTGATCGCCGTCCTGTTCGCCTGTATCGCCGCGTTCCAGTTCGTGACGGCGTTCCTGACGGAGCAGTGGCAGTGTTGGGTCGCCGGCGGAGGGCTGCTAGTGACTGCTTGGGGATGGTGGTGCTTGGGCGGAGTTTGGCGAGAGGCGACGCTCACCCAGCCCCGTCAAGCAGGAAGCGTGCTGCTGGGGAAGGGAGCAGCAAGGTGGGCCCTCGTCGCATTGGCGGGCATCGTCGTTGCCGTGATCGCGATGTCGACACTGGGCTAAGCACGTTCGCGGAGTCACGAGGATCGACGCACGGCTCGCCGGGCGGCGAGCAACCGCTCAGCGTTCGAAGGCCTGCAGTGCTCGGCGAACGGCTTCGCCCGTCTCGCCTGAAGAGGTCAGTCGCTCATGCATCTGTCGTGCTCGAGTTTTGAGTTCCTCGAGCTCCTCCTCGTCCATCGCGGCCCGCGCTGACGCCACTCGCTCCTCGGTGCGTTCTGCTCCGGTGCTGAACTGGTCGCGAAAGGCGCGGTGCTCCATGAGCTCTGTGAACCCCAGCCGTCCCGCGCGCGCCTGCCCGATGCGTTCGGCAAGCTCGGGGTCTCTCGTTTGTTCCGCTAGCGTGTTCAGAGCCAGATCCATTGCCGCCATCAGGCTCCGGTCGTGCCCGACGAGCTGGGCGAAGGGATGATCATCACTCAGTCCGGTGCGGCTGCTTCCGCTCGGCGTGTGCTGTGGGTCATTCACCATTGGGCATCTCCAACTGTTCGATCGAGCCGATGCGTGAGCATGCGCCGGCAACGACGCCTGCAAAAAGCAGTGCTGCGCTGACGGTCGCTCCTTGGACGGTGAGCACGGTGCCCCACACTCCGAGCGCGGCTTCGAGCATTGCCACCAGGGACGTAGTCATCGCGGCCGCTGCGGGCGCACCAACCACGCTGGCGGACGCCACAGCAATAGCGGCAGCAAGGATTGCGGCACCGGCGACGATGTCCGCAAGCAGGCCCAGCAGAGCGCCGACTCCCTTGGCGGTGAGATGCATGCCTTGGGCCAACGTTCTGTATTGCCTGCCGATCTCCGTCAGGCCCGGCTCCTGCTCGGTGTGCGCTTCGGCCAACCTGCGGAACCAGGATTCGGCGGAGCGGGCCGCGTCGCCCTCCCAGCCGCGCATCAGCACGGCGCAGTCATCGGTGGTCACGGTGCCCATCTGGGTCCAGTAGGCGCCGGTGTTCGTGAAAGCGTTCCCTGCCTTCGCGACTTGGTCCCAGTCACCGGCGAATTGGGCAACTGCCCAGTCCAAGGGGTTCGTCCCGATGGTCCACTCGAGGACCTTCATCGCCCAATATGTGGGGGAGACGAAGGATCCACCGAACTCCATCATCATGATCGCCCAGTCGGGGATACCTTCGAAGTTTTCGGCTGGCGGGATCTCGTGCGCGGGGAGAGAAGTGCCATAGTCGGCGGCGGTGCCGTGGTCGGCCAGCGGCTCGCTGCTAGATGCGTCGCCGATGTCGGCGAAGAGATCTGCTACACCGACGAGGTGGTCCTCCTCGGTCGAGTCGTATCGCTCCTGCACAGCATCCAAGGCGTCACGGGCTGCCTCGAGGAGCTGTTTGCCGCGCTGGATGTTGCGTTCCGTGTGTTCCACGAAGTCCTGATGGCCGCCCAAGGCCAGCATCCAAATACGTCCGTCAGCTTGCTTTAGCGTTCCTGGACCTGATTCTACGTATCCGAGTGCGTGGTTCGTCGATGTCGCAAGATCCTCAAACCGGCGTGCTGCAGCGCCGACATGGGTTGTTGGCTCGAGGCGGAAGTCCGTCATCGTTGCGCCCTTTCGTGTGAGTGCACAGGACTGTAGTGCAGCGTAGGGTCACCGGCTCCTGTCGAGCACAGCACCGTTGCCCGGGGGAGGGCTACTCGCGCGCCGCGCGGCGAAGGTCGAGTACGCCGAGCGCGTCGTGAAGGGTGGGCACTTCCACGACCTTGAGGTTGCCGAGCTTGGGCACGCGGGCGGTGACGTCGCGGGAGCCTTTCGGGACGAGCGCGAGCTCGAAGCCGAGCCGGGCTGCTTCGGCGAGCCGCCGCTCGGTGCCAGGAACTCGTCGGAGATCTCCTGCCAGGCCCACCTCGCCGAGTGCAATAACGCGTCGCGGGTGCTGGCGGTCGAGTGCTGCGGAGGCGACGGCGATGGCGACGGCGAGATCGACGGATGGGTCGGTGACGCGGGCGCCGCCCACCGTCGAGACGTACACGTCGTTGCCGAACAGCGGCAAGCGGGCTTTGCGTTCGAGCACGGCGAGCACCATCGCCATGCGGGACCCGTCGAGCCCGTGCGTGGTGCGGCGCGGGTTTTTCTCGTTGGTGGATTGTGCGACCAGGGCCTGCACCTCTGCCAGCAGCGGGCGGCGGCCCTCCATCGTGACCGTCACGCACGTGCCGGGCGTGGGCTCCTCATGGCGGGTGGTGAACAGCCCGGACGGATCTGGCACCTCGACGATGCCCGACTCATCCATTTCGAAGCAGCCGACCTCGTCGGCGGGCCCGAAACGGTTCTTCGTGGCGCGGACCATGCGGAACCCCGAGTGGCGGTCGCCTTCGAACGACAACACCACGTCGACGAGGTGCTCCATGGTGCGTGGGCCGGCGATGGACCCGTCTTTGGTGACGTGCCCGACGATGATCACCGCGATGTTTTCGCGTTTGGCAACGCGCGCGAGGGCGCCGGTGACCTCGCGCACCTGCGACGGGCCGCCGGGTACGCCGTCGGCTTCGGCGGTGGTGATGGTTTGCACTGAGTCGATGACGACGAGGCTGGGGGAGACCTCTTCGATGTGGCCGAGCACGGTGCCGAGGTCGGATTCGGAAGCGAGGTAGAGATCGTCAACGATGGTGCCCGTGCGCTCGGCGCGCAGCTTCACCTGCGAGGCTGACTCTTCGCCGGAGATATACAACGTGGTGCGCTGAGCCGACGCCCACTTGGCCGCGACGTCGAGCAGCAGCGTCGATTTTCCGACGCCCGGCTCGCCGGCGAGCAAGATGACAGCGCCTGGGACGAGCCCGTCGCCGAGGACGCGGTCGAGCTCGCCGATCATCGTCGGGTAACGTTTGGCCGACTCCATAGGCACCTGCGAGATGGGCAGCGCCTTCGCCGCGGGAGTGTGCGCGGCTACCTCGCGCAGCTTTGGCGCACCCCGCTCCACGACGGACCCCCAGGCCTGGCACTCTCCGCACCGGCCGACCCATCGCGTCGACGTCCAACCGCACTCTGTGCACTGGTAGCTGTCTTGCTTCTTCGCCATGCCAGCAACCTACCCGCTACCTCTGACAAAACCCGCCGACGCCGTCGTCGCCCCGGTGTCCCCAACTGGGCAGAGGTAACCTGTGCGGCTTAGTCCCGGAACATGTGTCACTTGCCTCGGTGGAGCGCGCCGTCGTCGGGAGGCAGGTGACACTTGATCCGCTCTGTTGCCGCACAGGTTGCACCTGCCGGGCGGGGAAGCCGACGTCGACGCAGCCCGGCCGGGCCCCACAGTCCAGTCGCGGTGGGTCAGCCGTGGATGATGAAGTCGGCGCGGCGGAGGGGGCGCTCGTCGCGGAAGTACCTGCGCTCGGATGGCCACCACGCATCCACCCACCGCTCAGCGAGGCCATCGCCGTCGCGGGCCGAGATGCGGCGTAGGCGCTCCTCCTCGCTGACATCAAGCCACAGCGACAGATCCCACCAACGCCCAACGCGCTCCACCACCGCGAGCGCCAACGCAGACACGCCTTCGACGATCACCAGACCCCCAGGAGCGACGACGCCAGTGCCCACAGGCGTTGCCGCATCGTGGGGCCACCGTTGGTACGAGGCTTCACGCCCTTCGCGCAGTGGTCGGAGCACTTCGTCGACGAAGCGCTCGTGTTCCCACGTAGGGGTGCCGGGGCGCGCGAAGTCGTCGAGCGTCACCACCTGGCCGGCGTATTGCCGCGCCAATTGCTGAGCCAGCGACGACTTCCCGCTCGCCCCGAAGCCGTCGACAGCGACGATGAACGTCAGAGAATGACCTCGCCCTTGGTGCCGGATTCGAACCGCACGCGGCTGATGCCGGGCATCGCATTCGGCGCGATGAGGTGGAACTCGACGCCGTCGAGAGTGTCCGAAATCTCATGCTGCAGCCACTCGCTCAAGCGCTCGGCTGAACCGGAGACCTCGAAGCCCTTCAGCGTCACCTCGCCATGCAGGGCGCTGGGGCGCACGTCGGCGTCGGACTTCCACTGGATGAAGAAGGGCAGCTGCGGGTCGGCAATCAGCCCGCGCACACCGATCTGCAGCCATTCGAGGCGACGACCGTCGGGGAACACGCGCGAACCCTCGACGGCCTTGCGGCCCAGGTGCTCCTCGATGGGGGCGATGTCGTCGACGCTCACCACCCACGCCATCCAGCCGCCGCCCATGTTGGAACGCGACCGCACGGCCTGCCCGAACGGTGCCTTTTCCGCTGCAGGGTGGTCGAGTACCTCCACTACTTCGATGTAGCGAGCGTCCGCGAGGGGGATGATGTGGTTGCGGGTGCCGAACCGGGGATGAACGCCGCCATCCTTGTACTCCGCTCCCAGTTGCTCAGCGAGACGAGCGGCATCGGCCTCGAGACCATCGGGTCCTGCCGCGAAGATCAAGTGGTCCACGTGCATCATGCCCCCATTCAACACGACGGGGCACCGTTCCTCCGAATCGGGGTGCCCCAGCGCTGCTTTGCTTGGGCCCTCGCGGCCGCCGCCAGCCCGGCGGGCCTTGTAGTGTGGAGCCGTGAGTATTCCAACCGTCACGCTGTCGACTACGACGGTGTACCCAGAGAGTTCCGCGAGCGCATTCGAGCTCGCGTCGCAGCTCGGCTACGACGGTGTGGAGCTCATGGTGGGCATCGACCCGCTGAGCACGGACGTCGAAGCGATTGCCAAGCTCAGCGAGTACCACAAGGTGCCAGTGCTGTCGGTGCATGCCCCGACGTTGATCGTCACCCCGCAGGTGTGGGGGAGTGATCCGTGGGCGAAGCTCGAGAAGTCAGCTGAGGCGGCCAAGCAGCTGGGGGCTGACGTCGTCGTCGTGCATCCGCCGTTTCGGTGGCAGCGCGCATACGGCGCGAAGTTTGAGGCGGGCATTCGCCGGCTCAACCAAACCTCGGGGGTGACGTTCGCCGTGGAGAACATGTTCCCGTGGCGCTCACCGGCGGGCAAGCTGCCCATGTATCTCCCGACGTGGGACCCCACCGATCGCGACTACGACCACCTCACCCTCGACTTCTCACACGCATCGACTGCTCAGCTGCAAACCATAGACCTCCTCCACGCATGGGGGAGCAGACTGAAACATGTCCACCTCACCGACGGGCGCGGCTCGTTCAAAGACGAGCACTTGCTGCCCGGCGAGGGCGACCAGAACGCGTGGGACGTCGTCGAAGAGCTCGGCCGCATGGGCTACGAGGGCCACGTCGTGGTGGAGGTGTCCACCCGTCGCGCCCGGTCGCGCCACGAGCGCGCAACGATGCTTGCCGACGTGCTCGCCAACACCCGTAAGCACCTCGAGATTGGCAAGGAGCGTCGATGATCCACGGCATGCTGCGTCGCGTGATCCGGTCGAAGCGCGTGCAACGCGCCGCACTCGCATCCGGGGCGCTGGAAGAGATCGCCCGCCCCTACGTCGCCGGCGTGGTGCCGACCACCGCAGTCGAAACCGGGCTCGACCTGCGCTCCAAAGGGCTCGAGCTCGGCTACACCTACCTCCCCACGAGCGAATCGGAAGCGGAATCGCCGGCTGCGCTCGAAGAGCTGCTCGCGAACCTCGGCGACGATGCCCGCGGCGTGGAGCTGTCGGTGAAGCCCTCGCAGCTCGGGATCCGCACCTCGATGGCCGAAGCGAGAGCCACGCTCCGCGCACTTGCCGACGATGCCGCCGCCGTCGGTGCCCTCGTCACGCTGGAAATGCAGGGGGCCGCCCAGTACAGCGACACCCTCAGGCTCTGGCGCGAGGTGCACACTGACCACTCCGACCTCGGGCTCACCTTGCCCGTCGACATCCGCCGCGTCGAGCGCGACGTGCAGGCCCTCCTTGACGATTCCCCGAGGCTCAGGTTGTGCATCGGGTCATACCCCGTGCCCCGTGCGCTCGGCTACAACAATGAGCACCTCAAATCGAAAGCGCTTGTCCGCTGCCTCCGCCTCGCGATGGAAGGTGGCGCGCGCACGATGCTCGCCTCCCACGACCCCCGCATCATCGCCGTCGCCCAAGAGCTTGGCCGACGGAACCCCGTCGCGGATATCGAGTTCCAGATGTTCTACGGTGTGCGCCCGCTCGAACAGCGCAGGTTGGCCGACATCGGTCAGCGTTCGCGCGTGATCTTGCCGTATGGCCCTGGCTGGTACGAGTACCTGCTCACTCGCGTCGCCCGCAGGCCGCAGACCGCCTGGGGCTATCTCCGAGCGGTGTTCGACAAGCGATGATGAACACCGACGTTGCCCCGCGCGACGTGCGGCGTCGCCTCGGGGTGGAGATCGCCGTCGTGTTGCTGCTCTCGCTTGGCCAGTCCGCCGTGTACGCGGGGCTGTCGATCTGGGACAAACTCACCCGCGAGGTGGTGCTCAACCAGCAGGTGACTTCGATGAACACCTCGCGCACACCGGATCGGCCGTGGCTCGATTTCGCCTACCAGCTGGCCGGCACGTTGTTCCCGCTCATGCCGATGGCCCTGGTGCTGTATCTGCTGTGGGTGTATTTCCCTCCCGACGGCGGCCCCTGCAAGGCGATGGGGTTCGACCTGCGCAAACCAGGACGCGACCTGGCGCAAGGCTTCGGTATTTTCGCCGTGATCGGCGTGGCTGGGCTCGCTTTCTACCTCTTCGCTGTCCGGGCCGGCATCAACACGCAGGTCAGCCCGGCGAACCTCACGGCACAATGGTGGACGGTGCCGATCCTCGTCGGACGGGCATTCATGAACGGCATCCTCGAGGAAGTCGTGATGATCGGTTACCTCTTCACACGTTGGGCGCAGCGCGGCGGGCGGATGTGGGTGATCGTCGTCATCTCGGCACTGATTCGCGGCGGCTATCACCTCTATCAAGGTTTCGGTGGGTTCTTCGGCAATCTGGTGATGGGCCTCATATTCGGGTGGCTGTTCCTCAAGTTGAAGCGCGTGATGCCGCTCGTCATCGTCCACGTGCTGCTCGATCTATTCGCATTTCTCGGCGCCGGGCTACTCGTGTACCTCCCGTTCGCGTGAGCCAGCACGCGCTTCGGACGCCGCCGTCGACGATGCGCCAGTCTGCGTAGACTGGCCGGCATGCGTGTTGGAGTATTTGGGGCCACAGGCCAGGTAGGCAGCGTCATGCTGCGCGTGCTCGCCGAACGGAATTTTCCCGTCGACGAGCTGCGCGCTTTCGCCTCACACCGATCGGCGGGCAAGACAGTGCAGTACGACGGTACCGACGTCGTCGTGGAAGATATCGCTCAGGCTGATTTCGCCGGCATCGACGTCGCGCTGTTCTCTGCGGGCGGAGGCACGTCGAAGCAGTGGGCGCCGAAGGTTGCCGCAGCGGGGGCGACCGTCGTCGATAACTCCTCGGCGTGGCGGCTCGACGACCGCGTGCCACTCGTTGTCTCCGAGGTGAACCCCGACGACGTGCACCGCGCGGAGGTCGGCATCATCGCCAACCCCAACTGCACGACGATGGCAGCCATGCCTGTGATGAAGCCCTTGCACGACGCGGCTGGGCTCGTGGCGATGCAGGTCACCACGTTCCAGGCGGTCTCCGGTTCGGGGCTCGCCGGCGTCGACACCCTCGCGCAGCAGGTAGGCGCCGTCGACGATCCTCGCAGCCTCACCCACGACGGCTCGCTCATGCAGCCTGGCGAACTCGGCCCGTACGTCGCGCCGATCGCATTCAACGCGGTCCCCATCGCGGGCAGCATCGTCGATGACGGGCTCGGCGAGACGGACGAAGAGAAGAAGCTGCGCAATGAGTCGCGCAAGATTCTGCACATCCCCGAACTCGCCGTCGCCGGCACGTGCGTGCGCATCCCCGTCTTCACCGGCCACTCGCTCGTGGTGCACGCACGCTTCGCGCGCGAGTTTACTCCCGACGACGCCCGCTCGGCGCTGCGGGGCGCGCCGGGGGTGCAGCTCGCCGACGTGCCCACACCGCTCGCTGCGGCAGGGGGCGACGATACCCTCGTCGGGCGCATCCGCCAGGACCAGTCTGTGGCCGATGACACCGGGTTGGTGCTGTTCCTCTCCGGCGACAATCTGCGCAAGGGTGCGGCGCTCAACACGGTGCAGATCGCGGAGCTGCTGGCATGACGCTCGCGCTGATCGGCGCCGGCAACATGGGCGGTGCCCTGCTGTCCGGCTGGCTGGCGGCGGGCTGGAGTGCCGACGACATCGTCGTGGTGCAACGCTCTGCAGCCCGTGCGGCAGAGGTTGAGCAGCGCTTCGGTGTGCGTCGTGTGAGCCTCGACGAGGCAGCCCGCGCCGACGTCATCGTCGTGGCCGTCAAGCCGTACCAATTCGACGAAGTCCTCCAGGCCCTGCGCCCGCAACCTGGGGCGCTGGTGGTCTCCGTCGCCGCGGGTATTACGCTCGCGACGTTGCAAGCCGCACTCCCTCACGGCACTGCATGCGTGCGCGTGATGCCGAACACCGGCGCGCTGGTTGGCCAGGGCATGAGCGGCATCGTTTCCGGCGAACACGCCACCGATGAACAGGTCCAACGTGTCCAGGAGCTCTTTGGCGCGGTGGGGAAGGCCATCATCACCGACGAGCAACACCTCGACGCGCTCACCGCGCTGTCTGGTTCCGGACCCGCCTACCTGTTCTACATCGCCGACGCGATGATCGAGGCCGGTGTGCATCAGGGCCTTACCCGCGACGATGCTACGACGCTCACGACGCAGACCTTCCTCGGCGCCGCCCAGCTGCTCGAGGAGTCCGGCCATACCGCCGTGGAACTGCGGGAACAGGTGACCTCGCCCGGCGGCACCACTGCTGCCGCGCTGCGCGTGCTCGACGACCATGGCGTGCGCGCGGCCATGCTCGAGGCTGTTGAGGCGTGCGCGGCCAAATCGGCCGAGCTGGCTCAGTAGCGAAGCGCCTATCGGTCGTAGTAGGTCAACGCCGTTATTAGGCTGATGAAGGCTCCCCGCGTTACCATAGGGAGTCCTGTCGCGTAACCGCGGCCCGAACAAGTTGTCCAGAAAGGCTGAACGTGGGTTCTGTCATTAAGAAGCGCCGCAAGCGCATGGCCAAGAAAAAGCACCGCAAGCTGCTCAAGCGCACTCGTATCCAGCGTCGCCGCGCAGGCAAGTAACGCCGGTGGCTCCCGCAGCGCGGGTTCGGCTGCTCATCCGCTCCGGCTGTCATCTGTGTGAAGACGCCGAGCGTATTGTGCAGCGCACGTGCCGCGCTCGGGGAGCTACGTATGCACTGGTGGATGTGGATTCCGACGAGGCACTGAAGGCCGAGTTTTCGGACCACGTTCCAGTACTCATCATCGACGACGTGGTGCGCAGCTACTGGTTCGTGGATGAAGCTGCGCTCGCGAACTGGCTATAGGAGAAGGCAGTGAGTGAAGTAGGTCTGGGGTCTGTCACCTTCGTCGGATCCGGTCCGGGTGAGTTTGCTCTACTCACCTTATTGGGAGCACGCACCCTCCAGTTCGCCGACCTCGTGGTGGTCGATGCCGACGTCGACGTCGAGGAAGTGTGCCGACTCGCAGTCGGGCATGCGAGAGTCGAGCACGTTGCCGACGACGAGACGTCGCAGCTCCTGAACGCAGCCCGCGAAGGGCTGAAAGTGGTGCGCCTCGAGCGAGCCGATCACTTCTTCGACGCCAACCCGTCGAGCGCGATGTCCGACGTGGAAGCCTCCGGGGTACGCATCAACATCATTCCCGGCGTCAACCATTGGACGACGATGCTCAACTACGGCGCCATTCCCATCGATGGCAGCGCCGCATTCCTCGACGCCACCGTGCAGGCTCCTGCCGCGGGGGAGTGGCCGTCGGCGAAGACCGTAGCCGTCCACACGTCGCGCGAGCTGGTGCCGGCAGTCACCGACGTCGCGCTCGAGCATTTCGACGCCTCCGAGGCGGTGTGCATCCTGGAAGGCGTTGGCACGACGGGGCAGCGCAGCAAGGTGGTGACGTGGGGCTCGATGCCCGACGTCGATTCCGACTACTGCTATCTCGTGACTGGCCCTTCCATCGACTCCCAGCGCGATCGTCGCACGGGATGGTTCGAGGAGAAGCCACTGCTCGACTGGCGTGTCCTGAGCCCCCGCACGAAAGACTCGCTCGACGACCTCGGCGAGGAACTCGCCCAGTACGGCGCCGTGTTTGAGACCATCCCGACGATGTCCATCGAGCCTCCGCGCACCGAGCAAGGCATGGAGCGCGCCATGCGCGGACTCGTCGACGGGCGATTCCTGTGGTGCGTGTTCACCTCGCCCCACGCGGTCGTCGCAGTGTGGGAACGCTTGGAAGAGTATGGCCTCGATTCGCGCGCAATGTCCGGTATCTCCATCGCGGCGGTGGGGCGCGGCACGAAGGAAGCGCTCAGCCGACGTGGCGTCACCGCCGATCTCACACCCGAGGGCTCGGATACCGTCGCCGGGTTGTCCGCCGAGTTCCCTGCCTACGACGAGCTGATGGACCCGATCAACCGCGTGCTCGTGCCGAGCGCCGACGTCGCCATCGATCCGCTCGTCGAAGGGCTCACGCACCTGGGCTGGGAAGTCGAGGGCGTCACCGCCTACCGCACGGTTCGGGCGGCACCCCCGCCGGCTGAGATCCGCGAGGACATCAAGACGGGCATGTTCGACGCCGTCGTGTTCACCACCGCATCGTCAGTGCGCAACATGATCGGTATCGCCGGCAAGCCGCACGCGGCTTCCGTGATCGTCGCCGCAGGGGAGGCCACCGCAGCCGCCTGCGAGGGGCACGGCCTGCGCGTGGACGTCATCGCTGAATCACCCACCGTCGTCGCCATCGCCGACGGGTTGGCGCGATTCGCTGAGCGTCGTCGCGACAATCAGATCGCCCAAGGCGAGCCGCTGAAGAAACCTTCCGAACGTAAACGCCGTCGTCGTCGGAAGACGGTTGCAGCGAAGTCATAGTCTGAGGTCATGACGAACTCGACGACGGTGCACGTGATGCGCCATGGCCAGGTGTTCAACCCCGACGGTCTGCTCTACGGGCGCTTGCCGGGCTTCGGCTTGTCCGAGCTGGGGCACCGCATGGCCAGCCGCATGGCCGAGCACTTCGCCGACGAGCCCCTCACGCACCTGCGTTGCTCGCCGCTGCAGCGGGCACGCGAGACTATGGCGCCTTCCGCGGCGCTGCACCCCGAACTCGAGGTCATTATCGATGAGCGCCTCATCGAGGCGGAGAACAAGTTCGAGGGGAAGGTGTTCGGTGAGAATAACCGTGCGCTGTTCGACCCCCGCATGTTCTGGCATGTGCGCAATCCACTGCGCCCCAGCTGGGGCGAGCCCTACGTCGATATTGCCGAGCGGATGCTCGCCGCGCTGGGTGACGCGGCTCGTGCCGCCGGCGACGGTGGCACCGCGCTCGTCGTTTCGCACCAGCTTCCCATTTACATCGCTCGACGGGCGGTGGAGGGCCGGCCCTTCGTCCACGATCCGAGGCGCCGGCGCACCACGTTGTGCTCCGTCACGACGTTCACCTTCCGCGACGAGCGCCCCGTGCGCGTCGAATACGCCGAACACATTCCCGACCTCCTGCCGAAGAGCTCCTCGGCCTCGAAATTCCGGGTGGGGACGTGAGGCGCGCAATCGCTTCCGGCGTTGCCGTACTGTTGCTGGCCGCCTGCTCATCTGCGCAGCCAGGAGAGACGTCCGGCGACGGCGCCGCAGGGTTCGCCATCGGGGATGGCACCGTCACCATCTTGGAGCGGAGCCAACGCCCTGACGCGCCCACGCTCGAGGGGCCGTCGCTCATGGAGGACGGCGAACGCATCTCCACCGACGACTTTGCAGGCAAGGTCGTGGTGGTGAACGTGTGGGGTTCTTGGTGCGCGCCTTGTCGGCACGAAGCGCCCGAGCTCGTCGAGGCGTACGAACGGGTGGGAGACGATGTCGAGTTCCTTGGCCTCAACACGCGTGACCTCACGACGGCGCCCGCGCAGGCGTTCGTGCGCAGCTCCGGCATCACGTACCCCAATATCTTTGATCCCGACGGCGCCTTGTTGCTGGGATTCGGGCAGCTGCCACCCAAGGCGATTCCGTCCACCATCGTGATCGACGCCGACGGCAAGGTGGCTGCTCGGGTGATTGGCGAGGTGGACGCCAACACGTTGGTGGCGTTGGTGGGTGATGTGCAGTGATCCCGCTGGAGGGGTGGGTAGCCTCGGCGCTCACCTCGTCGATGGTGCTGGCGATCCCGGTGGCGCTGCTCGCCGGACTGGTCAGTTTCGCGTCCCCCTGCGTGCTCCCGCTCCTGCCGGGGTACTTGTCGTACGCCTCGGGCATTGGCCCTAGCCAAATCCAGAACGGTGAAGGCAAACGTCAACCCCTGGTGCTCGGCACCATCGGGTTCATCCTCGGTTTCTCCGTCGTATTCGTCGCGACGGGCACCCTCGCCGGCGGCATCGGATCCGCGCTGATCGAACATCAACGGACGGTGACGATCATCGTCGGCGCGCTCATCGTCGCGCTGGGTGTGGCGTTCATGGGCATCCTCCCGCTGCCGAGCCTGTGGCGGCCGTCGTACACGCCGACGCTGGGCGTGGCGGCGAGCCCCATCCTCGGCCTGGTGTTCGGGCTCACCTTCACACCCTGCATTGGGCCGGCGCTCTCCGTCGTGCTGACGCTCGCTTTCAACGAGGCATCGGCCCTGCGCGGCGGCGTGCTGGCATTCGTCTATGCGCTCGGGCTTGGCCTGCCGTTCCTGGTGTTTGCGCTCGCCTTCGCGAAGCTCGCGCCCAGGCTGCAATGGTTGCAGCGCCACCAGGTGCTCGTGCAGCGCATCGGCGGGGCGTTGATGGTTGCGGTGGGCCTCGCGATGCTCGTCGGATGGTGGGATGCGCTCATGGATGGCGTGCGCCAGTGGGCTGCGAACTTCGGGACGGTGTTGTGATGCTGCAGTGGTTGCGATGGATGTGGAATCAGCTCACGAGCATGCGGACCGCGCTGATTCTGCTGTTCCTCTTGGCGCTGGCCGCTATCCCCGGGTCGATCATTCCGCAGCGCCCCAGCGCACCGATCAAGGTGCTGGAGTACCAGCGCGCCCACCCCACCTTGGACAAGGTGTGGGAGGCGCTGCACATGTACGACGTGTACTCGTCGCCGTGGTTCTCCGCCATCTACCTGCTCCTGTTCATCTCGCTGATCGGTTGCATCGTCCCGCGCATCGTGAAGTATGCGCGAGATCTGCGCAAACCGCCCCCCAAGCTGCCCCAGCACTTGCACAAGATGCCGGTGCACGCTGTCGTCGAATCTGTGCCCGACGAGGGAGTCCTCGACGAGGCGGAGCGCTGGCTGAAGGCGCACCGTTATCGCGTGCGGCGCACCGACGAGGGGATCAGCGCGGAGCGCGGATACCTGCGCGAGTTCGGCAACCTCACGTTCCACCTGTCCTTGATCGGAGTGCTGCTTGGCCTGGCTTGGTCAAACCTCGGTGGCTTCCAAGGTAGCGTCGTCGTCGTCGAGGGGCGCGGGTTCGCCAACGTCATCACGCAGTACGACGATTTCACCGCCGGCGGATGGGTGAACACCGATGACTTGGAAGAGTTCAGCCTCACCGTCGACAGCTTCGAGGCGAAGTTCGAGACGGGGCGGGTGCAGCGCGGTGCTGCGCGCGTGTTCGACGCCCACGTCACGGTGAAGGAAGGCGGGGAGACCCACGAAGAGCTGATGACGGTGAACACGCCCTACCACACGAAGGGCGGCTCGCAGATCAACCTCCTTGGCCACGGGTACGCCGCCCACATGACGATCACCGACGGCGACGGCAACGTCGCGTTCTCCGGCCCGCAGGTGTTCCTGCCGCAGGACGGCAATTTCTCCTCCGTCGGTGTGGTGAAAGCGCCCGATGCGCGCCCCAAGCGCCTCGCGTTCGAAGCGATCTTCCTGCCGACGGCGGTGCTCGATGAGACGGGCCCGCACTCGGTATTCCCCGACGCGCTCGACCCCGAGATCTGGATCAACGCCTGGTACGGCGACCCCGCGACGGAGACGGGCGTGCCCGAGTCGGTGTACACCCTCAACACAGCCGGCCTAGAGCCGGTGCTCGGTGACAACGACGAACGTCTGCGTGCCCGGATGAAGCCGGGCTCCGGGTTCACGCTCCCGGACAACTTGGGCACCGTGCAATTCGACGGCTACTCTCGGTGGGTAAAGCTGCAGATCAGCCAGACACCGGGCAACCCCCTCGCGCTCGCGTCGGTGCTGATCGGCATCGGAGGGCTCACCCTCAGCCTGTTCGTGAAGCCCAGGCGTATGTTCGTGCGGTTGCGAGACGAGGATGTCGCCGTCGGTGGCCTCGACCGGAGCAACACCGCCACGGGCCTTGAGGATGAAGTCGCCGAGCTTGCTGCAGCCCTGGATAGGGGGAAGGAATAAGGTGTCGCAATACTCTGACTTGGCGATGGTGTCCGCCACCGTTGTGTACGTCGTCGCATTTTTCCTGCACACGGCGGAATGGGTGTTTGCCCGCGGGCTCACCAGTGAGCGGGCCGTAGACGGTTCGGAAGATGCGAAGCGCCTCAACGTCGACTTGTACGGGCGCCTCGCAGTGGCTGCGACGGTGGTTGGCTGGCTGCTGAACATGGTGGGCGTGGTGTTGCGCGGCGTTGCGGCGTCGCGTGCTCCGTGGGGCAACATGTACGAGTTCGTCACCTCCGCGATCGCCATCTTGGGGTTGCTGTATCTCCTGTCGCTGTGGCGGTGGGGCACCCGTTGGCTCGGCATCGGCGTGACGTTCATCGCGGCACTCATGCTGGGGTTGGCGGTCACCGTGTTCTACGTCGACGTCGCACCTCTCGTGCCAGCGCTCCACTCGGTGTGGTTCATCATTCACATTGTTGCGGCTGTCATCGCTGCCGCCGGATTCAACATTGCCGCTGTAGCGAGTGCGTTGTTCCTCGTTCGGCACTCCGCCGAAGCCCGAGCCCAGAAGAACGGCACCGAGCTCACGGGATACCTGGCGCGGATTCCGTCGTTGAAGAAGCTCGAAATGTTCGCCCACCGCATGACGGCATTCTCGTTCCCCATCTGGACGTTTACTATCGTCGCCGGTTCCATCTGGGCGCAATACGCCTGGTCGCGGTTTTGGAACTGGGATCCGAAGGAGACCTGGAGCTTCATCACCTGGGTGGTCTACGCCGGCTACCTTCACGCCTCGCTCACCGCTGGCTGGCGCGGGCGTCCTGCCGCTGTGCTGTGCCTGATCGGTGTGGCCACGTTCTGGTTCAACTTTGTGGGCGTGAATCTACTGTTCAACGGCATGCATTCCTACGCCGGGATTTGATCGATGGCTGTCGATAACGAGGGGTTCGACGACCTGATCCAGCTCTATGAGGAGCAGCGCCCCCGCCTCCATCGGCTCGCACGGTTGTTGGGGGCGGGTGCCGAGGCGGGCCCCACTGTGCGATCCGCGTTCCGGTCGCTGCACCGTCGCAGCAAGCGTCTCATCGATCCGCAGGAGCGTGTGGAGTACCTCACCGAACAGGTGGTGCACCTCACCCGCACAACGTTCGGTGAGGGCGTCGATATTCCTGACCCCGAAGATGGCCGGTACCTGCCGCTCATCGAGCGCCTTCGTAGGCAGAACGCTTCGTCGGCGGAGATCCTCGTCGTGAGCCACTTCATGACCATGTTCGGCCCGGAACTCTCGCGCGTCATGCGGCTCACGGTGCACCGCAGCAATCAGCGGCTCGAGAGCGCGCTCGAAGAGCTCGCGAGCGAGGAGAGCGAACAGATCAACGCGCTGTCGGCGGATCTCACCGCGGCGCTGCGCTCCGTCGCGAACCAGATCAAGGTTCCTCCGGCCAAACCCCTGGCGCCCGCGCTGCAGGAGGCGTCGTCGCCCGAGCGCGGCAGCGTGCGCGGTCAGTTGGTGGCTGTCGCGAGCATCGTGGCGCTCGCGCTGGGCTCGATTCTGGCGGTCGGCACCCAGCGGGAGCCGGCTGCAGCCCCTGAACCTGTCGCTTCTTCTACCGTCGAAAGCCCGACGCCCACCGTCCAGGCGGCAATGCAAGCCGTCGTTCGCAGTGCGCCGCTGTACTACGTGGGGCGCGCCGACGGCAAGCTCTACCGGGAATACCGCGACCTCCCATCGACGGCGAGCCTGTCGAGAACCGGTGTCGAAGCGCTCATTACGCTCGTGCCGCTCGACCCTGACTACGTGTCGTTGTGGACGGGTAAATACCAAGGATCGAAACTGCGCAACGGGGTGCTCACTGTCGACCTCAGCGCTGACGCATATTCGAGCATCGAGCCAGCCAAACAGCAGGCTGCGATCGAGCAGATGGTGTACACCATGTCGGAGCTGCTGGAGCGTCCAGACCTCGTCGTGCAATTCCAAGCCGACGGGTCTCCCGCGCCGGCCCCGTTCAACAAGCCGCAGGGCTATCGGCGCCACGGGCTCGACCCGATGCCAGGGCTGTGGATCACCTCACCGAGGAACCAGGACCTGACGCCCGCAGGCACGCTCGCTATCCAGGGCACGGTCAGGCCTGAGTTTGGCGCTCCGACGGTGACGCTCGTCCACACCGAGACACAAGAGGTGATTTCCAACAGCATCGCGCAGACTGGTCTAGCGAAGAACGACGAGGGCTGGCTCGTGTGGTCGGTGATGTTGTCGATCAGCGAGCCAGGCACCTACGAGGTGAGGGCCGAAGCCACCGCACGGGGCACCAATGCGGCTGGACAGCCCGCCAGCGTGTCGGAAACGAAGTTGGTGAGGGTCTCCGAATAGCGTGTCTGCGGACGGTTATGTGTTGCGAACCACCATCTTGGCCACCCGTGCTTGCACGCTGCGCGGTGCGAAGCGGTTGGCCAGCGCCAGCACACGGTTCCGGGCGCCGTCGATCGCGAACGGACGGTGCTCCTCGAGAGCCTTGAAGGCGGTCTCCACCACCTGGTCTGGGCGACGGCGCTGCGTGAGCACGGTGTCGTCGCCGGCATTGGCAAAGAACTCGGTATCCGTGGGGCCGGGGCAAATGGCGACGGCGCGCACGCCCGTGTCATGGAGCTCCTGCCACAGCGCGATCGTGAACTGCAGCACGTAGCTCTTCGCCGCCGCGTAGACGGCCATGTCGGGGATGGGCTGGAACGCGGCCGTGCTGGCGACGTTGATGATGGCGCCGCGCCGCCTGCCGATCATGCCCTCCACGACAGCCCGGGAAAGCTCGGTGAGCGCGCCGACGTCGAGCGACGTCTCCTGCGCGAGCCTCGACGGTGCGAGCTCCGCGAACTTCCCGACGGACCCGAAGCCGGCGTTGTTCACCAGCGTGTGCACGGGTGTGGCGTGGATCTCTTCCACGAAGTCGGCTCTGCCCGTCTCGCTCGCCAGGTCTACCGCGCGGACCTCGGCGCGGATGCCGTATCGGTGCGCAAGCTTGTCTGCTACTTCTTCGAGTTTGTCTTTGCGCCTTGCAGCGAGGATGATGTCTGACCCCTGCTTGGCCAGGTGCTCAGCGAATGCGATGCCGAGGCCAGCGGAGGCTCCTGTGACTACTGCCCATTCCTTAGTCATGGGAAACAGCCTAACGCCGCCCGTCGCACCACGCGCGCTTCACCCAAGATGGCAGGATGGGGGTATGCGACATTTCGATCTGGCAGTCATCGGCTCCGGCACCGGCAACTCCCTCATTGACGAGCGATTCGATGGTCTCGAAGTTGCACTCATTGAACGTGACCCAGTCTTCGGTGGCACCTGCCTGAATCGCGGATGCATCCCCACCAAGATGTACGTCCACCCAGCCGATCTGGCCAGTGCCTACGAGGACGCCAGCAAACTGGGCGTCACCCTGCAACGCGGCCAGGCCGACTGGGACGCTATGCGTGACCGCATCTTCACCAGGCTCGACGCCATCTCAGAAGGCGGCAAACAGTGGCGTCGACAGAACCCCAACGTCACCGTGTTCGACGGGGAGGCTTCCTTCGTCGACGCCCACACGCTGCGCATTGGCGACACCCAGATCGAAGCCGACCAGATCGTGATTGCCACCGGCTCGCGTCCACGCACGCTCGACGTGCCCTGCGCAGAAGGGCTCCACGAACGCATTCACACGTCGGATACGATCATGCGCATTGACCAGTTGCCCGAACGGCTCGTGATCGTTGGCGGTGGATACATCGCTGCCGAGTTCGCGCACATCTTCACCTCGTTCGGCGTCGAAGTCACGGTGCTGCACCGCTCCGAAACTCTGCTTCGAGGCGCCGACGAGGACATCTCCGCCGCTTTCGGTGAGGCGCTCGCGGGGCGCGTCAGCCTGCGCCTCAATCAGCAAATCTCCAGCTTCGAGCCCGGGCCGGCCGGCGACGTCGCCGTTGTCGCAACCGATGTGAACGGCGTCGAATACGAGTACCTCACCGACCTGGTGCTCGTGGCCATCGGGCGTGACCGCAACGTCGAAGCGCTGAACCTGGACGCTGCAGGCATTGAGCGACGTTCCGACGGCGGCATCCGCGTCGACGCCCACCAGCGCACGAGCGTGCCGCACATCTGGGCGATGGGTGATGTGGCGTCTGACTACTTGCTGAAGCACGTCGCGAACCACGAGATGCGCACGGTGCAACACAACCTGCTGCACCCGGATAACCTCGTCTCCTCCGACCACCGCTACGTACCGAACGCGGTGTTCTCGAAGCCGCAGGTTGCCTACGTCGGCGCCACCGAGCAGCATCTGCGCGAATGGGGGCACCCGTACGTGAAGATGGTGCAGGCCTACGGTGATGTCGCGTACGGGTGGGCCATGGAAGACGACAGCCATTTCGTGAAGCTCTTGGCCGATCCGACGAGCTGGCATCTGCTTGGCGCGCACATCATCGGCCCGCAGGCGTCGACGCTGATCCAGCCCCTCATTCAAACAATGTCGTTCGGGTTGCCCGTCGACCGCATGGCGAGGGGGCAGTACTGGATTCACCCGGCGCTCACTGAGGTGGTCGAGAACGCCCTGCTCGGTTTGCTCGAGGCGAAGACTCCCGCGGAGCTTGCCCGTGGCTAAACGTTTCGCCCCGTCGATCGCATTCGCGGCGGTGCTTGCGCTCAGCGCGTGCGCTCCAGCCCCCATCATGTACCCGCCTGCGCCGAACATGGGGCCGACGACGCCATCCGCGGGCAGTAGCGCATCGCCCGGTACGAAAGCGTCGAATCAGTCCGCGATGCCGGAGGCTCCTCGTGCGTGCCTCGCCAAGGCCGAGGCGCTCTCTGCAGAAGAGCAGGTGGGTCAGTTGCTGATGGTGGGCGTACCCACGTCGGATTTGGATAGCACGACGGCTGACGTCCTGCGTAGCACGAAGGCCGGATCCGTCGTGCTGCTCGGCAGCTCCAAGGTGAATCGCTCCGATGCCGCAGCGCTGGCGGCGCGCGTCGGAGCGCTCAGCACTGCCGACATCCCCGTGCTCGTCGCGGCAGATCAAGAAGGCGGCCAGGTGCAGCGCCTGCAAGGCCAGGGGTTCACCCGCATCCCCGATGCCGTCGCGCAGGGTCAAATGAATGAGACGGCCTTCCACTCCCAATCGGAAACGTGGGCGGATGAGCTCACGCGCGCCGGGGTGCGGTTCAACCTGGCGCCTGTCGCGGACGTGGTGCCCGACGATCTCGCGGCCAGCAACGCCCCCGTCGGTCAGCTCAAACGCCAGTACGGCTCAGATCCGGAGAAGGTGTCCGAGAGCGTCGTCACCTTCGTGCAATCCATGGGCAAAGCTAACGTGGCCACCAGCCTCAAACACTTCCCAGGGCTCGGCAAGGTGAAGCAGAACACCGATAGTGACGAGGCCACCGACCAGACCACCGTCGTCGACGACCCGTCGTGGAAGCCCTTCATCGACGGCATCCAGGCCGGCGCATCGTCGGTCATGATCTCGTCTGCGACGTTCGAGAAGATTGATCCAGACCACAAGGCAGTATTCAGCCGCAAGATCATTACTGACATCCTGCGCGGCAGCCTTGGATTCGACGGGGTCGTCATCTCCGACGATCTCGGCGCCGCCGGCGCTGTCGCCGACGTACCGGCGGGGGAGAGGGCCGTGCGCTTCCTTGGTGCGGGTGGCGATCTCATCATCAACGCCGACGCGAGCATTGCGCAAGACATGGCCAAAGCCATCCTCGCCAAGATGGACGACGACCCGAAGTTCGCCGACTCCGTTGCCCAGTCGGCCGCACGCGTACTGGCGCTGAAAGAGTCGATCGACACCATGGAGTGCGGATAACCAACCGCACGTTTGCAGGCGAATAACAGAAACGTTGGAGGGGCCGCCCAGATGGGCAGCCCCTCCAACGTCTTCGTCAATACCGATGTGGCTTAGCCGAAGCGACCGGTGATGTAGTCTTCCGTCGCCTTTTGCTCGGGGTTGTGGAAGATCTTCTCGGTGGAGCCCACCTCGATGAGCTCACCCGGCTTGCCCTGTTCCTTGAGGTTGAAGAACGCCGTCGTGTCGGACACGCGAGCCGCCTGCTGCATGTTGTGTGTCACGATCACGACCGTGTATTCCTCCTTCAGCTCCTTGATGAGCTCCTCGATAGCGAGGGTGGAGATGGGGTCGAGCGCCGAGCACGGCTCGTCCATGAGCAGCACGTCGGGCTCCACTGCCGTCGCACGGGCGATACACAGACGCTGCTGCTGACCACCGGACAGCCCGGAGCCGGGCTTGTCGAGGCGGTCCTTCACCTCGTTCCACAGGTTGGCGCCACGCAGCGCCTTCTCCGTGATGTCGTCGGCCTCGGAGCGGCTGAGACGCTTCTTGTTGAGGCGGACGCCCGCGAGCACGTTCTCCTGAATCGACATGGTGGGGAACGGGTTGGGCCGCTGGAACACCATGCCGATCTGGCGACGTACGCGTACCGGGTCGACGTTGGGTGCGTAGAGGTCTACACCGTCGAGGAGGATTTGCCCCTCCACATATGCACCGGGGATCACCTCGTGCATGCGGTTGATGGAGCGGAGCACGGTGGACTTACCGCAACCCGACGAGCCGATGAACGCGGTGACCGCGCGGGGCTCGATAGTCATGTTGACGTTCCGCACCGCGTGGAACTTGCCGTAGTAGATGTCGAGATCCTTGATCTCAATGCGCTTGGCCATTGCAATGAATCCTTTTCGTGTGTGCGGTCAGTGGCCCTGCTTGGGGGCGAACTTCCATGCGATGAGGCGGCCTATCAGGTTCAGGCCCATGACGATAATGATGAGCACCAGGGCGCCCGTCCAGCCGAGTGCATGCAGCTGCTCTGCGGTGGGGCCGATGGTCTTCAACGACTGGTACACCATCACCGGCAAGGTTGCGGTGGGGCCGTTGAACGGGTTCGCGTTGGTGAGCTGGAAGTATCCAGCGGTCACCAGGAGCGGTGCCGTCTCACCAATGATGCGGGCGATGCCCAAGATGATGCCGGTGATGATGCCTGCCAGCGAGGTCGGCAACACAATCCGGACGATCGTGCGCCACTTCGGCACGCCGAGCGCGTACGACGCCTCGCGCAGCTCGTTGGGTACCAGCTTGAGCATTTCCTCGGTGGAGCGAACCACCGTCGGGATCATCAGCACCGACAGCGCGATCGAGCCGAGGAACGCTGTGCGGGTCAGCGGGCTACCTGCGCCGAAGAGCATCGAGAACAGCGCGTAAGCGAACAGACCGGCGACGATCGAGGGGATACCCGTCATCACGTCCACTAGGAAGCGGATGCCGGCTGCGAGCTTCGTCTTGTTGCCATATTCGACGAGGTAGATCGCGGTGAACAGACCGATCGGGACGGAGATGATGAACGCGATTGCGGTGGTCATCAAGGTACCGACGAGTGCGTGCGCTGCGCCCAGGTTGGCGCTGGCGTCGTAGGCCTTCGCCTCGGTCTCAGTGAAGTAGGCGAGGTCGAAGCGGGGAGCGCCTCGGGACACCACCTCGAAGATGAGCGAACCAAGCGGCAGCAGCGCCAGGAGGAAGAGGCTCGTGAGCACGTAGCGAACCAGGCGGTCCACGGCGCGACGCTTGCCTTCCACTGCGAGGGAGACGATGAACACCAGGGCGAAGAAAATCAGCGTGCCGAATGCGGCTGTGCCGGCCCAGGAGAACGCCCCGGTCAGCGACAGCATTCCAGCGGCGATGCCCCATCCCAAGGCGAGGAAGAGAATCCACGAGAACTTGGGCAGCTGCCCACCCGTGATCGCTTCCTTCTCTGGCGACTTGCCGCGCTTGGGCGTGGCTTCAGTAACTTGTGCGTCAGTCATCATCAGTTTGCTCCAGAGAACTCGGCACGACGTGCAATGATTGCGCGGGCCACCATGTTCACCGCGAGGGTGATCACGAACAGCACGAGGCCAGCCGCAACCAGCTGAGCCTTACCTGTGCCCTCCGATTCGGGGAAGTTCTGCGCGATGTATGCGGCGATGGTGTTGGGGTTGTTGCGCGTCAGCAGCTGGAAGGAGATGAGCACCTTGCCGGGCAGGATCATGGCCACGGCCATGGTCTCGCCGAGCGCGCGGCCAAGGCCGAGCATGCACGACGAAACAACACCCGGCCTGCTGAAGGGGAACACCGCTTGGCGAACCATCTCCCAGCGCGTGGCGCCCAGCGCCAGCGAGGCCTCCTCATGCAAGCGCGGGGTCTGCAGGAAGACCTCGCGGGTGAGCGCCGTGATGATGGGCGTTGCCATGAGAGCAAGCACGATCGCGGCGGTGAGCATGTTCTGCCCGCCGGACGCGAGGATGGGGCGCATCTCGCCGGAGCGCTCGTGCAGCTCCCAGGCGTTGAACAGCGGGAACCAGGCCATGTTCTCGTTCAGCCACTTGAAGAAGGGGTGCAGCGCGGGGGCGAGCACCGTCACGCCCCACAGGCCGAAGACCACGGAGGGCACGGCGGCCAAGAGGTCGATGATGTAGCCGAAGATGCGGGACACGCGCTTGGGCGCGTAGTGCGACAAGAACAACGCGATGCCGACTGCCAGTGGCACGGCCATCACCATGGCCAAGATGGCAGACCAGACGCTACCGAACGCGAGTGGGAGTACCCACTGCCAGAACCCGCCGGCAGCTTCGACGGCACGCAGACCGGTAGGCTCCGCCGGGTCGGCACTGAAGGCAGGCAGCGCCTGCGACGTTAAGAAGGTGGCGACGGCCGCGAGGATCACGAAGATCATCAGCGCCGACGCGAGTGAGATTCCTTTGAAGAGCGCGTCGCCGTAGCGCGCTTTGCTGCGAACCAGCGAATGGGGGCCGTCGGACTCCGTGCCCACCTGTTCGGTGGAGGGCGTCTGCGTGGACATGATGCTCCTTAGCGGTGCCTTGCAAGCAGAATCGAGGCACCAACGAGGTAGGGGATGAAGGAGCGTGAACCGCGCTCGCCTCGCGTGGCGAGACGAGCGCGGTTCACGCGATCAACCGAAACTGGTTCAAAGGTCAGGCGTTAATCGAGTCAATCGCAGCCTTGACCTTGGCGGTCATGTCAGCGGACAGCGGAGCGCTGCCAGCCTGCTCAGCGGCCAGCTTCTGACCTTCCTCGGAGGTGATGTAGGTGAGGTAGCCCTTGACGACCTCAGCAACCTTCTCATCCTCGTACTTGGCGCACGCAACGCCGTAGGAGATGAGGATGATCGGGTAACCCTCAGCCTCGCGGTCAAGGTTCACGACGATGTCGTGCTCCTCGCGGCCTTCGGTGTCGAGCTCGGAGTTGTCGACCACAGCGGCAGCCTGCTCCGGGTCGGGAGCAGCGAACTTGCCGTCCTTACCGATGTGGGCAACGCCCAGGCCCTCAGCAGCGGAAGCATCGACGTAGCCGATGGTGAACTCACCCTGCGACACAGCGTTCTTCACACCGTCGGTCTTCTCAGCGGGCTGGCCGCCGTCGGTGTAGGGGAAGGTCTTGGAGGGCTCCTCGTCCCACACGTCCGGAGCGACAGCCTTGAGGTAGTCGGTGAAGTTCTCGGTGGTGCCGGACTCGTCGCCGCGGTAGACCACGTTGATGAACTCGTCGGGCAGTTCGACGCCCTCGTTGAGCTCAGCGATGGCCGGGTCGTTCCACTTGGAGACGTCGCCCTTGAAAATCTTGGCGGCCAGCTCGCCGGTCATGTTGATGGCGTCAACACCGGGGACGTTGAAGACGATCGCGACGGGGGAGATGTAGACGGGGAGGTCGTACACGGTGGAGTCAGCGGCGCAAGCCTGGAACTCGCCAGCCTTATTCTCCTCAGCCGTGAAGGGGGAGTCCGAGCCAGCGAACTGCACTTTGCCCTGCTTGATGCCGTCGCGGCCGGGGCCGGAACCCTCAGGGGCGTACGAGAGCTTGACGTTGGGGTTGTCCTCCATGAACTTGGCGGTCCAGGCAGCCTGGGCGGCCTTCATCGAGGAGGCGCCCATGCCGGCGATGGTGCCGGAGAGATCGCCGCCACCATCGCCGCCGTCAGACGAATCCGAGCCGTTGGACTCGGAGGCGGGAGCGTCGTTAGCAGGAGACTTGGTGTCCGTGCCCTGGTCGTCGCCACCGCAAGCGGTGAGAGCGAGGGCGGCCGTCAAGCCGAGAGCTGCAAAAGCGCGGAGCTTCATGAAATTCCTCTCAAGGGGTCATCATGTGCCGACCTGTTGGGCGGCAGAACGTTTGTTCTCAATTGGGAACCTAGGCGGGGTAAGTTACGCGTCTCGGCAACGAAGGTGAACAACGGGTGAACAAAGTCCGTATGGCGTGCAGGATGCTGCGAGAGGCACCAAGATTGTTATCTTCCCGTGATGGGATGAGCGGCTTAGGCCGTCGATTTATGGTGTTCCTCCGCGACGATGGTCCCGCTCGAATCACGATGTAGCACCGTGACTTCTCCGACCAACATGGGGCGGTTTTTCAACCCCAACCCCGCCTGCATTGCAGGCAGTACCGGGCGGTGCCCGCACAATGCCGTCGGCTCCGTGGCCGCGGCTGCGATTTCGCGTACTTTGGTGGCCACGCCGTCGGGGTCATTCGTGCCCTCTTCTTCGGTGAGGAGCGCGATGGGCTCGGTGCGGATGCCCTCATAGCGGGCATATGGGGCGAGCGTCTCCGCACACCTGACCGCCGGCGAACTCACGAGGCTGCTGATCCCGAATGCCTCGAACAACGGGATGAGTTCAGCAGCCTGACGGCGGCCGCGCCCGTCGAGGCGACGGCTCTGGTCGTTGCCCGACCAATGCTTGCGCAGCATCGCCTTCGCATGGCGCACCAGTAGCAGCGGGGTGGTGGGCGGCAGCGAGAGCGCCTCGGCGAGCACCTTGATGTCGTTGGGATAACTCAGCATGGCGGGGGCTTCGTCGACGGGTACCCAACGCACCTCGTCGACCTCCTTGTCAGGGACGTGGAAGAACCGTGCCCGCGCCTCGGCGCGCCAGTAGTCGACCTTCTTCGTATGCTTCTTGACGGGGTACGTCACGCTGGACAACCTGGTGCCGAGGGTGATGATGAGGCCTGTTTCCTCGCGCACCTCGCGCACCGCAGTCACCGGGCGTAGCTCGTCGGGGTGCGCTTTTCCCTTCGGGAGCGTCCAGTCGTCGTAGGCCTGTCGGTGCACGATCGCGACGTGCTTGACGCCGTCGAAGTCATGGAACACGACGGCACCCGCCGCTCGGACGCGCCCGCTCACCGCTCGCGCCTGTGGGAGAACTGCTCGATGAGCGCGAACTGTAAGTCGCGCAGGGGCTTGCCGTCGGCGTCGAGTAGGTGTGGCGTCCAGGTGTGATCGTTGAGTGACCAGTGCACGGTGTCGGGTGCGAAGGCCAAGTCGAACAGGTTCGAGATTTGCTCGATATGGCGACGGTGTGAGAGCCCGACGACCGCCTCCACCCGGCGGTCGAGGTTGCGGTGCATGAGGTCGGCCGAACCGATCCCCACCACCGGGGTGCCCCCGCCAGCGAACCAATACACGCGGGAATGCTCCAGGAAGCGCCCCAAGATAGAGCGCACGCGGATGTTCTCGCTCAGCCCAGGCACGCCCGGGCGGATGGTGCAGATGCCGCGCACCCACACGTCGACGGGAACCCCAGCCTGCGAGGCCCGGTAGAGCGCGTCGGTGACTTTCTCGTCGACGACGGAGTTCACCTTGATGCGGATACCCGCAGGTTTGCCCGCCTTGTGGTTGGCAATTTCGCGCTCGATCTGGGCGATCAGGCCCGTGCGGATGCCGTGTGGGGCGACGAGGAGACGTCGGTAATTGCGCTCCTGCGTGATGCCCGAGAGATGGTTGAACAGGCGGGCCACGTCGTCGGTGATGATGGGGTTCGACGTGAGCAAGCCCATGTCTTCGTACTGGCGGGCGGTTTTGGGGTTGTAGTTGCCGGTGCCGATGTGGGCGTAGCGACGCAGGCCCTCGGGCTCGTCGCGCACCACGAGGCACAGCTTGCAGTGGGTTTTCAGCCCGACCATGCCGTACACGACGTGCACGCCCGCGCGCTCGAGCTTGCGCGCCCAGTCGATGTTGTTTTGTTCGTCGAACCTGGCCTTGATCTCCACCACCGCCAGTACCTGCTTGCCGGCTTGCGCGGCGTCGACGAGCGCGTCGACGATGGGGGAGTTGCCCGAGGTGCGGTACAGCGTTTGCTTGATGGCGAGCACCTGGGGATCGTGGGCGGCCTGCTCGATGAAGCGCTGTACGCTCGTCGCGAACGAATCGTAGGGGTGCTGCAGGAGGACGTCGCGGCGCTTGAGCGCACTGAACATGTCGACGGGTGTGGCGGTCTCGGCCTCGTTGAGCTCGGGGTGTGTCGTCGGTAGGAAGTTCGGGTATTTGAGGTCTTCGCGGTCGGAGCTGTCGAGCTGGAAGAGGCCCTTGAGGTCGAGTGGTGCGGGGAGGCGGAACACCTCGTCGTCGTGTACATCCACCTCGTGCTGCAGCATCATGAGGAGGCTGTCGTCGATGTCGTCGGCCACCTCGAGGCGCACTGGCGGGCGGCCAACTTTCTGACGTAGGAGTTCCTGCTCCAATGCGGTGAGGAGGTTCTCGGCATCATCCTCCTCAACCTCGATGTCCTCGTTGCGAGTGACACGGAACGAGGTGTGCGACAGCACCTGCATGCCCGTGAACAGTTGACCCAGATGACGCGCGATGACTTCTTCGAGCGGCAGGTATCTGCCCGGAGACACCTCAACGAAGCGCGAGAGGTTGCTGGGCACCTTGATGCGGGCGAATTGTTTCGCTCCGGTGGCGGGGTTGCGCAGCATCACCGCGAGGTTCAGCGACAGCCCCGAGATGTAGGGGAACGGGTGCGACGAATCGACCGCCAACGGGGTCAGGATGGGGTAGATGCGCTCGGAGAATATCGTGCGCATGCGGTCTTTCTCTGCCGCAGTGAGTTCCTCCCACCGGAGGAATTCGATGCCCTCCTTGGCCAATGCCGGACGCACCGTGTGTTGGAAGATGTTCGATTGCTCCTCGACGAGCTCATGAATGCGCGCGAGCACACGCTCGTGGAGATCCTGCGGGAGGATGCCGCTGGCGCTCGGCTGGGCAACGCCGGCGTCGATGCGGCGCTTCAGCCCTGCGATGCGCACCATGAAGAACTCGTCGAGGTTGCTGGAAAAGATGGCCAGAAACTTCGCGCGCTCGATGAGCGGAACCCGCACGGCGTCGCTCGCCTGATCGAGCACCCGCTTGTTGAACTCCAGCCAGCTGAGTTCGCGATCCCAAAAGCGGTCGGCCGGAAGGTCAGTGTTGTCAACGTAGGTGGTCATGCAGTTCTCCCGAAGCATGTATCGCGTGCCGCAATCGAAAAGCCTGCGGCTTCGTACATCCGAACGACGCGCTCCTCGGCTGCCTCGACGTACAGCTCGGCAGTGTGGTCACCCACGGCGGCAAGATGCTGAAGACCGGCGGCCAGAAGTGCCCGGCCGATGCCCTTCCCCTCGTGCCTGGGCGCGACAGCAATAACATACACTTCACCCAGCCCGTCCCCGTGCCGCTTCGTCCAGTGAAAACCGACGGGTGCGCCGCCGTCGCGGGCAACCAGGAGCCCGTCGGGGCTGAACCAGGGCTGGCTTCGTAAATCGTCGAACTCGGCGCGGGTGAGTTTGCCCTGTTCGGGGTGGTGGGCGAACGCCTGCGCGTTGATGGCGACGATGGCGTCAGCGTCGTCGGGCTGGAACGGGCTGATCTCGACGGGGGAGTCGTCGGAAGTAGCGTTGCTGAGGGGGCGCGTCATCCGTAGGAGCGTGCGGTGAGGTTTGAGGCCGACGGCTTGTGCGAGCGCTTCCGCGCCGGGGAGCGTTCCGAACGCCCACACGTCGAGGTTGGGATGCTCCTCGAGGAGGCGTTGCAGTAGCGCACGGCCGTGCCCACGGCGACGGTGCTCGGGGTGGACGGCCAGCATGATGGTGCCGTCGCGGAGGTCAACGACGGCTTCCGCGACGTCAGTCGTGATGACGTGACCCGGGCGTAATCCCTGCATGACGAGCTTGCCGGACTCATTGATGGGCGCGACGCCGTCGACAGTGGTTGCTGCTTCGAATACCGAACCCACGACACTCCTTCGACTCCGGGTGAACCGTAATCTTAGTCGGCCGCGTGGGAACCCTCTACGATTGCTCTCGTGGTGTCGAGACTGCCCGACGAGTTTTTTCGACGGCGCCCCGAACCGGCCGAGGTCGACGAGGCGCCGGCAGAGCCTGCCCTCGACTCCGAGCCTGATGGCGAGTCGCAGCACAGCGAATCCAGCGCCCCGACATCACGGCCCATGCTCATCCCAGTGCGAATCGCCGCGGTGCTCATCCTGCTCGCGGGCCTGTTGGGTTTCGGCGTCAGCAAGGCATTGGTGACGAACTCCTCGCAAGGCCCTGAAGCAAGTACGTCTCCGTCGGCCCCCGCAAGCTCGGTAACAGCTACCCCGAGCCCCAACGAGAGCGACAAGGACGGGCATGCCGTCTACGACGGGGCCACAGAGAGCCTCGTGCCGTCGGCGGTCACGACCACCTGCGCGGACGTTGACCCGAGCGGGCTCGTTGACGCGAGCGAGACCACCGGTTGGGAGTGCGAGGGCGATGGCGTTGGGGAACAAATCGAGTTTCAGTTCTCGGGTGTCGAGGAGATCGTCGGTGTGAGCCTCACCAGCGGCAATTCCGCCGAGCCTGAGGAGACCGCTGGCCAGCGACAGGTGATGAGCGTGCGCTGGCGGTTCTCCGACGGATCCTGGTTCGACCAGGGGCTCTCCGGTAGCAATGGTGCGTCGCAGGCCGTTGGCTTTCCGCAAGTGCGCGCCGACTCGGTGACGCTCGAGGTGGTGTCGACGAGTGACTCTCCGGGCGGAGATGAGGGCGACAGGATCACCATCGGCAACGTGGAGTTCCTGCGGGCCGGGTAACGGATATGCGGGTTCTGCCAGCGCTTGTACACTGGCGCGCATGGTCGCGATCTTGCCTTGGGTGATGATTGTTGCCGCCGCGCTGTTGGCGCTGGCAGCGACGGTCACCCTTGTCCGAATACTCATCGACCTCGCGACCAGACTGAGGGACTGACCATGAACATTGACATCGAAGTACCTGAGGGTCTCGATCCGGCACTCACTGCGCTCGGGTGGCTCGTCGGGCAGTGGGAGGGCACCGGCAACGGCACCGACCACGAGGGCAACGATTTCGCTTTCGAGCAGCGCATCCAGTTCTGGCCGGGCGGCGGACCGTACATGTACTACCTGGCGCAGGCCTATCTCCTGGACGAGGACGGCAAGCCCGGGGAAATGTTCGATATGGAGACGGGATTCTGGCACCCGAAGCCCGACGCGTCGCTGTCTGTCACCACCACGAACTCCAATGGGTGGACCGAGGTGTTGGTTGGGAAGATCCAGGTGACGCGGATTGACCTGCGCACGGATGCCGTGATGCGCACCGAGTCCGCGACGGTGGAGCACACCGCGGGGCAGCGCCTGTACGGCAAGGTGGAGGGCGACCTCATGTACGCGCTGGATCGCGCGACGACCAGCCACGAACTGCGTCCCCACATGTGGGCGAGGTTGAAGCGTGTCTGAGCAGGGCATTCTCGTCGAGAGCGGGCCCGACGAGGGGCTCGTGTGGCACTACGGCAACCCATTTGCGGAGACACGGGCGCTCGAAGAGGGCGGGGGTGTCGTCGCGCTTGGAAATCGTGATGTGGTCGAGATTTCCGGTGACGACCGCCTCGAGCTGCTGCACCTCATCTCTACCCAGCACATGCATAACGTGAGTGCCGGCGACTCCGGGGCGCTGCTGATCTTGGACGCCGCCGGGCACATCGAGCACGTGCTGCACTTCGTCGACGACGGCGCCAGCCTGCTGGGGTGGACGGAACCTGGGCGGGGGGCGGCGCTCGTCGAACATGTGCTGCGCATGCGGTTCGCGATGCGGGTTGAGGCGCGTGTTCGTGACGACCTCACGCTGTACTGGCTAGGCCATACGGTGCCGGTGCCCGACGGTGCGCGCGTGCGGCATTCCGACCTGGGTGGCACCGAGGTGTTCGCGGCCGAACCGATGCAGGGCACGGCTGGAACGTGGGCGTTCGAGGCGCTGCGCATTGCCGCCGGGGTGCCGCGCATCTTCGTCGATACCGACGAGCGCACCATCCCCAACGAGATCGGGCTGTATGGAACGCACCTGGACAAGGGCTGTTATCCCGGCCAGGAGACGGTGGCGAAAGTGCACACGCTGGGGCGGCCGCCGAGGCGGTTGGTGCAGCTGCATCTCGACGGTTCACGCTCGACGCTGCCCGGGCTGGGGTCGGAGCTGAAACTGGGCGAGAAAGTGGTGGGGCGAGTGGGCTCGTCGGCGCTCCATCGCGAGATCGGACCGCTGGCATTGGCGCTGGTGAAGCGGAACGTGAGTCTCGACGCCCAGCTGGATGCCGACGGGATAGAGGCCGCGCAGGAAATGCTGGTCGACCCCGACGTCGGGTTGCACGTGCGGCCACGGCTGCGGTGAGCTGGGGGTGGCTCTTGCGGGCTAGGCCACTGCGTTCGCGGCGAGAGCGATACCGGCACCGACGAGGCTGGTCACTACCGTCAGGATGAGCGATGGGACGAATAAGGAGTTGTCGACGAGTCGGGTGCCGAGCTTCGTGCTGCCGGTGGAGTCGAGCTCCGCTGCCGTGATCTGCAGCCCGTTCGTGGGAAGCAAGTAGATGCCGCCCAAAGAGCCCGCCCACAGTCCGACTACCAGAGATGTGGGGATCCCCGCCGCAAACCCGAAGGGCATGATCATGCGGGTTGCGGTGGATTGCGACGTGGTGAGTACAGCCACAGCGAACACTGCCAGTGTCAGCACCCAAGGCCAGCTCCCCACCCAACGAGCGAGGAAATCTCCTACGGCCTGCGTGTGCGCCTGTAAAAACGTGTCGATCATCCACGCGAGCCCCATAAATGCGATGGCCGCAACCATTCCTCCTCGGAATACGGGGGTGGCCTGGGACATCCTGTATTGTGGGGCGCCCGACGACGGCGATCACGGCTCCGGCTGCCAACATGATGAGCTGAATGAGCGTGGCCACGGAAATTGGGTTGCCGTCTTAGGCGGCAGGGCGCAACGCGGGCCAGAGCGTCAATGCGACGATGATCGCTACGCTGACGAGATAGATGAGAGCCGTTGTCCGACCACGGTGCGTGAGGCGAGTGCGAAGAGCGCCGAGCAGTTCGCGAGGCCCCTCCGTCTCCGCAAGGACGTCGTGTGGTGAGGTTTGCTTGCGCTCGCTCCAGCGGTGGAGGAGATCGACGAGGATGGCGCTGATCACCGTTCCTATGAGCGCAGTCGGGAATGTGATCGCGAGAATCTGCACCAGCGACCAGTGCGACGGGGCAGCCTCCATGACCGTGATCATGGCGGCCATGGCTGCCGAGACGGGGGACGCCGCCAGAGCGATACTCGTCGCAACGACAGACATGGCCAGTGCTCGCACTGGGCGCACGCCAGTGCGTCGGGCGGTTTCCTCGATCACCGGAAGCAACGAGAACACGATGTTCGAGGTCCCCGCCAATGCAGCCAGAGCCAGAGAAGTCACAGGGGCGACGATGGTGATCATGCGCGGTCGGCGGGCAATAATGCGTGCCGCTATGTAGACCATCCAATCCGTGCCGCCGGCAGCCTGCATGGTGGACGTGGTGACGATGACTGCCACGATGATCAGTAACGCATCGACTGGCGGTGAACCAAGCGGTAGCCCGAAGCCAAAGGCCAATGTGGCGGCGCCAACCGCACCCCACAGGCCAATGCCCACGCCGCCGGTGCGAACGCCTGTGATGATCGCAGCAAGGACCACGGCCGCTTGGGCGACGAATGACAGCTCGGACATGGGGAACGTCATAGAAAGTCCAAACGCTGGTGGGCGCGGGAGACCAAATAGATTGTCGTGTGCTGGGTACCTAGTCGCAGTGCAGTGACCTCTATCCGTATGTACGCTACGGGTGATTTCGCGGGACTACTATCTCGCTGAAGGAGGGCCGATCGTGGGTCGAGAGGGTGCGGCAACGGGAGCGCTGGGACGAGTAGGCGCGTCAGTCGTGCTGGGCGCGGTGTTGGCGGCGTCGGCGGAACCGCGCACGCAGCGCCGACGGACACGCCCAGCTGGCATATCAGCGCATTCGGCTACGACAAGCTGCACACGCAAGGGTTCACCGGCAAGGGCGTAACGATTGCGATCGCGGAAGCGGGCAACGATCTGAGTGCGAGCGATCTCCAAGGCGCCGACATCGAATACGTTGCGCTGCCGGAACAATGCGTCGACCCACAGCTACCCAAGAAGTTCATCAACCACGGGACCATGATGGCCGAGACCATCGTCGGGCAAGGTGGCGATGGAGGCGTGCAGGGCATCGCGCCCGACGCGAAGCTGATCGTGTATCAGGCCACCACGAACAACGGCCCGGGCAAGGACGATCCCGAATGTTCGGCCACCAGCACCGACGTATCTGGGCGCGTGTTTCACGCCGCGGAAGCCGGGGCCGACGTGATCAGCTTGTCATTTAACTTCCTCAATGACACGTCGCTGGCGTACCTCACGATGCGCGATATTCCCGTCTTCGAGTCTGGCGGTAACCAGGGCGACGCGATGTCGTCCTATGCGCCGGGTTCAGTTGCGGTGGGCGCGCATGACGCTCAGCGCAAGGTGCCCGATTGGAGCGCGGAGGGGCCCAACGTCTCGCTCATCGCCCCCGGCGTCGGGCTGTACATGCGCCCAGAGGGCGCAAACGCGCCGCTGGCGAGAACCGACGGCACGAGCTTCGCGGCACCCATCGCCGCTGCGACGTTGGCCCTGGGTAAGCAGAAGTATCCCGACGCGACGGGCCACCAGCTGGTGCAGTCGCTGGCGCGCAACACAGCTGCGGGAAATGCCGATTTGAAGCACATCAGTGACCACGAAGGCTACGGGGCCATCGACCCTGTGAAGTTCCTGGAAGCCGACCCGACGCAGTACCCCAACGAGCCGCCGTTTGGGCACAAGGAAGAGTATGCGGGCGCCGACGATTGGCAAGGCGCGGAAGACATCCTCATAGGCATGCACCCGAACCCGGGCGATGACTTGCAGGACTACAAGGAGCTCGCCGGGCCCAACCCAGCAGTGCTCAAGTGGGTTCCCGAATCGAAGAAGGAGTTCGTCGGGGCCGCGCCGGAATCCAAACACTGGGCCGAGCACGGTGCGTCGGCGAGCGAGCAGCCGAGTTCAGAGACGTCATCGAGCCCTGCCGCCGATGATCAATCGCAGACGGAATCATCTGCTAGCACTTGGTTTCAGGAACACCTGGTGCTTCTCTGCGTGATCGTAGGCGTGGGCGTCGTACTCATTCTGGGCCTCGTCTTCGTCATCAAGAAGTGAGCTGCCGCTGTTTGTGGTTCATGCCGTGCAGTGACTACCCGATGGGTTAGCTGCTCGCGCCCAGCCCCGAGAATCGTTCGAAGAATGCAGTGAGCTTCCGGATCACCCGCTGCTTCGTTGCTCCGTGTTGTCCTTCCGCGGAGAATCTAGACACCGGCGGAAGCACCTTGGTGATGGCGGTGCCTCCTGTCTGGACGTGGCCGTCGCGGAAGGCCGTCGCCACGAAGACGCGGGCTTCGTCGGGGCGGAGGCGTTCGTCGATGATGATGGCCTCGAGTTCAGACTCCCGCTTGGCTGCGATGTACTGGAGCCATTCCTGATCAATCTGCCCGGCAGGAGAGACGCCGTCGACGAAATCCTCAATCAGGTCACGCTTACTGCGTAGCGTGGGGCTGGCGCTCACAACCCGGCTGATTTCTGCTCGGATCTCCTTGTCATCGCCGTCGCCTCGTTTGCTGCGGTATTGGTCGACGAGCATCAGGATGTAATCGACGTTGATCTCCACCTGTTTGATGAGCTCAATCTCGAAGACGACGTCGTCGTTGATGCGTTCCTTGTCTGCATCGCGTTCTTTCCTGAATTGCGCGTGGAGATCGAGGTAACGAGTCTGGTAATCCTGCTGCTGTCTTTCGGTGAGGAGTTCGTCGCCCTCGAACTCGTCGAACGACGTGAGGATGTTATGCAGGCGGAGGATGGCGCCGTAGAGCCCAATGAATGCCTTCTGGGCGTCTTCCCCTACGATCACCTGACCGGGCGGGAACTCGGTGAGCAATTCGTCGACGTTCGTCCGATACTCCTCGTAGTACTCGCGGTATGGCTTCATGACGACAACGCCGCGAGCCTCCTTATTGCCGAACAGCGCGATGGCGTCGTTGGTGGCCTGCTCCAGATCACGGAAGCTCACGATGTTGCCGTACGTTTTCACCGAGTTGAGGATGCGGTTGGTGCGCGAGTACGCCTGAATGAGTCCGTGGGAGCGGAGGTTTTTGTCAACGAAGAGGGTGTTCAATGTGGTGGCGTCGAAACCGGTGAGGAACATGTTGACGACGATCACGAGGTCGATCTCACGCTGTTTCATTTTCCTTGAAAGGTCTTGGTAGTACTCCTCGAAGCCCTTCGACGTGGTGTCGTGTGATGTGCCAAACATCTCGTTGTAATCGTCGATGGCCTCGGCCAAGAACATGCGGTCATCAAGTGGCCAGGATGCGTTATCAGAAGGCTGTTCGTCGCCGAAAATCTCATCGCTTTCCGCAGCGTTGGCGCCGTAGGAATAGATGATGGCCACCTTGAGGCGCTGATCAGAGGGGAGACCCTTCTGCTGCGTCTGGAAGTGGTTGTAGTACATGCGCGCGGCCGGGATGGATTCCGTCGCGAACAGTGCGTTGAAGCCCCGCACCCGTCGCTCGCCCAATGAGTAGTGTGCGGCGCGCTTGGTTTTCTGGTCGAAGTGCTCTCGGATGTACGAGACCACTTGGCTCATCCGCTCGGGCGCCATGAGTGCCCGCTCGGTGTTGATGGCGGAAACCTGCCTGTCGACGACGTCGCCCACCTTGATGGTGTTGATGTAGTCGATGCGGAAGGGCAACACGTTCTTGTCGGTGATGGCATCCACGATGGTGTACGTGTGGAGCTTCTCGCCGAATGCCTGCTCGGTGGTGCGCAGCTGAGGGTTCCCTCCGCTGCCGGAGTTATCGGCAAAGATGGGGGTGCCGGTGAAGCCGAACAGGTGGTAGCGCTTGAACGCCTTGGTGATGGCGGTGTGCATCTCGCCGAACTGCGAGCGATGGCATTCGTCGAAGATGACGACGATATGGCCGTCGTAGATGGAGTGGCCCTTGTTGGATGCGATGAACGTAGCTAATTTCTGGATGGTGGTGATGATGATGCGTGCGCCCGGGTCTTCGAGCTGTTTCTTCAACACCGCCGTCGATGTGTTGGAGTTGGCCGCGCCCTTCTCGAAGCGGTCGTACTCGCGCATCGTCTGGTAGTCGAGGTCTTTGCGGTCGACGACGAACAGCACCTTGTCGATGCCCTCAAGCTTGGAGGCGAGCTGCGCAGTTTTGAATGAGGTGAGGGTTTTGCCGGAGCCTGTGGTGTGCCAGACGTAGCCGCCTGCGGCCACAGTGCCGAGCTGCTTGTAGTTGGTCGAGATCTGAATTTTTTGCAGGATCCGTTCGGTGGCGACGATCTGGTAGGGACGCATCACAAGAAGCATGCGGTCTGCGGTGAGCACGCAGTACTTGGTGAGGATGCCCAACAGCGTGTGCTTCGCGAAGAAGGTTTTCGCAAACGCGGTCAGATCTTGGAGGGGCTTGTTCTGTGCGTCGGCCCACCACGAGGTGAACTCGAACGAGTTTGACGTTCTCTTCGCCCGCTTGGGGCCGGACTGATCGCTGAGGTGCTGGCGACGCGTCGTGTTGGAGTAGTACTTCGTGAGTGTGCCGTTGGAAATGACGAAGAGTTGCACGTACTCGAACAATCCAGATCCGGCCCAAAAGCTGTCGCGCTGGTAGCGGTCGATCTGGTTGAAGGCCTCGCGGATGTCCACGCCGCGACGCTTGAGCTCGACGTGCACCATCGGCAGACCGTTGACGAGCACTGTCACGTCGTAGCGGTTGGCGAAGTTCGCCCCACCCTCGCCGTGGCCCACCTCGTACTGGTTGATCACCTGCAGCCGGTTGTTGTGGATGTGCTGCTTGTCGATCAGCTGGATGTTCTTCACCGAACCGTCGTCGCGCTTCAACAGCTGCACGTGGTCTTCCTGGATACGGACGGTCTTTTCGACGATGCCATCGTTCGCGCTCGCGATGCGTTCGGTGAAGAACTGCTGCCACTCCGAGTCGGAGAACGTCACGTCGTTCAGGAGCTCCAGCTGCTTACGGAGATTCGCGATGAGCTGCTGCTCGGAGTGGATGGTGAGGTACTCGTAGGCCTGCGCTTGCAGTTGCCGAATGAACTCCTGCTCCAGTGCAGCCTCCGACTGGTAGCTCGACGCCTGCTGCTCATCGGGCACATACTCCGCTACGACGGTGCTCTCCGTCGATACGGCGATGGGGTCGTATTTGCGTGGGGTGGCGTCGGACATGGTTTCACCTGGTTAGGGGGTCGTGAGTTTGTAGGCCGAGGTCGGCAGCGGCGTTTAACATCTGGCGATCGTGGGTAATCACCGTCGCCGTGCCACCGAGCTGTAACACGGTGGCGAGATGAATGGCGTCGAGCGATCGAATCTGTTGGGGGATTGCTTCGGCGGTTGCCAACACCGCATCCGTGATAGGAGCCAGGGAGACGTATTGCAGCAGGAGCTCGCGGTGAGCTACCGGCTTGCCTTGGCGGCGCAGTACTCGAGTCAGTTCTGTCTGCAAGAGCCTCGACGAGACGACGCTGTCTTCGGCCACAGCGCGTTGAAACCATGCCCGTGCAGTGGGAACCCCCTCTAAAGCGGCTACGGCTATTGATGTGTCCAGGTAGCTGGTCATCTATCGCCCTTCGTCCATTCAACCAATTCGTCGATTTCGTCCTGACTGTGGACTGGCTCGTGTGGCCAGTCTTCGAAGGTCACCGGGCCTGGATTCCGAGCGGGCACGACGGGAAGTGTGACGTCTGACAGCGGACCGAGCTGGGCCAGCGGCTGGTGATGCTTCGTGACGACATAGATTTCACCCCTGGCTGCCGCGTCAAGCGCGTTCGTGGGGTTCTGCCGAAGCTCAGCTACAGAGATCGTCTTCATGTCTTGATTGTAGACGTTGTGTCTACTTGAATCTAGAGAATGTCGCGGCGCCAACTGAGATATGGAGTCAACGTGCTTCCTCGAAGGTGAGGAGTTTGTCACGGTAGTGCTCGTACTGCTTCCGACGGGCGGCCAGCTCTGCGGGGAGGCCTACGCTGATGTCATTGACGAGGGCGTCGAACTGATTGAGTTGGGCGACGATGCGGCGTTGGGTCGCCAGCGGCGGTATCGGAACTGTAACTTGCCCCAGCCCTGAAGCTGACAGTCTCTTGACCTTTGCTCGCGACACGTGGCGCTCCTTCTCATGGTTGAAGCGAGTTGTCTGGGTCACGTAGGCCAGGAACGTCGGATCCATGTCCGACCGAAACGCGAAGCAATCGTCGTGGATCGCGACAGGCGAAGCGCCAAGCCAAGCCACTGAGCGACCAACGTCTTCCACCGTTTCGCCGACTCCGGCCAGAACTAGGTCCCCTGGATCGGCAAAGCGCAGCGTCGGCTCCAACTCAGGGCTCACATGAGTGACAACCGTGGTCGTTGATGTGCCGAGGGAGGTATAGATGTCTCCGTAGTGAATTGCAGGAATGCCTTCAGGCTGGAAGTCCGCTCTCGTGAATCGTCGGCCTCTGAAGAAGTTGCCAAATTCATTCAGAGCGGCCCACTTGACTCTCTCTCTCGGAAGCCTAGAAGCTGATCGCGATAGAAGCTGAACTGTTTACGCCTTGCTTGCAGCTCCGCTTGCAGCTTTGCTTCCAGCTCTGCTTCCAGCTCGGTGAACCTATCCAGAATCGCGACGATCTCCCGCTGCACCTCCAGCGGTGGCAGGGCAACCTTGTACTGCATTATTGCGGGTTTACTGCCACGGGGCATTTTGGCGCCTTTAGCGTGCTGCATGTTGTAGGTGAAGAAGTGGTCCGATGACAGCAAAAAATATAGGAATTCGGGAAGAATGGCATCAGTGTAAGCAGGGCGTAACCGCACAGCCAGCACGTCGCCGCTGCATCCACCGTCGGAGTCCGCTAACCAAATCTTCTTGAGGTAGGGACGGATGTTGCCGATCAGGACATCCCCAGGCGCGTAGGCCGATAGCCGGGCGGTATTTGGTAGATATGCAGCGTCGACCCGGCCACCTTTGTTTGCAACCAAATTATCGACTCCGACAAATGTCGTTCTATCCAGCTTTTCGGCGTCCACACGAGTATCGGAGTACATCGCAATTTCTCCCAGCGGCAGGTGCGGCACTCCATTGGGGGCGAGCTCGGCGAGCAGCTGTTCGATCCGGTTCATTGCTTGCCCTCCAACTTCTTCTGTTCCGCTTTGATGCTGGCCAGGTATGCCTTCTCGACTTCACTTGGCTTCGCGTCGAGGACAGCTCGGTACTTGTCGTACTCGGTGAGGGCTTTCGCGTCGTCTTGTGAGCGCGAGATGCTTCCCGCGTCGCTGAGTACAGGCGCATCCATGGCTGTGAGCAACTTGTCGAGGTGCCCCACCCAGTCCTTCATGTAGGTGGGTTCATGTCGTTGGGCACGGAACTCTGCCGCCTCGAAGTACGCGGAGACGAGCGATCCGAGTTGCTTCAGCTCAAACTCGTTGAGGTAGTTTTTCGCGACGGTGACGTCTGATTTGCGGGGCAGGGAACCACGGAACGAGGTCAGGCCCATGTTGGGCTTCCTCGCGTCGGCGCGTTCGGCCACGACCTCGGGTGCGGTGTGGCCGTGGGCGCCGAAGTGGAGTTTGTTTTGGACTGCCTTGAAGAACTCGCGGGCTTCTATCGAGTGGGGGTCGTAGTCGACGCTGGTGGCGAAGAGATCGAGCACCTGACGGTACATCGCCTTCTCAGATGAGCGGATTTCGCGGATGCGCTCGAGGAGTTCGCGCCAGTAGGTGCCGCCGCCCAGATTCTGGAGCTTCTCGTCGTCCAAAGTGAAGCCCTTGACCAGGTACTCGCGCAGCCGCTCCGTCGCCCAGATACGGAACCTTGTCGCGAGCACGCTCTTGACCCGGTATCCGACCGAGATGATGGCGTCGAGGTTGTAGAACGGCATCGTTCGTGTGACTTGACGGGCACCCTCCTGACGAACCTGTCGGAAATCCCGACAGGTTGCCTCGGGTGCAAGCTCGCCTTCGTCGTAGATGTTTCGGATGTGCTCGATCACGTTGGTTCGCGACGTCTGGAATAGGTCCGCGATCTGCTGTTGGGAGAGCCACAGCGTCTCGTCGACGAGTTGTACCTCAACGGCGGGCATCCCGTCGTCACGTTGGTAGACGAGAATCTCGCCTTTGGGACCGCTCATGCGAAGAAGTCCTCGTCGATTTCCACCACATGGTAGGTGTCTTTCACTTGCACGCCTACACCGAACCGAATCATGAGTTCCGAAAGACGTGCGCCGTCGATCAGGATGATTCGGGTTGGGATATTCCGAGCATACTGTTTGGCGCCATCCGAGAATTGGCTCGTCGTGATGAAGACGCCGCTGTCTGCTTTACCGCTGAGGGCTCCGACAAAACCCTGGACGTCCGGGCGCTGCACGACGTTGGAGCTGGCGTACCGTTTTGCCTGAATGTAGACGCGGTTAATACCGAGTACGTCTTGGTCGAT
This sequence comes from Actinomycetes bacterium, assembly GCA_023443125.1. Classification (GTDB taxonomy): domain Bacteria; phylum Actinomycetota; class Actinomycetes; order Propionibacteriales; family Propionibacteriaceae; genus Arachnia. The sequence continues at coordinate 62,204 of JAEZVO010000071.1, forward strand.
GACACCGTCGATGCCGCCGTCATTGGTGAGTTGCGTGACATAGCCAGCACCGCCTGCACCGCCATAACCCATGGCAAGCAGCAGATCCATGACTGCCTGTTCGAAGAAGGCGGGATCCTTTCCTTGCAGACGGCGGAGGAGCTCGGCAGCAACGTCGTCCGTGATGCGTGCAATGCCTTCCTGCACCTGCTCGATGGGGGTCATCTCCTCGGCCTCCCGGGCAGCGGCGTTATCAGGCCTGCTGGCTCGGGGACCTGTGGAACGGTAAGGCCTGAGAATCGATGCGGGGTCGTCGCCCAGCTCGCGAAGCTCGCGTTCGGTTGCGCCGTTGGGGAAGGTGCGCAGTACCGTACGTCCGGCGTCGGTGATGACGTAGTGCCCCCGCGATGGACGATCCAGAGCACCGACGTTGGTGAGAAAAGAGACGGCCCAACCAATCCTGTTGATATACGTGAGCTTGCCGCTGGAGGGGAGTCTCTTCGCACGCTGTTCAGGGCTGAGGGATACCGAGTCGGCCACTAGCGGCTCGAATTCACGCCGATGCCGAACGATGCCGTCGCTCATGACCCGCAGCGTTGGAATCAGGAACTGCTGCCAATTGGGCATATTTGACATGCTCATTCCCCTTCCAGGTCAGCAACAATCGCGTCAATGGCCGTGCGCAGTTCCTGCTGGCGCGCGACGATGCGCTTGATCTCTGCATTGAGCTCCGCGATGTCGATCTCTTCGCGGGTGTCTTCTTTCTCTACATACGACGACACCGAAAGGTTGTATTCGTTCTCGCCAATGTTCTCGTTGGGCACCAATGCAGCGACGTAGTCGATGGGCTCGCGGGCGGCGAAGGCGTCGAGGATGGCCTGGCGGTTCTCGTCGGTGAGTTTGTTCTTATTGCCGCTGCGCTGGAACTGCACTGAAGCGTCGATGAAGAGCACCGAGTTATCCGGCTTCGATTTCTTGAGGACAATGATGCAGGTGGCGATGGTGGTGCCGAAGAAGAGGTCTGGCGGGAGCTGGATGACGCTGTGGATGTAGTTGTTGTCGACGAGATACTTGCGGATTTTGCGCTCCGCCCCGCCCCTGTACAGCACCCCGGGAAATTCGACTATGGCAGCCGTGCCGTCGACAGCCAGCCAGGACAGAATGTGCATGGTGAACGCCAAGTCTGCCTTTGACTTCGGCGCCAACACACCCGCCGGGGAAAACCGAGGATCATTGATGAGCAGGGGGCTTGCGTCGCCATCCCACCGGATGGAATACGGCGGGTTGGAGACGATGGCCTCGAACGGCTCGTCGTCCCAGTGGGCCGGATCGGTGAGCGTATCCCCGTGCGCGATGCTGAATTGTTCGTAGTTGATGTCGTGCAAGAACATGTTGATGCGCGCGAGGTTGTACGTCGTGAGGTTAATCTCTTGCCCGAAGAACCCCTGACGAACGTTCTCTTTGCCCAACACCTTCGCGAACTTCAGCAGCAGCGAACCCGAGCCCACCGCCGGGTCGTACACCTTGTTGACCTCCGTTTTACCGTGCACGGTGATGCGCGCCAGGAGTTCGGAGACTTCCTGGGGCGTGTAGTACTCGCCGCCCGATTTGCCAGCCTGCGAGGCATACATCTGCATGAGGTACTCGTAGGCGTCGCCGAAGAGGTCAATCGAGTTGTCTTCGTAGTTGCCGAGCGGGAGATCTCCAATGGCGTCGAGTAGCCTCACCAACTTGGCATTGCGCTTGGCGACGGTGGGGCCCAGCCTGGTGCTGTTCACATCGAGATCATCGAATAGGCCCTTCAGATCGCCTTCGGAATCGGTGCCGATGGCCGAGCCTTCGATATTCGAGAACACGCGTGCGAGGGTCTCATTCAAGTTCAGATCTTGGGGAGCGCGAAGCCGCACGTTGTGGAAGAGTTCCGACGGGAAAATATAGAAGCCCTTCTCCTGGACGGTAGCTTCTCGCCCGTACTCTGCCTGAGAATCAGGTAAGAGCGCGTAATCGAAGGTGGGATTACCGGCTGCTCGCTCGCCGCGGTTGATATACGCGGTGAGGTTTTCGGAGATGAAGCGGTAGAAGAGCATACCAAGCACATAGGCTTTGAAATCCCACCCGTCGACGGAGCCGCGCAGATCATTGGCGATGCGCCAAATGGTTTTGTGCAGCTCCGCGCGCTGCGCTTCTTTCGTCGTGGGGGACATGGCTTCTCCTTCAAACCGCGTAGCCCCAACCTAGCGAAGCCCACTGACAAAATCTCGTGGGAGATTGTGTTGTGCCCGCATGGAATTGCGTACGCGGCTGCATCAACGGCGAGGGAGATCACGTTGGAAAAGTCGCAGCGGTGTAGTTGGCGCAGTCCGGCTTCCGATGTGTGCATGGAGCCTAGGGCACTCGTGCCACCACCTGCAGTTCAAGTGTGGTTTGCTCTGCATTCGGCCTGGCAGCGCAAGGCGGCTTCGGGGATCGCGAGTTTGTACACCGAGTTCACCTGACGTCGCCCTCCTCCATTGGCCCCGCTCCGGTAGCCGCGGATGCGGGTGAGCAACCCCGCACCTTCCAATTCCTCGAGAGCGCGAAACACGGTGCGTCGACCAGTAGATGCCATTTCCATGAGGGTCGCAACTCTCGGGGATGCCTCACCCTGATCGTTGGAGAGAGCAGCCAATGCGACTAGGAGAAGCTTGTGCGTCGGATTACTTATGCGGGTACTCAGCGCCCAAGTCACTGGCCCAAGGTCCGCATCATACGCATCAGCCACGGGCCGCTCGCAGCTGGCGTCTTCGTTAGCCGTGGGGGTGTCACGTTCAGCGAGCTGACGAAGGATCGCCGGCTGGATCTCCCTGCCAGCGCCGAGGGCGAGGTAGTAGGCAAGCGTGTCGGACAACGACAGCCCAAGTTCCTTGCCACGATCGCGGAAAAACTGTTCGTCTTCAGGTAAAAGTCGCACCGTGGTTCTGGTGCGCATCACCCCATCGCGAATGGGTGCGCCAGGCTTAGAGCGGGGGTGGTCAGGGGCTAACTTGGAAGCGCTCATTAGCGTATCCAGTGCTTATACATGAGAGTGCGCCTGTCCTCTCGTTGGGTCGCTGTGCAAGCAGAAATCGCTGGACGGGCGAGTAATTGAGCTTGTGCTGCTCGACAGCCTGGACCATCGAGCTGCACAGTCCGGCTTAACGAATCAGAGCGCAGCGAGGGCCGCGTCGTAATCCGGCTCGTCGGTGGTCTCGGCCACCTGCTGGGTGTAAACGACCGTGCCCTCACCGTCGAGCACGACCACCGAGCGGGAGTAGAGGCCTTCGAGCGGGCCGGACGTGAAGGTCACGCCGTAGTCAGAGCCGAAAGAGGAACGGAAGCCCGACGCCACGATGGCGTTCTCGATGCCCTCGGCGCCGCAGAAACGAGCCTGCGCGAAGGGGAGATCCATCGACACGTTGAGCACGACGGTGCCCTCCAGACCCGTTGCCTTCTCGTTGAAGGTGCGGACGCTCTGGGCGCACACGCCGGTGTCCAGTGAGGGGAAGATGTTGAGCACGATCTTCTTGCCGGCGAAGTCAGCCAGCGTGACGGGGGAGAGATCCGAGCCAACAAGATCGAAGCTGGGAGCCTTCGAACCCACAGCGGGGAGCTCACCAATAGTGGTGACGGGGGAATCCTTGAATGTGATGTCTGCCATATCTCGATCCTTGCCAACGACGGCCCGAGATTCAATACCTCATGCCGCAGCCAACAGCGAACACTGCGGGCGTGTGCGGCAGAACCGTCAAAGTTCACCTTCTGTTCAGCAGAAGGTGATGAACTAAGCCTTATGAGCCGTAACCAAAACCTGCGCGAGTACATCGACCAGATGCGCGACGAGGGATACACCGTCGCGGACGTGCACGGGGAAGATCCGTACCTCATCGACCCCCTGGGCAACGCCGTGGAAACCTGGCGCGACCGCTACCCGTACGACGATCTCCTCGGCCGAACCGAGTACGAGAAAGAAAAACGAGAGCTCCAAATTGAGCTGCTGAAGTTCCAGTACTCAGCGCAAGATCACGGCACCAAACACATCATCATCTTCGAGGGCCGCGACGCAGCGGGCAAGGGCGGCGCGATCAAGCGCTTCACCGAACACCTGAACCCCCGCACAGCTCGCGTCGTCGCGCTCAACAAGCCGACGGAGCGCGAGCAAGGCCAGTGGTACTTTCAGCGCTACGTCGAACATCTCCCGACGGCAGGCGAGATCGTGCTCTTCGACCGGTCCTGGTACAACCGCGCCGGCGTCGAACGCGTGATGGGCTTTTGCACCGACGAGGAATACAACATCTTCATCCACCAGGCGCCCATCTTCGAAGAGATGCTGATCGAATCCGGCATCACCGTCACGAAGCTCTGGTTCTCAGTCACACAGCGCGAGCAGCGCACCCGCTTCGCCATCCGCCAGATCGACCCGGTGCGCCAGTGGAAGCTATCCCCGATGGACCTCGAATCCCTGGGCCGCTGGGACGACTACACCGCGGCAAAGTCGGCCATGCTGAAGCACACCGACACCGTGCTGGCGCCGTGGTACCGCATCAAGTCCAACGACAAGAAGCGCGCCCGCCTGAACGCGATGCGCCTGTTCCTGGACCTTCACGACTACGACGGCAAGGACCCGTCGAAGATCAAACCGACCGACCCGCTCATCGTCACGCGTGGCCGTCATAACCACGCGGACAAGTCAGACCCCATTCACGAGGGCCGCGAAGACACCGACTAGCTGGGAGTGGGATGATCGCCTCGTGCAGAAGGTCATCTTGTTCTACAAATTCACGCCACTGCCAGACCCGGAGGCGATCAAGCACTGGCAGCTTGCGCTCGCCGGCTCGCTCGGCCTGCGAGGCCGCGTCATCGTCTCTCCGCACGGCATCAACGGCACGCTCGGCGGTGACCTCGACGCGCTGAAGCGGTACGTGCGCCTGCTGCGCGACTACCCCGGATTCAAGGGCACCGACATCAAATGGTCCGACGGCAGCGCCGACGATTTTCCTCGCCTCAGCGTCAAGGCGCGCTCGGAGATCGTCACCTTCGGCGTCCCCGACGAGATTCGCGTCGACGAGGACGGCGTCGTCGACGGCGGAATCCACCTCAAGCCACACGAGCTGCACGAGCTCGTCGAAGCCAAGCCGGACACCGTCTTCTTCGACGGCCGCAACACCTACGAAGCCGGCGTGGGACGCTTCAAGAACGCCATCATCCCCGATGTCACCACCACCCGCGACTTCGTCGGAGAGCTGGACTCCGGCAAGTACGACCACCTCAAAGACAAACCCGTCGTCACCTACTGCACCGGCGGAATCCGCTGCGAGGTGCTCTCATCGCTCATGAAGCATCGTGGCTTCGAAGAGGTCTACCAGCTCGACGGTGGCATCGTCCGCTACGGGGAAGAGTTCGGCAACGACGGACTCTGGGAAGGCTCGCTCTACGTCTTCGACCGCCGCGGCGTCGTCGATTTCGACGAGGGTGCCGCCGTCGTCGGTGTGTGTTCGGTGTGCGGCAAGCCGACGAAGCACGTCGGGGATTGCGCGGACGTTTCCTGCACCGAGCAGATGGTGGCCTGCCCTGAGTGTGTGCCGCATTGCGCGGCGCACACCCCGAGTTAAGCCGACGGCGACCGTTCTTCGTCGCCCGGCTGCAGCGCGGGGAGCTTGCGGTCCACCAGCCACATCGCGGCGGCGAAGACGAAGAAGAACACGAGGATCGCCACGATGTAGAGAATCACCCCGGCGCCGAGGGTGTCGACGTCGAGGATGGTGTACGGGTACCAGTGCACGATGGCGCCGCGGACGAGGGTCACCACCAGCCACACGATGGGGATGATCGTGGCCCAGCCGATGCGGCGCCAGGTGGTGTGCCGGGGCCCGAACGCCAGCCACATGATGGGGGTGAGGATGGGCGTCAGGATATGCACGAAAAAGTTGTTGACGCCAGAAAGCCCCGCGTGCCCGCCGGTATCGAGCAACAGGTTGAACACGATGCCGGTGATCACGATGCAGACGGTGGCTGTGATGCGGATGACGTGCCAACTTCGCGCCCAGTCGCGGCGGAACACCAAATCAAGTGCGGATACGGCGACCAGCAGGTTCGACATGAAGGTGAAGAATCTCAGTTGCGTGAATGGCGTCACCACGAGGCCGAAGAGGAACCCGCCGACGCCGGGGGAACCCTCCCAGCCGATGATCCACGATGTGATGATTCCGGTCAGGGCGCACAGGGCGAGCACCGCGCAAGCCGCGCGGGGTAGAACATGCATGGCGGAGATCCTAGGGGATCAGCCGCGCAGCGGGACTGCGTCGATGACCGTTATCCTCCACGTCTGCAAAAAATCGTCTCAGCGAGGGGGTCGCGAGCTTCTCGTGGAGGATAACGGTCAACTTTCGCAGGTGCCCGTGCCGCCGTCGGCCTACAGCCTCACAAGCGCGTAGGCGATGCCCGCGAACGTGCAGGCCCAGAGCACGCTGGCGAACGTGCCGATGATGAACACCTCGCCGAGCCGGGGGTCGTCGCCGTTGCGCAGTTCGGGATAGCGCCCCAAACCCTTGACGGCAAGGATAAATGCGAGGCCGGCTGGGAAGCCCGCGACGATGCACGCGTAGGTGGCGGCGCGCTCCAACATGCCGATCCAGCGGCCGCCCGGCAGCCCGTGCCAGGTATCGAGGATCATCGGATCAGGGTTCGGTTGGGGCGGGTTGATGTGACGCAGTAGCGCCCGTATCACCGGGTTTGCGAACACCGCCAGGAGACCACAGCCAGCGATGATCAGCGCCTGCAGCAGTACGTGCATGGATCCCCTTCAAAGCGGTTAAGCTATTATCTTCACATGGAAGAAATGCAGGTTTTTTCTACATGTGCAGCGGTGGTGGCGGACATCGTCAGCTCTCGCGCATCGGATCGCGGGCAATCCCACATGCACGTGCTCGACGCCATCGCCCAAACCAACGCCAACATAGCCCAACTCGACCCGCTGCGTGTCACAGTGGGCGACGAAATCCAGGGCGTCTACGCCACTCTCGGCGATGCCTTCGCCGCCACGTTCACCCTCCGCAACCTGCTGGCAGGGCACGTCGACCTCCGTTTCGGCATCGCGGTGGGCGAGGTGCGGATCATCGACGCCGAGCGCGGGATTCAGGATGGTTCCGCCTGGATACTCGCGCGGGAAGCGATCGAGGCGGTGGAGCGGCAGTCGCATGAGCCCGGCCGACGGGGCCTCCGCACCGCTGTCCGCGACGACACACCTTCGGCGAATCCGCTCATAGAGCCGGCGGCGCAACTCGTCGACGCGCACCTCGCGGCGCTTGGCGCGGGGGCGCGGGCAACGTTCTCGGCGCTGTACGAGGGCTTGGACAACCAGCAGGCCGCTGAGCGCCTGGGGATCACCGCATCGGCGAACTCCCAGCGGGTGAACAACAACCAGCTTCGCCCGCTGCTCGCGATGGCGCAGGCGCTCACCGCGCTGGGGGGTGCCGACGAAAAGTGACCGTTATCCTCCACGAGAAGCCGATGACCCCCTGCTTTCGGCGATTTTTTGCAGGCGTGGAGGAAAACGGTCAAACGGGCGCTGCGTTTAGCCCTTCTTTTCGCGGTTGCGGATCTTGGAGCGCTCGTGGGCGCTCAGGTGCACCTTGCGAATCCGCACAATCTCAGGCGTCACTTCGAGGCACTCGTCAGCCGCGCAGAACTCGAGCGACTGCTCCAACGACAGCTGCTTCGGCGGGACGAGCCGCTCGAGCTCCTCGCCGGTGGAGGAACGCACGTTGGTGAGCTTCTTCTCCTTGGTGGGGTTCACGTCCATGTCGTCCGGGCGCGGGTTTTCTCCCACCACCATGCCTTCGTACACCTCGGCACCGGGGCCGACGAACATCGTGCCCCGCTCCTGCAGGTTGAACAGCGCGTAAGAGGTGACGACGCCGGTGCGGTCGGCGACGAGCGAACTCGTCGGACGCGTGCGGAAGTTGCCGTGCCAGGGCTCGTAACCCTCGGCCACGTGGTTCATGATGCCGGTGCCGCGCGTTTCCGTGAGGAACTCGGTGCGGAACCCAATTAGGCCACGCGCCGGCACGATGAACTCCAGCCGCACCCAGCCGGTGCCGTGGTTCACCATCGTCTCCAGGCGCCCGCGCCTGAGCCCCATCAGCTGCGTGACTGTGCCCAGGAATTCCTCGGGCACATCGACGGTGAGCCGCTCGGTGGGTTCGTGCAGCTTGCCGTCGATCATCTTGGTGACCACCTGCGGTTTCCCGACGGTGAGCTCGAACGATTCCCGGCGCATCATCTCGACGAGGATCGCCAGCTGCAGCTCACCTCGGCCTTGCACCTCCCACGTGTCGGGGCGATCGGTGTTGCTCACCCGAATGGAGACATTGCCGATGAGCTCCTGATCCAGACGCGCCTTCACGAGCCGGGCCGTGAGGTTCTTCCCCGACTTGCCCGCCAGCGGCGAGGTATTTATGCCGATCGTCATGGAGATCGACGGCTCGTCGACGTGGATGAGCGGCAGCGGCTTCGGGTTCTCGGGGTCGGAGATGGTCTCACCGATCATGATCTCGGGGATGCCCGCGATGGCGACGATATCGCCCGGCCCTGCCTTTTCCGCGGGCTTGCGCTCGAGGGCTTCGGTCATCAGGAGTTCCGTGAGCTTCACGGTTTCGACGCTGCCGTCGCGCTTGCACCACGCCACCTGCTGGCCGCGACGCAGCTCTCCGCCCACCACGCGCAGCAGCGCGATGCGCCCGAGGTAGGGCGACGCGTCGAGGTTCGTGACGTGGGCTTGCAGCGTTGCGCCCTCTTCGTATGTAGGGGCGGGGATGTGCTCAAACAGCGTTGTGAACAGCGGTTCGAGCGTCGTGGAGTCAGGCATGCTGCCGTCTGCGGGTTGGGTCAGCGACGCCCGCCCGGCCTTCGCGGATGCGTAGACGATGGGGAAATCGAGGCCGTCGGCGGCGTCGTCGTCCAGCAGGTCCATGAAGAGGTCGTAGGTTTCGTCGACGACGGCACTGATGCGCGCATCCGAGCGGTCTACTTTGTTCACCACCACGATGATGGGCAGCTGCTTGGCGAGCGCCTTGCGCAATACGAAGCGCGTCTGGGGGAGTGGCCCCTCAGACGCGTCGACGAGGAGGATCACGCCGTCGACCATCTCCAGGCCGCGCTCCACCTCGCCGCCGAAATCGGCGTGGCCAGGTGTGTCAATGATATTGATGACGGCGTCGGTGCCGTCGGGACGACGGTGCTTGATCGCCGTGTTCTTCGCGAGGATCGTGATGCCCTTCTCGCGCTCGAGATCCATCGAGTCCATCACGCGGGCGTCGACGTCGGCACCCTCGCGGAACGCGCCAGACTGCCACAGCATCGAGTCGACCAGTGTGGTCTTCCCGTGGTCGACGTGGGCGATGATGGCGACGTTTCGCAGATCTTCACGGGTGGGCATGGGCGCTCCTCACATTTGGGCCGAGCTGAGTGTACGCGCGCCGGGGCCTCTCCGCCTAGTCGTGCCCGGAAGGCGATGTGTGCTGCACTAGGCGGGGAACGCCCACCCCGACGAGTCAGACCGACGATGCGACGGCGAAGTGCGCGCCGCCGGCAGACGACGCGGTCAGCTGACTTGCAGCTCGCCCATCTCGTCCCAGCCTTCGCCCTCGACGGTGCGGGAGACGATCTTGGGCGTGGCCGCCAGATGTGGACGCATAGCTTCGAGGCCGGCCTGGAAATGCGGGGCGTTGACGTGGGCCTCGCCGGCGCCGTCCTTGAATGCCTCGACGAGCACGAACTCGTTCGGGTCTTCCACCGAACGCGACCACTCGAACCAGAGGTTGCCCTCCTCAGCGCGGGTGGCGGCGGTGAACTCGGCGACGGCGTCCATCCACTGGTCGACGGACTCGGGCTTCACTTGGTACTTGACGACGATAAAGATCATGCCTCGAGCCTAGACGCCCCGGTCAACGGGTGTCCGCCGAAGCCCACCTGGAGTTGCGCCCGCGGGCCAAGCCTCCAGGTCAGGCGCCGAGGAAGTCGAGGATCCGCGGGAGGTCGCGTCGGGTCTGAGCAACGCCCTGGAGGTACACGTCGGTGAGACGGGCGACGTTGCGCTCGGCGTTGGTGATGGGCATGCGATCCGGGCTCAGCACGAGGGCGTGTCCGTCGCGTTCGAGGTCGAAGAGCTCCTCGCGGGTGCGGTTGTAGTTTGCGGGCCGGGCGAACAGCCCCTCGGCGACGGCGGGGTAGCGCCGCAGCGCCGCCCGCATCGCTCGCTGGGCGCGCTGCGGGCCCTTCACATAGTCTCGGGTGCGGGTGGTGACGACGAGAAACCGTCGGAACCCGGCCGTCTTCGCCGCGTCGATGGGATAGCCGCCGGTTGGACCGAGGGCGCCGTCGCAGTAGACCTCACCGTCGATCACCGTCCAAGGCATGAGCAGCGGCATCGTCGACGATGCCCGCACCCGTCTGAGAAGGTCCAGCGGCTCCTGGATATCTTCTCGGCCCCAGTACACCATCGCGCCGTCGGTAGCACGGAAGCCGCCGATGGCGAAAGGCGCGGGGTTGGCCTGCACCGCATCGAAGTCGAGGGGGAGCACCTCACCGGGGAGGCTGGAACGCTCGTAGATCCACTCCGAATTGAAGTAGCCGCGGCCGCGCGCCCAGGAGCCCCAACCGCCGAAGTCGCGTTCGGCGGCGAAATCCGTGAATGCCCGACGGGTGCGCTCGCGGTCTCGAACGAGCCAGTTGACCGTGCAGGTGGAGCCTGCTGAAATGCCGCCCACCCAGCCGGTGTGAACATCGTGTTCGAGCAGGACGTTGAGCACGCCGGAACTCCACGCGGCCCGCATGCCACCGCCCTCGAGAACGAGGGCTACGTCTCCGGCGGTCACTGGGCGAGCGTCTGGAAGGCAGTTTCGGAGGAATCTCGCAGGAACTGGGCGCAGCGTGCCTGTTCGTCGGTTTCCCCGATTCGCCCTGCGGCTACGCTCAACGCCCACAATGCGCGCAGGAATCCGCGGTTGGGCGCGTGCTCCCACGGCACGTGCCCGGTGCCCTTCCAACCGTTGCGACGCAGCGCGTCGAGCCCGCGGTGGTAGCCGGTGCGCGCGTAGGCGTAGGCGGCGATGGACGACGCGAGCGTGTCGTCACGCAGACACGCCTCCGCCAACAGCGCCCACACGAGCGACGACTGCGGGTGGGCGGCCGCGACCTCCAGGAAACCCTCTTTGCCGGCTTCTCGAATAGCCTCCACGGCGGGATCGACGGGCAGTTCCACCCGCACGTCGGTGGCCATCAGGTTCGGATGCGTCTCGGTCATGGGCATAGCCTAGTGCCCCGGCGCGGATTGGCCACCGCCAGCTACTCCCCGAGCCCGCTCGAGATAAAGCTCACGACGGCGTGCTGCGCGGCTTCGGCCTGTGGGCCTTCCGTGTAGACGTGCAGCGTGTCGCCGCACACCGCGCCGAGCGCCATGAGGCTCACCGTCGATTTAGCATTGACGGGCTGCCCGTCGCCTCGAGCAATCGAAATCTCCGCGTCGAACTCCATCGCGAGCGCAGCGAGCTTGGAGGCCGGCCGGGCGTGCAAGCCGATTGGCTTGGTGAGCAGCACCTGGGCCGAGTTCCCGTTCGTCGAGTCGGACGCCGGCTCCACAGCGTTGACGGGGCCTCGGCCGAGCGCAGCCCACTTGGCGTCGAGCGCCGATTCGGCGGCGACGATGACCTCGTTGAGCGAGCCCCCCATCGCTGCTGTGACTAACGCAGCGGTGAGCCCCTCGACCAGTGGCGCGGCCGCGACGCGCACCGGGTGTGGCGAACCCAGCAAGTCGATGGCGGTCTCGGCACTCATGATGGCCGACCCCATGTCGACGAGCACCGCGACACCGTCGGTGCTTGTCACGTCCTCAATGGCCGTCATGACGGCGGTGGCATCCGTGCCGAGCGAGCCGTCCGGCATTCCGGCTGCAATCGCCACGGGCGGCATCTCGCCGTGCACCATGATGGCCGCGAGATCGAGCGCGGCCTGGGCGAGCGTGGCCGAATGCGACACGACGACGATGCCGACGCTCATACCAGCACCTCCGCCAGCGCTTGGACGAGCAGCGTCGCGGATGCGGCGCCCGGGTCGATGTGCCCGACGGAGCGCTGACCCAAGTACGACGCCCGGCCCTTGCGCGCCACCATGTCGGCGGTGGCATCCCGGCCACGCGCGGCAGCGGCGACGGCTCGGGCCGCGGCCTCGGGAAACGGCGTGCCAGCGGCGTGCTCGCGCTCGAATGTCGCCACCGCCGGGGAGAGGGCGTCGTACATGGTCTTGTCGCCCAGCTCCGTCTTGCCGCGCTGCGCGAGCCCGTCGACGCCGGCGCGGAGTGCCTCAACGAACTGCGTGTCGTTCACTTCCACAGCATCGACGGGGAACGCCGCGGCCATGCGCAAAAACAGCGTGGCCAGCAGGGGGCCGCTCGTGCCGCCCACATGGCGCAGCAGCGACATGCCGATCGCCTTGCTCTGCGCCTGCAGTGTCGGTGCATCCAGCGCGTTGAGGGTCTCGTGCACGCCTCGGACGAGGTTCACGCCGTGGTCGGCGTCGCCGATGTGGGAGTCCAGCTCAGTGAGGTGCGTTTCGTGGTTGGCGGTGAGCGCGTCAAACCGCCGCAGCCACCTCGCCACAGTGCCGACGGCGATCATGGCAGCACCTTTGCGAGGCCCTCGAGCGGCGATGGGGCATCGAGCCAACGCAACATCTCGTCGTCGGCGCGCAGCAGCGTGACGGAGCAGCCCGCCATGTTGAGCGACGTGACGAAGTTGCCGACGCCGCACCGCGCCACGTGCACGTCGGCTTTCCGGAGCAGCGGCAGCACCTCTCCGGCCATGAGGTGTAGCTCGATGAGCGGCGTCGCGCCAAGCCCATTGATGAGCAGAGCGGCAGGGTGGCCGGCGAAATCGAGGTCGTGGAGGATGGGGTCGACGAGTTTGCGGGCAATTGACGACGCCTCGACGAGCGGCTCGCGGCGCCTGCCCGGCTCGCCGTGGATGCCGATGCCCACCTCGATTTCGTCCTCGGGAAGGTCGAACGTCGGCTGCCCGGCGCCCGGAGTCACGCACGAAGTCAGCGCCACGCCCATTGAGCGCACACTCGCGCACACGCGCTCGGCGAGCACAACCAGCTCGTCGAGCGGCACGCCGGCTTCCGCCGCTGCCCCGACAATCTTTTCCACGAACACCGTCCCCGCCACGCCACGCCGGCCGGCGGTGAACGTGGAATTCTCGACGGCGACGTCATCCGCGACGACGACCGTGCGCACGTCGACGCCCTCGGCCTGTGCAAGTTCGGTGGCCATCTCGAAGTTCAGCACGTCGCCGGTGTAGTTCTTGATGATGCACAGCACCCCTGCGCCGGCGTCCACAGCCTGAATGGCGGTGAGAATCTGCGTCGGATTAGGCGAGGTGAACATCTCTCCGACGACGGCGGCGTCCAGCATCCCTTCGCCCACGAAGCCGCTGTGCAGGGGCTCGTGTCCTGCGCCGCCTCCGGAGATGACGGCGACCTTGCCGCATCGGGGTTCGCTGGCTCGAAACACGATGCGTTGCTCGCTATCGACCCGCAGATCCGGACGAGTTGCGGCGAGGCCGCGGAGTGCATCGTCGACAACGTTGTTCGGCGAATTGATGAGCTTTTTCACTGCAGGCCCTTCCTGACGCAAACAGCGTAGCAACGCACCGGAAATCGGGGGCGCGGGGCGGCTACTTCGTCGAGCTTTCGAGGCCCCGCGAGCCCGGGAATGCTGACATTGTCAGGTTTCGACGTAGAATGGTTGGTGGCCCAGGTGAGATTCCTGGGTCTGTTCATGGATTGGAGTGTGTGCATGCCGGGCGTCGTTGTCGTCGGAGCTCAATGGGGAGACGAGGGGAAAGGCAAGGCGGTTGACCAGCTGGGCGATCGCGTCGATCTCTGCGTGCGTTATTCAGGTGGTAACAATGCGGGCCACACGCTCGTCGTGAATGGCGAGAAGTTCGTGATGCACCTGTTGCCGTCGGGCATTCTCAACCCGAACACCACGACGGTGCTCGGCAACGGGGTGGTGATTGATCTCGACGTGTTGCGCGAGGAGCTGGCGACGCTGAGGGAGCGCGGCGTGCAGTTCGAGCACCCGCTGATCTCCGCGAACGCGCACATCATTACCGAATACCACAAGGTGCTCGACAAGGTGACGGAGCGCTTCCTCGGCAAGCGTCGCATCGGCACCACCGGCCGCGGCATCGGGCCGTGTTATTCCGACAAGATCAACCGCCTCGGCATCCGGGTGCAAGACCTCCTCGACGCCAAGATCCTGCGCGAGAAGGTCGAGGCCTCGCTCGACCAAAAGAACGAGCTGCTCGTCAAGGTGTACAACCGCCGCCCGATTCTCATCGACGAGGTGGTCGACGCACTGCTCGCCCACGCGGAAGCGATTCGGCCTTACATCGTCGACTCCGGACGGTTCATCAACGACGCACTCGACGAGGGCAAGGTTGTGTTGTTTGAGGGCGCCCAGGCCCACCATCTCGATGTTGACCAGGGCACCTACCCGTACGTGACCTCGTCGAACCCGACGGCGGCGGGCGCGGCCACCGGTGGCGGCATCGGCCCCACCCGCATCGACCGCACCATCGGCATCGCCAAGGCCTACACCACCCGCGTCGGCGAAGGCCCGTTCCCGACGGAACTCTTCGACGACGACGGCGAGAAACTGCGCGAGAAGGGCGGCGAGTTCGGCGCCACGACGGGGCGTCCCCGTCGCTGCGGATGGTTCGACGCCGTGCTGGTGGAGCAGGCGGTGAAGATCAACAGTTTTACCGACATCTTCCTCACCAAGCTCGACATCCTGGACGGCTGGGAAAAGATTCCGGTCTGCGTGGCCTACGAGGTCGACGGCGAGCGCTTGCCGCACTATCCAATGACGCAGTCCGAGGTGCACCATGCCAAGCCCATCTATGAGTACGTCGACGGCTGGACTGAAAACATCTCCGGCTGCCGATCCTTCGACGAACTCCCCGCCAACTGTCAGGCCTACGTGCGTCACCTCGAGGAACTCATTGGGTGCCGCATCTCCGGCATCGGCGTGGGCCCCGGGCGTGAAGAAGCCATCTCGATCAACCCGCTCGTCTGAGCTGGAGCGTCGCGATATGAGCAAGCGTCCCACTGCGAAGTGCCCGCTTCGCCCCGGCGATCCCTGCTCACTGTGCGTGCCGGGGAGCACCGGGCCGCAGGACTGCCAGACCGTGCGGCTCGTCATGGAGGATCCGGAGCTACGAGAATTGCTGCGCGAAAAGCAGCGCGAGTGGCGGGAACAGCATCGGATGGCGTGACCTTCCAGCATCGGCGGTAGGGTCGGGCTGTGAAGATTCTGTTGCTGGGCTCTGGTGGCCGTGAACATGCATTGGGTCGCACGTTGGTGCGCGACGGAAGTGAGCTCCACGTGGCTCCCGGTAACCCCGGGCTCGCGGAGTTTGCCACCTGCCACTTACTCGACCCATCCAATTCCGACGAGGTGCTCGCCCTCGCGCGAACGCTCGGTGTGGACCTCGTCGTGGTTGGCCCGGAAGCCCCGCTCGTGGCGGGTGTCGTTGACGCTTTGCGCGAGGGCGGATTCGACGTGTTCGGCCCGTCGGCTGCGGCCGCGGAACTGGAAGGTTCCAAGGCATTCGCTAAAAACGTGATGCGCGCCGCCGGCGTCCCCACCGCGGACGCGCGCGTGTGCACCACCGCTGACGAGGCAGCCGCCGCACTGGACGAATTCGGCCCCACCTACGTCGTGAAGAACGACGGACTCGCTGCCGGCAAGGGCGTCGTCGTCACCGACGACCGCGATGCAGCATTGGCGCATGCAGCCACCTGCGGGCGCGTCGTGATCGAGGACTTCCTCGATGGACCCGAGGTGTCGCTGTTCGCCATCTGCGACGGCACCACCGCCCGGCCGCTGTTGCCCGCGCAGGATTTCAAGCGCGTCGGCGACGGCGACGAAGGCCCAAACACTGGCGGCATGGGCGCGTACTGCCCGTTGCCGTGGGCGCCGGAGGGGCTCGTCGACGACATTATGCGCGACGTGGTGCAGCCGACCCTCGATGAGATGGCCAGGCGCGGAACCCCCTTCGTGGGGTTGCTATACGCCGGGCTTGCGCTCACCACGAAGGGGTTGCGCGTCATAGAGTTCAACGTGCGCTTCGGCGATCCAGAAACCCAGGCGGTGCTCGCCTTGCTCGAGTCGCCGCTCGCGCCTGTGCTGCGCGCGGCGGCACGCGGCGAACTCGCTAGCCAGCCGGCGTTGCAGTGGCGCGACGGGGCCGCCGTCGTCGTCGTATCTGCTGCGGACGGCTACCCGGGGACCCCCAAGCGTGGCTGCCGCATCCAGCTGCCCGACGACACCGACTCGGCCTGGGTGCTCCACGCCGGCACCACCATGATCGACGGCACACTCACCGCGGGCGGTGGGCGCGTGCTGGGTACCGTCGGGGTAGGGGCCAACCTCGACGCTGCTCGCTCGGCTGCGTACGAACACCTGGCAAAGGTGGACTTCGCCGACGGCTTCCACCGCACCGACATCGGCATCCCGCACTGACCTCGGCGTTGACGCGCCGTTCGCGCGCTTTTCGGTGACAGATGTGCGCCCATACTTGGGCGCGAATGTGACAGTGAAGACAACAGTGTGGGGTGGTCACGGCATCGCGTGACCACCCC
>JAEZVO010000062.1 GCA_023443125.1 Actinomycetes bacterium
GAAGAGGAACACGATAATCACCGGCACCATCGACACCACAGACATGGCAAGCAGGTAGTTAAACGGCACTGTCAGCTGGCTGTTGAACTGCGCCAGCGCGACGGGCAGCGTGTACAGGTTGCTGTCTTGGGCGATGATCTTCGGCCAGAGGAAGTCATTCCAGCGCCACATGATCGAGAAGATGGTGACGACGGCGATCGGCGGCCCGCACAGCGGCACCACGACCCTCAGGAACGTGTTGAATTCGCCCGAGCCGTCAACCCGTGCAGCCTCGATCAGCTCGTCGGGAATGCTCAGCATGTATTGGCGAATGAGGAACACACCCGTCGGTGTGGCGGCAGGTGGGATGATCATGCCCCACAGGCTGTTGACCAGACCGAGGCTCGCAGCCATCTGGTACACGGGGATGAAGATCACCTGGAGCGGCACCATGATCGTGGCGAGCACGACGAGGAACAGCAGGTTGCGGCCACGGAAGTTGTACTTCGCAAGGCCATACGCGCACATGACGTTGATGACCACCGTCAGAATCGTGGCGGTCAGCGTCACGAAGACGGAGTTGGCGATGTAGGTACCGAAGTCGAACTGCGCGAGCGCGTTGGTGTAGTTGTCGAAGTTCCAACTCGACGGGAACAGTTTCGGTGGGCGCGCAGCCAGCTCCGAAGGTGTCTTGAAGCTGGAGATGAACGTCCAAGCCAGCGGGATGAGGACGACCAGCGACATCAGCGTGAGCAGCACGGTGCGCAGGATTTTCCACGCCGGGCTGTGCTGGATTTTGCGGCCGCTAGGTTCGGAGATCGACGTCCAGGTGGATGGGGCTTTGGTCTCAGCGGAAGCAGACATATCAGGCGGCGTCCTTCCTGCGTCCATTGAGGTAGTTCACGACGGTCACCAAGAAGACCGCGACGAACAACACCACAGCGCCGGCGGATGCCATGCCGTAGCTCGCTGGAGTACTGAATGCTTTATCGAAGATGTATTGGACCATGAGCGTCGTCGACCCGACGGGGCCACCACCGGTGAGTGTCCAGATGAAGTCGAACGACTGGAAGCCCGAGATGGTGGACAAGATGAGCACGACGAACGTCGTCGGCCTGAGCAGCGGCCAGGTGATCTGGAAGAACGTCTGAAGGCCGGTTGCTCCGTCCACCCTGGCAGCCTCGTAGACGTTGCCGTCGATTCCCTGCAGCCCCGACAGCATGATGAGCGTGTAAAAGCCGGTGTGGAACCACAGTCCGACGAAGATGATCACGCCCATCGCGAGTCTGCCATTGACGAGCCATCCGACCGCGGGGATGTCGAAGGCCCCGAGCGCAACGTTGACCAATCCGTTGCTGCCGTCGAAGATCCAGCCCCAGAGCAGGCCGATCACCACGGCGGACAGCAGGCTCGGCAAGAACGCAACTGCCCGGA
Organism: Actinomycetes bacterium; assembly: GCA_023443125.1. GTDB lineage: Bacteria > Actinomycetota > Actinomycetes > Propionibacteriales > Propionibacteriaceae > Arachnia. Next base: position 1,414 of record JAEZVO010000062.1, read on the forward strand.
AGAAGCCTCTGCCTTTGAACGAATCGTTAAGCATGATCGCGCCGATCGTGGCGAGCACGATTGTGAGCGCGACGAATGCCACGGTGTAGATGAGTGTGTTGAGCGCCACTTGGGCGAACTCTTCGTTGCTGACGATCCGCTCGAAGTTCTTTGTTCCGACCCACGTGAACTTGCGCCCGTTCTTGGAGTCGTAGAGCGCCATGTTGAATAGGTTGAACGTGGGAATGATCGTGAAGAGGCCGAACACGACCATGTTCGGGAGGATGAAGAGGTACGGGGCGACGGCCTTCGACGTCAGCTTGTGCCGACGTCGAGGACGCCGCCCCGGCGCCTCCGCATTGCTGCTAGGAGACATTCTCGATGCTCTCGTCGGTGCCCTTGATGATGGCCTTCGCCGTGTCTTCAGGGCTGGCTTGGCCGTCGATCATCTTGGCCATCTCGTCGATGATCACCTTCGTTGTGTTCGGGAAGGCGGGCGAGAAGGCCGAGGAGAACGCGTCCTCGGGGGTTTCGGTGACGCCCTTCTGGAACACTTCCATGTCTTCCTGACGCTGAGCGTAGGTCACGTCGCCTTCGAGGAGGTCCTGACGGGTAGGCATGAAGTTGGCCTTCTCAGCCATGTACTTCTGCTGGTCAGCTTCGCTCATGAACGCGATGAATTCCGCAGCCAGGTTGGGGTTCTTAGCTCCCTTGAAGGAGACGAGGAATTTGCCACCAGGGAAGCCGCCGCAACGCTCTTCGCAGGGGTTCGGCACGACGGCCCACTCGAATTCTGCATCCGACGAGAACGCCGCAACCTGCCAGTTACCCGACAAGTACACGGGCACCTGCCCAGCGAGGAAGATCTCGTTGGCAGCCTTGTACTTGGAACCGGCCTGCAGGAACAGGTCCTTCGGCATCGTGCCGTCCTGGTGCCATTCGTTCAGCTTGCTGAGAGCCTTGGTGAGCTTGGCCTCGTCCCACCCGTTCTTGCCGTCCTTATCGATCGCCGAGGTGCCGAACTGTGAGAACACCGTCGAGAAACGGTTGCCGGAGACGTCGACTGCGACGGCATTCTCAGTGCCGGCAGCCTGTTGCACCTTCTTGGCTGCTTCCATCATCTCGTCCCAGGACTTCCACGGCTTGTCTGCGGTGGGAACTTCGACGCCGGCCTTCTTGAACAGGTCGACGTTCACGATGGGCCCGTTGAGCGTCAGATCGTTCGGAGCTGCGATGCGCGCATCGCCGTTCATAGCCGCCAGGTCCATGCCGGGGTTGAAGGTGCCGTCGAAGGCTTCCTTCTGGTACTGGTTCAGGTCCAGCAGATCGTCGGTGAAGGATGCCAGTTTGTCGATTCGGGCGACGTCGGGGGCGTTGTCGCCCGCGATGCGCTGCTGGAGGGTCTGTTCCAAATCCGAGAATGGGACGATCTGGAGGTCGACCTTGGCTCCGGACTTCTCTTCAAACTTCTTGATGAGATCCCGGGTGGCCTGCTCGTCAGGACCGTCGGTGAAGTAGACGTAGGAGAGATTCTTGTCCTTGTCCTCCGTAGCTACTTCTTGATCGTCGGACTGGCCCGGTGTGCAACCGGCAAGCAGAGCGAGGCTTGCTGCAGCCGCAGCGATGCCTTTCAACATACCTTTGGTGTGGAGAGCCACGTTGCTACCTTTCGTCATTGAATTCGCACGGGACATGCGACCTTCGCGCTCCCCCGCATTGGGAGCACATAGTGCAGTTAAGTCGGACGTTATCACTTGTGCTCGGGGAACCTGCAGTCTTCAAGCAGGCATCATGGTCTGAGTGCAACAAATGGCAACCTCTTGTTGTCAAGCTGTGACGTCGCCACGTTAGCCCTCGGCAGAGATGAAAGATGGCATGCGAACAACCATCCACACACCACTCACCACTACGCGGTTCTGGCGCCCTCCGCCTATCCCTCAGCCAAGCAGCCGTGCATCGTGGACGATGATCGCTACTTGGGTGCGATTCGTGCACCCAAGCTTCGCAAGTACACGTATGATGGCTGCCTTCACGGTCGCCATCGACTGGTACAGCTTGGCCGCGATCTCGGCATTCGACAGACCACGTCCCACCTCAATGGCTACTTCGAGTTCCCGCTTCGACAAGGCCTCGAGCGCAGTGCGAACGTCGCGCTCACGCTGATCGCCGGGGTTTGACGTCGCTGCGGTAATCACCGCTCCCAACACCTGCGGGGACAGCGCTCGCTCTCCTGCCGCAACATGCTGCAGCAGCTCTACCATCTCCGGCGGCGGGGTGTCTTTTAGCAGGAACCCATGAGCCCCGGCGCGCAGTGCTTCCAGTACGAGGTCATCGGAGTTGAACGTGGTGAGCATGACGACCTTGGGCGGGCCAGGCAGCGCCAGCACGCGCCTGGTGGCTTCGATCCCGTCGAGGCCGGGCATGCGGATGTCCATGAGCACGGTGTCGGGCTGGTGCTCCTCAACCAGCGCCACGGCGCCGTTGCCGTCGGAGGCTTCCCCGACGATCTCGAACGGCGACGAACCGCCCCCGAGCATCATGCGTAGCCCAGCGCGCACCAGGGCGTCGTCGTCGACCACCGCCAGTTTCGTGTTCACCATGGCATCCACACCTCGACGACGAATTGTCCCGCACCGTCTGCACCAGCGTGGAAGCGTCCGCCGACGGTGCCGACGCGTTCGTCGAGACCAATCAGGCCGACGCGTGCCCCGTCGGCGCGAGATGCGGCCAGGCTGAGCGGGTTCACGACGCGGATGCTGACCCCCGCATCCGGACCTCCAGCCAGATCGACCGTGACCGATGTCCCGGGCGCGTGCTTCGCTGCGTTGGTGAGGGCCTCTTGCACGATCCGGTTATCCCTGTCGGCTGACCGTCGTGGATGGTTCCCCCTCCAAGCTGTTCGTGTAGGTGATGCTGCGTCCTGCGGCGCGCTGTGCGTCGACGAGCTCCCCGACGACAGCGAGCGAGGGCTGAGGCGGCAGCACGTCGTCGCCCTCTTTCTGACGTAGCTGGCCGAGGATCACCCGCAGTTCGCTGAGCGCCTGGTGGGAGCTCTCTTGGATGGTGTGTGCCGCCTGCTTGATCTCGTCGGGCGACAGATCGTCGCGGTAGGCCAGCGCGCCGGCGTGCATGGAAATGAGCGAAATTTTATGGGCGACGACGTCGTGCATCTCGCGCACGATGCGGTTGCGTTCTTCGGCCCGCGACTCACACTCCACCGGCAGTGCTTCCCGTTCGGCCATGTCGAGCCGTGCTTGCATGGCAGCTGCCTCGGCGCGACGCGAGCCAAGATAGGAGCCGATGGCCGCGAGCGCGACGCTGATGGCGTTGGCGGTGATGGCCGCTCTCGCCATCACCACGATCTGCAACACACCGACGAGCATCGTCGCCCACCAGCGGCGACGGGTACACAAGCTGAGGTAGGCCCACGCTGCGAACGGGAGCACCCCGGGGACGACAAGGCACGCGAGCACGAGCCCGACGGCGACCAGCACCGGACGAGTGAGCCGAAACCGGATCACGTACAGCGCCACTCCCAGAGCGGCCACGTGCGCGGTGACAGCCAGCGGCATGCTCCAGCCCGTCGGAACGGTGAAGAACAACAAGGTGCACAGCGATGCGATCGTGTAGCGCCAGACCTTGCCCCATCTACCAGGCCTGTACTCATCCATACCCTCAGCCTACGGCTGAAAGCCCTCCCAACAGCAGCATCTTTGGGCTACCGACGAGGCATCCTTCGGACCGAGAAGTGCAGCCCTTCGCCGCTGGTCACGACCCAGCCGGCTGCGGTGTGCTGGATTCATGATCGAGTTCAAGCACCTCTCCAAACGCTACGGCGACGTCACCGCCGTCGACGACATCTCTTTCGCCGTGCAACCTGGCACGGTCTGCGGATTCCTCGGCCCCAACGGTGCCGGCAAGTCGACCTCGATGCGTTGCCTCGTCGGTCTCGCTGCTCCCACCAAAGGTCAGGCGCTGGTGCTCGGGCAGCCCTACCGGGAGCTGGTGAACCCTGCCGCGCAGGTGGGCATCATGCTCGATGCATCGGCGC
>JAEZVO010000010.1 GCA_023443125.1 Actinomycetes bacterium
CTGCATCAGGCTTGCGCCCATTGTGCAATATTCCCCACTGCTGCCTCCCGTAGGAGTTTGGGCCGTATCTCAGTCCCAATGTGGCCGGTCGCCCTCTCAGGCCGGCTACCCGTCGTCGCCTTGGTGAGCCGTTACCTCACCAACAAGCTGATAGGCCGCGAGTCCATCCATGACCGCCGGAGCTTTCAAGCCTCGAAGATGCCATCGAGGCTGATATCCGGTATTAGCAGCTGTTTCCAGCTGTTATCCCAGAGTCAAGGGCAGGTTACTCACGTGTTACTCACCCGTTCGCCACTCGTGTACCCCCGAAGGGGCCTTACCGTTCGACTTGCATGTGTTAAGCACGCCGCCAGCGTTCGTCCTGAGCCAGGATCAAACTCTCCGTTGAAAAAATGTCGGTTTGGGTGTTTATCCCATATACCGTCAACAGAAATATGATTCTGACAGGATCCATTGCTGGATCTAATCAATTAATCAAAGGAACCGTTACATGAATAATCATGTGACGGGACGCACTAGCAATTTCTTGCGTGTGCATTATTATTTGGCATTGACTTTAAGTACGCTGTTGAGTTCTCAAGTTTCGGTTGCGTCCCATATTGGTTTGCTTGTCGGCATTCCAACTTGGGGCAACTTGAACAACCTTACTTTTGGATTTTCGCCCTGTCAAATCGGGCTGATTTCCATCGTTTTGGCTGATGTTTACCGCTTTGGGCGGCTCGATCAACTTTACTCGGTTTGTTAGCTGCTGTCAACTTGGCGTTTGCGCATCTCGTTGAGATCACTGCTACCAGCCTGGCGGCCAGCCGAGTTTGTAGTTGTTCGTCGCATCTGCGGCGAGTGGCCACTCTACTCAGCTTTCTTTCGGCAGTCAAATCGACTTGCAGCTTCACAATGTTGAGTTGTGTTGATCGTTGTTCCCTTGGTTAGGCAACTTGCCTTACCTTACGCCCTTCTCTAACCCGAGTCAACTCGGCTTATTTTGGGCCGCACCGCGCTCTGCGGACCTTGAGTGGGTACTACTCGCACGCACACTCGCCCGTTTCGACGCTGGTGTTGGGATTGCTTCCTGGTCCGGCCTTTCGTCCGTTGCACCGAGGCAGCTCGAGAAACTATACACATGAGTTCGAGGACCGCCAAATCGCGCTCAGCTGAGGCATATTCTCGCTACGCAGAGCACAGTCCGAGCCAGGAATCTTCTTATGATTCTCACATGCAGCCTCGACGTATCCCCGTACTACTTGCACCTCTACTGGCTTTCGGTCTCTCGGCCTGCGCCTCACCGGTGGCACCTTCAGAGCCCGCCAGGTCTACAACAACCCCTGTCTCCACAGTCAGCCCAACAGCATCGCCCACTCCATCCGCTGGGGCGAGTCCATCGTCGCGCCCTTCGTCGACTCCGTCACCGTCGCCGACGAGAGAGCTTCGAACCGTCACCATCAATGTGTCCGGTGACCTACTCTGGCACAACACGTTGTGGGCGTCGGCAAAGCTGGACGCCTCGGACGGCGCAGAAGAGGGAATGGACTTCAGCCCGCAGCTCGCGTCGCTACAGCCGTTCGTCGAAGACGCAGACCTCGCGATCTGCCACTCCGAGGTGCCCTTTGCACCCGAAGGCGGTCCTTATCAGGGCTATCCCATGTTCGCTGCTCCGCCGACCATCGCTTCGACGTTGAAGAAGCTCGGCTGGGATCTGTGTACCACGGCCTCGAACCACACGATGGATCAAGGCTGGGAGGGGCTCGTCCGCACCGTTGACGAATACGAGGCAGCGGGCATCCAGGTGGCCGGCTCGTACCGGACAGAAGCTGAGGCTGCGAAGCCGGTGATCTACACCACTGAGACGGGCGTCAAGGTGGGTATCGTCTCGCAAACGTACGGGCTCAACGGCATCCCGAAAGCCAAAGGCAAGGACTGGTCTGTGGATCTCATCGACGCTGACAAAGCCGTCGCGGATGCCAAGGCAGCCAAGGATGCAGGCGCAGACATCGTCGCGATTCATGTGCACGCCGGTACGGAGTACCAACACGGCCCAGATGCGCAACAGCGTGAATTCGCTGAGGCGGTGACAGCGTCGCCGTATGTTGACTTCGTGTTTGGACAGCACGCGCACGTGGTGCAACCCATTGACAAAGTCAACGACAAATGGGTGCTCTACGGCTCCGGCAACCTCATCGCGCAAAGTGGCCCGTCAAAACCCTGGACCTACGACGGGTACATGGCGACGATCACGCTGAACGAGCAACCAGACGGATCGTTCGTCGCCAAGCAGGTCGAGTGGGCGCCCACCTACATCACCCGGCATTCACGCAGCAATCCCGCGCGCGTATACCTCATCCCCGATGCGCTCGCGAAGGGCGAGGGACCTGCCGGAGAACTCAAGAAGTCCGCGTCGAGGACCCGCGAGATCGTGACGAAGAACAACCCAGCAGGCCTCGTCGAACGAACACAGTGAGTGTAGGGGCGAGCCTCAGCTGAGTACTACGCCGCCGACAGTCTTGCGGCCTCGACGGATCACCCCGTAGCGGCCATGCACGAGTTGGCTGGCGTCGACCAGCATGTCAGCATCGGCCACCTTCTCGTTGTTGAGGTACGCACCGCCCTCGTTCACGGCGCGACGTGCTTCGCTCTTGGATTTGACCACTCCACTCAGCACCATGGCGTCCACGAACGGCATCGGCTCGGGCAGCGGCGCAGCGTCCACCTCGCGCATGACCCCGTCGAGGGTGGCGTCGTCGAGCCCTTGGAGCTCTCCCCTACCGAAGATGGCCTGGGCGGCCGCCACCGCAGCCTTACGCTGCTCGACGCCGTGCACGAAGTCGGTGATGTCGTCGGCGAGTGCTTTCTGCGCCTCACGCTTGAACGGCGCCTCGGCAGTAGCACGCTCCAGCTCGGCAATCTCCTCCGGCGAGCGGAAGGTGAACACCTTGAGGTATTCGATCACCTTCGCGTCTTCGGCGTTCAAGAAGAACTGGTGGAAGGCATACGGGCTCGTGAGCTCCGGATCGATCCAGATTGCGCCGCCTTCAGTCTTGCCGAACTTAGTGCCGTCGGCTTTCGTGATGAGCGGCGTCGCGAGCGCATGCACCTTGGCTTGATCCGAGCGACGAAGCAACTCGACGCCCGCAGCGAGGTTGCCCCACTGGTCCGAGCCACCGGTTTGCAGCGTGACACCGTGGCGACGGTGGAGCTCGCGGAAGTCATTCGACTGGAGCAGCACGTAACTGAACTCCGTGTAGCTGATGCCTGATTCGAGGCGGCTCGCAACGATCTCGCGGGCGAGCATCCGGTTGACTGGGAAGTGTTTGCCCAGGTCGCGGAGGAAATCGATGGCTGAGAGGTCTTTCGTCCAGTCGAGGTTGTTCACCATCACGGCCGCGTTCGAGCCCTCGAAGGAGACGAACCGACGAGTCTGCTCACGGATCTGCTCTACCCATCCCGCGACGACCTCGGCGTCGTTCATCACGCGTTCGCCGGAGGCCTTCGGATCGCCGATGAGGCCGGTGGCTCCCCCGACGAGCAAGTGCGGAACGTGCCCCGCGTCTTGCAGCCTTCTGGCCATGAGGAGCTGCATGAGGTGCCCGATGTGCAGGCTCGCCGCGGTGGGGTCGAAGCCCACATAGAACTTGACCGGCCCCTCAGCCAGGTGCTGCGAGAGTGCTTCTGGGTCGGTGGAGTGCGCGACAAGCCCGCGCCAGTTGAGGTCCTCGAACAAGTTCATAGCCCGAACCCTACTGGGTACTCCCTTCTTCAGCGCCAGTTGCCCACGCAGTAAGGCGCAAACGCGCTTCCTGCAACTCAGTGATCTGCTCCTTGACCCGCACGGGCGCAGTGCCGCCTCGACCATCCCGGGCTGCAACAGACCCCTCGACGGTGAGCACGTCGAGGACGCCATCGTCGAGGTGTTCCGAGATGTAGGGGAGATCGTCCGCGGTGAGGTCGGAGAGCGTGATTCCCTTACGTTCGCAGAAACGCACCGTGGCGCCGGCGACCTCGTGCGCGACGGCGAACGGCACCTTCTGGCGCACCAGATGATCGGCCACGTCGGTGGCGAGCGAGAAGCCCATCGGCGCTACCTCGGCCATGCGCTCCGGATGGAAGGTGAGGGTGCCGACCATGCCCGCAACCGCCGGGATGAGCACGTGCAACTGGTCGATGCCGTCGAAGATCGGCTCCTTGTCTTCCTGCAGGTCGCGGTTGTAGGCCAGCGGCATGCCCTTGAGCGTGGCCATGAGCCCCGCGAGGTTGCCGATGAGTCGGCCCGACTTGCCGCGAGCGAGCTCTGCCACGTCGGGATTCTTCTTCTGCGGCATGATCGACGACCCCGTGGACCAGGCGTCGTCCAGCGTGGCGAACCCGAACTCCGCAGTGCACCACACGATGACGTCTTCGCTCAGCCGAGACAGATCGACGCCGATTTGGGCGAGGATGAACGCCGCTTCCGCAGTGAGGTCGCGGGCGGCCGTGCCGTCGATGGAGTTCTGCACCGACGAGGAAAAGCCCAGCTCCGTGGCGACGAGCCCGGGGTCGAGCCCGAGCGACGAGCCTGCCAGCGCCGCCGATCCGTACGGGCTGATCGCGAGGCGGGCGTCGAGGTCGCGCAGACGCTCGATGTCACGCACCAGGGGCCAGGCGTGTGCGAGCAGGTGGTGGCTGAGCAGGATGGGCTGCGCGGACTGCAGGTGGGTGCGCCCCGGCATGACGGCACCCAGGTAGCGTTCCGCCTGTTGCTCAAGGGCGGCGAGTACGCCGTCGAGATCCTGAGCAATGAGCCGGATCTCCTCCCGGAGGTAGGAGCGGATGAGGGTGGCGATCTGGTCGTTGCGAGAGCGGCCGGCGCGGAGCCTGCCACCCAGGTCGGCGCCGACGATGTCCTTCAGCCCACGCTCCAACGCGCCGTGCACGTCCTCGTCGCTTGGCGCTGGCACGAACGCTCCGGTGCGCACCTGCTCAGCCAACTGCGCGAGGCCAGCATCCATGTCTGCGGCCTGCTGATCGTCGAGGTAGCCAGCCGCGTGCAGCGCCTTTGCGTGTGCCCGCGAGCCGGCGATGTCGTGCAGCGCAAGCCGCCAATCGAACTGAGTTGACTTACTGAGCGCGAACATCGCCTCGCTGGGGCCACCGTCGAAACGTCCGCCCCACAGTTTTCCCTCAGTCACGATTCCTCCATCGGTCGTCCGGTCATGGTCATAGTATTCAGCCGCGCCATCAAGATGCCTGCTGTTTGCTCGGACTCCGTAATCACGAGCACCGTGTCGTCGCCGGCAATCGTGCCAAGCACACCCGGGAGTCCGGCTTGGTCCAAGGCCGAGCCGAAGTACTGCGCGGCACCAGGCGGCGTGCGCAGCACAATCTGGTTGAGAGCCGAGCGCTGCGTTTGTACGAGCTCCGCGCACAGTTGGGCGAGTTTCACCTCTGCACCGTGCAGCTGCTCGTGCAGCACGTAGGCCAGCGCTCCGCCGGCCGTGCGCTGCCGAACAGCGCCAATGGCGTGGAGGTCCTTGGATAGCGTGGATTGGCTCGCTGCGATGCCCTGAGCGTCCAGCGCATCAACGAGCTCTGCCTGCGAGGTGAACCGGCCTTCGGTAATGATTTGGCGCAAGATCGCTTGGCGGCCGGCGCGCGACGCATCGTTCATGAGCGCTCCAACAGGGAAGGCAAGACGTCGACAAAGGCCTGCAGATCGCTCTGCGTGGCGATGAGCGGCGGAGCAATCCGCAGCACGTTCGGGCGCGAGGCGTTGATGATGAACCCCGCTTCCAAGGCTGCGTCAGCGACGGCGGGTGCCACGTCGCGGGCGAGCACGATGCCCCACAGCATTCCTCGGCCGCGCACCTCGACGACGTCGAGTTGATGCAGGGCACGCACCGCGTCTGCGAACCACTCCCCCGTGCGGCGCGACGTCTCGAGCAAGCCTTCCTCGAGCATGTCGAGCACCGCATTGCCTGCGGCGGCTGCGACGGGGTTGCCGCCGAACGTCGTTCCGTGCAGGCCCGGCTGGAGGAAGCCCGCTGCCTCGCCGGTGGCGAGACACGCACCGATGGGGAACCCATTGCCCAAGCCCTTCGCGAGCGTCACGATGTCAGGAGTGATGCCTTCGGCCTGGTGGGCAAGCATGGCCCCACAACGCCCCATGCCGGTCTGGATCTCATCGATCCACAGCAACGCCCCATGCTCAGCAGCGATGCGCCGAGCGGCCGCGACGTATCCGTCGGGTGCCGGCACCACGCCGTTCTCGCCCTGGATGACCTCGAGCACCACCGCTGCCGTGGCGTCGTCGACCGCGCTCTCCAGCGCCGAGACGTCGCCATACTCGACGAACTCGACGTCGCCGGGCAGCGGCTCGAAGGGCGCCCGGTAGCGCTCATTCGCGGTGATGGCGAGCGATGCCGCAGTACGTCCGTGGAAGGCGCCTCGCATGGCGACGATCTTGGTGCGCCCGGTCAGGCGGGTGAGTTTGAATGCGGTTTCGTTTGCCTCGGAGCCGGAATTCGAGAAGAAGACCTTCGCCGACGGGTCGCCCAGGTGCGCCGCGAGGCGCTCGGCCAAGCGAATCTGCGGCTGCGACGCGAAGAGGTTGGAGATGTGCCCGAGGCGCCCCAGTTGCGCGGTCACCGCGTCGGTAATGCGCGGGTGCGCGTGCCCCAAACCCAGCACCGCCAGGCCCGAAAGCAGATCGGTGTACTGTTTCCCGTCGGCATCCCAGACGTGGACGCCTTCTCCGCGCTCGAAGACGCGCTTCGGCGTGCCGAAGGCGTTCATCATCACCGCGCCGTAGCGCTGTTGCAGTGTGTCGTTGCTCATCGCGTCACCATCGTTCCCACGCCCTCTTCCGTAAAGATGTCTAGGAGCAGGGCGTGCGGCAGCGTGCCGTCGTTGATCGTGGCGCTTCGCACGCCCCCATCGATCGCGGCCAGGCACGCCTCAATCTTCGGAATCATCCCCGTCTCGAGCGTGGGCAACAGCGCGCGAGCATCGTCGGCGGTGATCTCCCTAATAAGCGAGTTGGGGTCTGGGTAGTTGGCATAGAGGCCGGCGACGTTGGTGAGCATGACGAGGCGTTTCGCCCCGATCGCAGCCGCGAGCGCGGCCGCCGCGGTGTCGCCATTGATGTTGTGCACCACACCGTGCTCGTCAGGGGCGATGGATGCCACGACGGGAACCCGGCCTGCGTCGATGAGGTCGATGAGCCCCGACGGGTCTACCTCAGCGATATCGCCTACCAGCCCCAGGTCGATCTCCTCGCCTTCGACGGTCGTCGTCCTGCGCGTCGCGGTGAACAGGCGCCCGTCCTCGCCGGACATGCCGACGGCGAAGGGCCCCTGTTGGTTGATGAGGTTCACGAGCTCACGCCCTACCTGCCCGACCAGCACCATGCGCACCACGTCCATTGCCTCAGGCGTGGTGACGCGGAAGCCACCCTTGAACTCGGAGTGCACGTCGAGACGCTCGAGCATCGATGTGATCTGCGGGCCTCCCCCGTGCACCACCACCGGCTTCACGCCAACGATGCGGAGGAACGCGATGTCTTTCGCCAGCGCTGCCTTGCGTTCGTCGTCGAGCATGGCGTTGCCGCCGTACTTGATGACCATGATCTCGCCGATGTATTCCGCGAGCCATGGCAGTGCCTCGATGAGGGTGTCTGCCTTGCGTACGGTTGTTTCGATGTCCACCGTCATGACGAGTACTCCGCATTCTCTTTCACGTAGTCGTAGGTGAGATCGTTCGTCAGGATCGTGGCGCTGTGGGGCCCTGCGTGGAGATCGACGAGTACGTGCACATCGCGGCCCGAAAGATCGACGAGGTTGCGGTCGTCGCCAATCTCACCGGCGCGACAGACCATGACCCCGTTGAAGCTCACGTCGATCTGATCGGGGTCGAACGCCGCGTCGGTGACGCCGATGGCGCTCAGCACGCGCCCCCAGTTTGGATTCTCGCCGAACACGGCGCACTTGAACAGGTTCGAACGCGCGATCTCTCTCCCGACGAGCTCAGCGTCGTTCTCGGTTGCGGCTCCTTCTACCTCGACGGCGATGGTGTGCTTCGCGCCTTCCGCATCATTGATGAGTTGGCGCGCCAGGTCTGCGGACACCTCGCGGATCGCTTCGGTGAGTTCCGCCGTCGAAGGAGACACTCCGGAAGCCCCGGATGCGAGAAGGATCACGGTGTCGTTGGTGGACATGCAGCCATCGGAATCAGCGCGCGAGAAGGTGGTACGAGTCGCTTCGCGCAGCGCGTGATCCAACATGGCCGAGTCGACGTCGGCATCGGTGGTGAGGACGACGAGCATCGTCGCGAGCTCGGGCGCGAGCATCCCAGCACCCTTCGCAATGCCCCCCACGCTCCAGGAGCCGCGATGCACCACGGCTTCTTTGGGCACGGTGTCGGTAGTCATGATGGCTTCCGCAGCATCCGAGCCACCGCCGGCCGAGAGTGCCTCGACGGCGGCGTCGATACCGTCGAGCAGTTTCGCCATGGGCAGGCGCTCTCCGATGAGGCCCGTGGAACACACGGCGACGTTGTCAGCCGGCAAGGTGAGCAGTTCGGCGGCCTTGGCGGCGGTGGTCGCCGCATCCGTCAGCCCGGCGGCACCCGTACACGCATTCGCACCTCCAGAGTTCAGCACGATCGCCTGGATCTGCCCGTCAGCAACGGCGTGGCGTGACCACTTCACCGGGGCAGCCTGCACGCGGTTGCGGGTGAATACCGCTGCAGCTGCCATGCGCGGCCCGTGATTGACGACGACGGCCAGATCTCGAGCGCCGCTCGGCTTGATGCCAGCCGCGACACCCGCGGCGGTGAATCCCTTCGGCGTGGTAATGCTCACGGTGCTACTCCAATCGAGCTGAGGCCGGTGACTTCCGGCAGGCCTAGAGCGAGGTTCATGGACTGGATGGCGCCGCCAGCGGTGCCCTTGGTGAGGTTGTCGATCGCGGCGACGGCGATGAGCCGCCCGGCGGCGGGGTCGACGGTAACCTGCACCGTCGCGTTGTTCGAGCCAAGCACCGCGGCTGTGGCAGGCCACTGCCCCTCTGGCAGCAGATTAACGAAGGGTTCCTCGTCGTAGTGCGCTTGGTAGGCGGCGCGCACGTCAGCGGCCTCTCCGACGAGGGGCGCGCTGCAAGTGGCGAGGATTCCGCGTGGCATCGGCACCAGCAACGGCGTGAAGCTGACCCCGACGTGCTGCTCGGTGAGGCTCGCGAGATTCTGT
>JAEZVO010000020.1 GCA_023443125.1 Actinomycetes bacterium
AGCATGCGCAGTATCCGCAACCCCTCGTCGACGCGGCCCGCGCCGTGCGCTGGGTGCGCGGCCACGCCGTCGAGCTGGGCGTCGATCTGAACCGGGTGGCCGTGCTGGGGTTCTCCGCCGGCGGGCACGTCACGGCGATGCTCGGCACCATGCACCACCGCGAAGAGGTGCTTGAGGCGGAGCGCGACGAGTACGCGCGGCTGGCTGCGGAGGGCGTCGAAGCCAACGAGGGGTTGCTGGAGCATCCGTCGCGCCCGGACGCCATCGTGCCGTGTTACGCGGTGATGGCGGCGGACTGGATGGACATGCCGTTCCCGAAGGAAACCATCATGGCCACCGACTGCATCCAGGCAGTCGGGCCGCACGTGCCCCCGGCGTTCGTGTGGACGACGGGCGAGGATGATCTCGTCCCGGCGTCACAGTCGCTGCGGTTCGTCAATGCGCTCTCTGAGCATGGGGTGCAGTTCGAGTATCACCACTACGCTCACGGCCCGCATGGGCTCTCGCTTGCGGATTCGCTCACGAGTTTCTACGACGAGGTGCCTGAGAACGCCTACACGTGGGTGAAGCTCTGCGCTCGCTGGCTGCGCGCCACGATGTGAGGTCAGTGCTCGGCAGTGCGTCCCCTCAGCGCGCCGACGAGGTGCACGACGCCGACGACGATCGCGCCGACAGCCACCCCGAGGAGCATCGAGAAGAAGGTTTCGACGATCCACCCGAGCGCGCCGCCTACGCCAGGCACCGCGCTTGCCACGAGCTCGGAGAGGTGATGGACGAAGCCGTACGGCGGGTGGAAGCCGAGTTCGTCCAGGCCGACGAGGAGAATGTGTCCGCCTACCCACACCATGGCGAACGTGCCCACCACCGACAAGATGCGCAGAATCACGGGCATGGCCTGTACGAGACGCTCCCCGAGTCGCTGCGTCGCTGGGCGGCTCTTTTTCGTGAGGGCGAGGCCGACGTCGTCGAGCTTCACGATGACGGCAACCACCCCGTAGACGAGGAGCGTGATGAGGATGGCCACGACGACGAGCGTCGCCGCCCGTAGCCACAGGGTTTCGGTGGCTACTTCCTTGAGCGCGATCACCATGATCTCGGCGGAGAGGATGAAGTCAGTGCGGATGGCGCTGCTGACGATGGCTTTCTCTTCTTCCGGGCCTCGTTCGACCGCGACGTCCTCGGGCTCCGCTTGGTGGCCGGTGGCCCACTCCCACAGTTTTTCCGCGCCCTCGAACGCCAGGTAGGTGCCGCCGCACATCAGCAGCGGTGTGAGTAACCAGGGAATGAATTGGCTGAGCAGTAGGGCGAGCACGATGATGATCGCCTTGTTGACCAGTGATCCCTTGGCGATCTTCCAGATGACCGGCAGCTCGCGCTGTGGGGTGAAGCCCTGGACGTATTTCGGCGTGACCGCAGCGTCGTCGACGACCACTGCCGCCGCCTTGGCCCCCGCGCGGCCCGCCGCCGCACCGATGTCGTCTACAGACGCGGCTGCGAGCTTCGCCATGGTCGCGATGTCGTCGAGAAGTGCTGCCAGTCCACCGGCCATGGGTACCACCTTGCGTTCAGTCGTCGGATTACAGGGTAGGGCTTCGGTGAGTCGACGGTGAAACTGCGCGGTTCAGCTGGGCCGGCCGCCACGTACACTGTTGCGATCAGAGAGGAGACACGCATGAGTCAGCAGCCCTACGACTTCGGCCAGTCGAGCCCTGATCGTTCAGGGACATCGCCTGAGTCTCCTCAGTACGGGTACGAACCGCGACGTTCGTACTCCGACTTTGCGGCCATTCAACCCGGTGGCAAGGGGCGCAAGAAGCGTGTGAGCATCCGCCGCGTAATCAGCACTGTGTTGGCTATTGTGGGCGGCTGTCTGTTCGCGCTGCCATTCCTCCAGGTATTCGGGGTGTTTCATTTCTTCGGTCTTGGGCCGGGGCGTGATGAAACGCCCGATTATCTCGTCAGCAGTTTCTCCTTCATGCCCATGGCCTTCCTAGGATTCTTCCTCCTGTTTATCAGCGTATTCGTCGGAGGAGGCCGGAAGTAGCGGGCCGAGTGGCTGCGAGGTCGATTGCCCGCCCTGAGATTCACAGCTGAGATCTGTGACAGATCACTGCGGTAGTGTTCGCCATAGAGTTTTGTTGGTGAGGTCGGGCACTAATGAAATCGACATAATTCGGGCTGTGAGCCCGTTTCTTCAGAAGGTCAATGCCAAGTAGGGAGTGACGGCGGTCCATTTTGTGGAGAGGTGGCACGGACGAAGCACGGTTTTGGAGCAACTTGATTCCACGCGCACTGAGGCGGGGCTGGCTGGCTTGATGCAGGTTGGGCGGGAGAAGCTGGCGACGAATCAGCTCGCTTCGGGCTTCAGCGGGCAGTCTGCCGGGCGACTTCCGGCGTGGGTGTGGTTGTGGAAAGCCAGTCTTCTCTTAGCACCGTCTTCGCTACCCTCACCGCTGCCGGCGAACTCCAATCCCGCATTTACATAAGCCTGAAAAACATTCAAGCGTTCCAACCACACCGCTGAACTCTTCAATACACTAACGGAAACTAACGTTGTCAAACTCAAGTAGAACGCTCATAATCGCTTGAAGGTGGGATTTATAACAGGTTTGCGTTCTAACAAACACTCTGCGGTTCTACGATCAGTGACGAGGCTGGTTAACAGCCCTGATCGTGCCGTTGCATAGATGGCATCAGCTTTTTCCTGACCGCCTGCGACTGCAAGAACCTCCGGTGTTTCGAGCAGCTGGTGAGGAGCAATAGTGATACATTGTCGGGTGATCTCGGGGCATACCACGGTAGCATCGTGTGACAGCCAGATTCCGCCAATTTCTGCGGCAGGATTCGAAGCGTCGAGGCGTTGACGCAGTATTGGTGGAAGCGACTCACGCAGCTGAGTCGTTGGTGGGGCCCATGAACCGATCGATAGAACCGCAGTGTCGAGATGGTCGAAGAGGCCCAATTCGTAGGTTAGGCCGCGGATACGGCGCTGAAGCTCCGTGCTTTCGCCAACATAGAGTGGCTCGAAGATGGAATGTGCTGTGCCGCCGTTGACCTCGATCATGTCTCGAATAATCTCGATCGGGAATTGCGGAGATGATTCATGGGTCGCTCCCATGATTTGGACAGCAGTAACCATCGCGAGCGGTGGGAGGTGGCGTGCAACTTCAGTCATCGTGCGTCCCCAGCCGATTCCGATGGTTTGACCGGACGATGACTGCTGGGCGAGATACTGAGCGGCCATGGCGCCGAGCTGTGCGCGAATCTGCCCGGCATCGCCCCTCGAGTCAATCACGCGGACATGATTGAGGCTCAGGTGTTTTGCCAGGGGAGTCGAGAACGTGGGAAGGTCTGTGGTGGGTTCCAGGATCTCAATCCTGACGATGCCTTTTTCTTGCCCGGTGGCAAGTAGACGTGCGACTTTAAATCGGGAGAGGCCAAGACTCTTGGCGATCGCCACCTTCGATTCGTCTTCGAGATAAAACCGACGCGCAATGTGTGCGACAAGCTGATCCTCTGTCAGGTCGCGCACCAGTGAACTCAGGTTGTCGGTCGTACTCACCTCACAAGGGTACTCGTAAACCACAGTCCGCGTGGGTCGTGGGCGTGAGAAAACATTGTGACCCAAACGTTATAGGGTTGCTGAGCCGTGACATGCGCTCTAGTGCTAATATGAGCAGCAGTGCCGCTCAAACGAGCGACACCTACCGTTTGGTTCGATTTTGCGCTTGAATCAGGGGAGTTCTCAATGACGAGTCCCGAGAAGGGCATGGACGATGCCACCTCGGCTTTTGCGATTGGTGTGGACTTTGGAACAGAATCCGCGCGGGCTGTCCTCATTCGACTGAGCGACGGGGAAGAAATCGCTACGTCCGTTCACCCCTACAGCCACGGGGTCATGGACGAGGTTTTGACATATACCGGCGAGAGACTGCCCTCTGATACCGCACTGCAGGACCCGATGGACTACCTCGAAGCTTTGACCGCTACCGTGAAGTCGGTAATTGAACGGTCGAATGTTTCGCCCGAGGCTGTCATTGGGATTGGTATAGATACGACGGCATGCACGCTTGTCTTTGCTGACAAGGATCTCGTTCCTCTCTCGCAGGATCCGCGTTTTGTTTCGCGACCACTTGCGTATGCCAGGCTGTGGAAACATCACGCGGCGCAGCGTTATGCCGATCGGATAAATGCTCTGGCATCGCAGCGCGAAGGCTTGTACTTGCCTTCCTATGGCGGGCTAGTGAATGCCGAATGGCTGCTCCCGAAAGCCTTGCAGGTGATGGTTGAGTCGCCGGATGTTTATCACGCAACTGAGAAGATCATTGAGCAGCAGGACTGGATTGTCTCGAACTTGGTGGGGCGTGAAGTGCGCGCGGCGTCCGTCGCGGGCTATAAGGGAATGTATCTGGAAGAGCGGGGCGGTTACCCGACCCAAGACTTCCTGGATGAACTCGAACCAGGCTTTTCCTCAGTGCTCGAGAAAGTCGGCCACGAATTCCTCCCGCCGGCAGCCCAGGCCGGTACGATTACGACCGAATGGGCGGAGCGGCTTGGCTTGATCGAAAGTACCGTCGTCGCAGCCGGAATCATCGATGCGCACGTTGCAATGCTCGGCTGCGGTGTAGTGACACCAGGCACGATGGTCGCAGTGATGGGAACCTCAGTATGTAACCTTCTTGTCACTGATGACCGATATGAACCTCAAGGCATTCAAGGTGTGGTGAAGGACGGTATCATCCCTGGTAAATGGGGATATGAAGCCGGACAGGCCGGGGTGGGTGACACATTCGGCTGGTTCGTGAAACACATGGCGAGCGCAGATGTCGCGGATCGTGCCGCAATTAGCGGTCGTTCACTGTTCAATGTAGTGGAGGCAGATGCAGCTGAACTGCAGCCCGGTGAATCGGGTCTTCTGATCCTTGACTGGCTTAACGGTAACCGTTCGGTGCTCATCGATTCCCAGCTTTCAGGCGTCATCCTTGGGCTCACCCTTGCGACACGAAGCCATGAAATCTATCGAGCTCTCATCGAAGCCGCAGGATTTGGGCAACGCATGATTTTCGAGGCTTTCGAATCCACGGGGATCACGATTGATCGCTTTGTGGTGTGTGGGGGCCTACCGAATAAGAGCCCCTTACTTATGCAGGTGCTCGCTGATATCACCGGACGAACCGTCGAAGTCTCTGGCTCGGAGCACACACCTGCCGTAGGTGCTGCGCTGCATGCCGCACTTGCTGCTGGGCACTTTGACACGTGGGAGGAATGCGCACGAGTTGCACCGTCGATTTCCCGTACGTACATCCCCTCTTCGACTCGCCATGAGCAGTATAGAGAGATCTTTGACCTATACCGTTCACTGCATGATGAGCTGGGAGTCGACCACCCCTCCTATATGTACCGCCTTCGAAATATCCAAGTGAGGGCGAGGGAGAATTCCGCGGCAGCTCATTGACGGGAGTCCGCAATCTAGGAAAGGTTTTCAATGCGGAAAATTATTAACTCATCGGATAACTTCGTCGATGAAGTCATCGACGGGATTCTGCTTGCTCATCCCAGGCAGTTGCGTGCGGCTAGCACGGACCACCGGGCTCTTGTGCGGACCGACGCGGGAACTGGCGGTCGCGTCGGCATCGTGACTGGCGGTGGATCGGGACACTTACCGCTGTTCCTCGGATACGTGGGCAAGGGACTCGCCTCTGGTGTCGCAGTCGGAAATGTTTTTTCCTCGCCGTCTGCGGAGCAGATTTACACTGCTACGCGCGCCAGCGATGACGGCGCCGGCGTGCTCTACCTCTATGGCAACTATGGCGGTGATATCTACAACTTTGATATCGCCGCCGATCTGGCACTCGCCGATGGGATCAAGACCACGACGGTCCTTGGCGCCGACGACATTGTGTCTGCTCCCTTTGAGAAGCGCCAGACGCGCCGTGGTGTCGCAGGACTGTTTTTCGCCTACAAGACTGCCGGTGCCGCCGCTGAACGTGGCGATGATCTCGAAACCGTCACCGCAATCGCCCAGCGCACTTGTGATCGGGTGCGGACGATGGGGGTGGGTCTCTCGCCGACAATTCTGCCGGCCGCCGGAGAGCCGACCTTCGAGCTCGCAGACGGTGAGATGGAAATCGGTATTGGCATCCACGGGGAGCCGGGCAGTCACCGTGGTCCGCTGGAAAGTGCCGATGAGATTACCGACCGGTTCCTTGCCGAAATTCTTTCCGAACTTGATTTGGGCAAGGGAGACAAGGTCGCGATCCTGGTCAACGGCTTGGGCGCGACGCCGCTCGAAGAGCTGTACCTTATTTACCGTAGGGCTCATCACACCCTGGTCGAACGGGGTGTCGAGATTGCCGAGGTGTACATCGGCGAATATGCGACGAGCCTCGAGATGGCGGGTGCTTCCCTTTCGATCCTCCACCTTGACGAAGAACTGCACGAACTCCTGCGCGCCCCGGCGTCCTCGCCGTTCTACCAGAATGCGGCCGGTGCCGTGGATGTGAATGACGCAGAGGCCGCCGGGGGCGACCACGAGGTTGAGCAGGGCACCGCACCGGTGGCGAAGGAACGTGAGATCGCCACGGTAGAGAACCCAGGCATGCTCCGCCAGGTCACTCTCAAGGCACTCGAAATGTTGCCGCAGCACGCCTCAGAGCTACGCGAGCTTGACGCCGCACTCGGTGATGGCGACCTTGGTATCACCGTGAGCAAGGGATCCGAAGCCGCCGCTGTCGCAGTGGCCAAGCTGCCGGAGAACGCCGCACCGTCGGAGATTCTCTCCGCTGCTGGTGCCGCTTTCGCGGGCGCTAACCCGTCCACTTTCGCAGCGCTCACCGGCGGTGGTCTGCTCGCCGCTAGCCAAGCGATTGACGATGCCAAGCCTGTTACACCGGGCGTCCTCGGCGACGCCCTTCTCGTGATGGTCACTCGTATACAGGAACGTGGCGGAGCGCAGCTTGGAGACAAGACTATGGTCGATGTGCTGCACGCTGTCGGGACCGATCTTGCTGCGGAATCTCGCACTGATGCAGGGGCAGCTGTCGCTCGTGACATTGCTAAGCGTGCTCACGAGATCGTGAATGAAGGTGAGCAATCCCAGTCCCAGCGCGGACGCGCCGCGTGGGTTGGGGAACGGTCGATCGGACACAAGGACCCGGGCCAGGTCGCCTTCACCAAGCTGTTTGATGCGATTGCAGAAGTCTTGGCCAACTAGAAAACGAATTCATTTCCAGTACCTACAGCACCAGTACCGATAAGGAGTCAATCTCATGGCATCGATGTCTCTTCGCGGGCGTATTGCCCGCACCCTAACTGCAGTCCTCGCGAGTGCCGCGCTACTTGCTGGTTGTGGCACGACTGAAGGATCCACCAGCGGCGAAGGTGGTGCTACCGGCGGTGAAGGCCAGAAGGCCGACAGCGCGATGGTCACTGTTCCGAAGCTCACCGGCATTTCTTGGTTCAACCGCATGGAAGAGGGGACCAAGATGTACGCCAAAGACTCGGGTAACAACGCGTACTACCAGGGATCGTCGGAAGCTGACGCTGCCGCCCAGGTGAAGGTTCTTGAGGACCTCATTGCCTCCCGCGTCGCTGCAATCTCCGTCACACCCTTCCAGCCGGATGCTGTTGAGCAGACACTGAAGAAGGCGCGTGATGCCGGCATCGTCGTCATCACGCACGAGGCTCCCGGCATCGAGAACGCCGACTACGACCTTGAAGCCTTCCAGAACGCGGACTATGGCATCAACCTCATGGATCTCCTTGCCAAGGAGATGGGTGAGGAAGGCGAATACGCTCTCATGGTCGGCTCTCTATCCTCAGCAACTCACATGGAGTGGGTGACCGCGGCCAAGAAGCACCAGGAAGAGAAGTACCCCAAGATGAAGCAGGTGGGTGACATCGTCGAAACAAGCGATGACTCCCAGAAGGCTTACGAAAAGATGCAGGAACTCCTCTCTGCCCACCCGAACCTCAAGGGCGTGCAGGGCTCTGCCTCGACCGACGTTGTGGGTGTGGGTCAGGCCGTGGAAGAAGCCGGCCTGCAGGACAAGATTGCGGTTGTCGGTACCTCCACTCCGAAGGACACGAAGGCACTGCTTGAGACCGGCGCCATCGACGTCATCCAGTTCTGGGATCCGGGAATGGCCGCATATGCCCAGAACGTTATCGCCAAGATGCTCATCGATGGAAAGAAGATCGAAGAAGGCATGGATCTTGGTGTTGAGGGCTATGGCAATATCACCATTGACGGCAAGGTGATCTACGGCGATAAGGCGTGGATCAACGTCACAAAGGATAACTCCGACGATTATGACTTCTGATAACCAGCGCGAATCTGCGCCGGTTGACGAGCAGGTGGCCGCCCCCACGGGCGGCCACCCCGGCTCATCAGAGACAGTCGTCGCCGTCGCAGATGTCTCAAAGACCTTTGGCACGGTCAAGGCGCTTCAACATGTTGATCTCGTCGTGCGTCGCGGTACCGTGCATGCATTGGTGGGGGAGAACGGCTCCGGCAAGTCGACCCTCACGAAGGTCATTGCCGGTGCCCACCAACCGGACTCTGGAAAGATATGGCTGGAGGGTGAGCTCATTGATGAGGTAACGCCGCGTACGGCGCTCGACCACGGAGTCCGGGTGATCTACCAGGACTTTGCACTATTCCCTAACATGACCATTGCTGAGAACATCGGATTCGACGGCAGCGGCAACGCTCTGGGTAAGGTTCCCAGGGCAGAGAATAACAACCGGGCGCGCAAGGCGCTGGAAACTCTTGGGTTAACGCTGTCTCCGGACACTCCCTTGCGAGATCTGTCGACGGCGGAACGCCAATTGGTTGCTATCGCCCGCGCAGTGTCTTCTGAGGGACGGATTATCCTCATGGACGAGCCGACCGCTGCCCTCACCCAATCCGAAATTGACAGCTTCCTTGATACGGTCCGCTCCCTGGCGGAGCAGGGGATTAGCTTCGTTTTCATCTCACATAAGCTGCGCGAGGTCGTTGCGATCGCCGATGACGTGACCGTTATTCGTGACGGCAAGATCGTTGACTCCGGCCCTGCCGACCACTACGACCAAGAGCGTATCTCCTTCCTCATGACCGGCACGGAGGTCGTCAATGAGCGACGGACGGTCGCGGAAGAGCCGGAACGGGACGCACTGCTTAAGGCGACGGGACTAAGCCTCGGAGATGTTTTTCGGGACATCGACGTCGAGCTTCATGCGGGCCGGGTTGTCGGCCTGTCTGGTCTTGTCGGTTGCGGCAAGATCGAGATCGGCCTTGCCCTGGCAGGTCTCATCAAGCCAGAAAAGGGTTGCATCCAGCTCTCCGGACGAGAACTCAAGGAAGCCCGCAGCGAGGGCAAGATCCAGTACGTGCCAGACGATCGTCTCACTGAGGGACTTTTCCTCGAATGGACGATTGCCGACAATATGGCTGCATCCTCACTAGCGCAGACCCGCTCCAAAGGGCGTCTCCTCGGGCTCAAGAAGATCACAGAACTCGGTCGTACCTGGCAGGAACGCCTGCGGATCAAGGCTCCCGATGTCGACGTGCCCGCGAGTTCCCTATCAGGTGGTAATCAGCAGCGAGTCCTATTGGCACGCTGTATGGCGCCCAGACCATCGGTCATCATTCTCAACAATCCCACGGTTGGGGTTGACGTCGGCTCTCGTGCCGATATCCACGACCTCATCCGGGAGTTGGCAGATTCCAACGTGGCCGTGCTATTGATTTCGGACGAACCTGCCGAACTGCTGAGCGTGTGTGACGAGATCGCCTTTGTGTTTGACGGGACGATCACCCAGCGAGCAGCGGCCGAGGAACTCACAGAGGACGACATTGTCGACATCAACGGGAAAGGACATGCGGCGTGAGCCAGGTACTTAACCGTCTCTTAGAACGTCGTGAGGCACTGCTGGCAGTTGTCATCATTGTGACCTGCATTATTTTTGCTGTCGCTTCGCCGACGTTCCTGTCAGCTGCTCATCTGTTCGGCATCGCGCGCTCCACGGTGGTCATCGGCATCATGGCACTGGGTGTTATGACCGTGCTCCTGACCAACGGTATTGACATCTCGGTATCGGCGACGGCCGTGGCTGC
The DNA here is from genome assembly GCA_023443125.1 of Actinomycetes bacterium. GTDB lineage: Bacteria > Actinomycetota > Actinomycetes > Propionibacteriales > Propionibacteriaceae > Arachnia. The sequence continues at coordinate 10,100 of JAEZVO010000020.1, forward strand.
CATGTACGTCACCACCGTGACGCTGCGGGCTCTGGACTACCAGGGGCCCTTCATCGTAGCCGTGCTGCTCGCCATGCTTATTGGTGGCCTACTCGGCGCGATCAACGGTGTGCTTGTGGCATTCCTTCGTTTGCCGTCGATGATCGTGACGATCGGTACGCTCACGATGTACCGCGGGGCGCTCCTCGCTTTCGTTGGTACCGAGCGTATTCATGATCTTCCCGCGCAGATGTCTGAGTTTTCCAGGAGTAACCTGATCCAAATGCAGTCAGTAGGGCGCACCGTCCAATTGCATACCTCGGTGCTGCTCTATGTCGTGCTCGCGATCCTCCTTGCCCTTGCCCTGACATACGTGTGGTGGGGGCGTCAGATCTACGCAATCGGTGACAACGAGGAGGCCGCCAAGCGCATGGGTGTACGGGCGGACGCTATCCGCACTTCAGCCTTCGTCGTCTCTGGAGCACTCGCCGGACTTGCCGGCATCCTCTACGCAGCGATGAACCGTGCCGCAGATCCATCGACCTTTGTCGGTACGGAAATGACCGTGCTTGCCGCTGTAGTTCTCGGTGGAACCAGCGTCATGGGAGGTCGCGGATCTGTTCTCGGAACGTTCCTCGGTGTCCTTCTCATTACGATCGTGGGTTCCTCGCTCGTATTGGTGGGCATTCCGGTGGCGTGGCAGTCACTCTTCGTTGGTGCGTTCCTTCTGTTCGGTGTCTGTGTTCCGGCGATCCGTAACCGGTCGATTCAGCGCAAACGCGGATTGGTGGTGTTCGAATAATGAACTCACGTTTCGGCTCTAGAGCCCACAGCCTCACGCTGGTTGCTCTGGTTATTCTGCTGGCCGTGGTGCTGTCCTTCATGGCACCTCATCAGTTCCCGACCCTGATTAACATGCAGTCGATGCTCGGCCAGATCGCTCCCTTGGGAATTCTCGCGATCTGTATTGGGCTGACGTTCCTCATCGGCGGGATTGACCTGTCAATCGTCGCTGTGGCGAACGGCGCCGCGGTTACTGTGGCACTTGTGACAAACGCGCTCGCCCCTTCCATGGGAGGGGCCGCAGTCCTCGTCGCGCTGCTCGCCGGATTTGCCGTTGGCCTGCTTGCGGGTTTCGTCAACGGCTATCTTGTTGCGACGCTGAGGGTGCACCCGATTCCTATCACTCTCGGCACGATGAGCGTCTACACCGGTATTACAACCGGAATTACGAAAGGGGCGACTGTGTACGGCACGGGAGCTCTGTCCGGTCTTGCCACCGCGACGCTTGCTGCGATCCCGTTGCCATTCATCATCTTCTTGCTCGCTGTCCTTGCGTTCTCGATTCTCACGACTCGCACCGAGCGCGGTTTCCAGGCCTATGCGGTCGGCGAGTCTACGAAAGTAGCCCGCTTTGCGCGAATGCCTGTTGAGCGGGTCCAGATTTCCGTCTACGTTTGCTCGGGCGGTCTAGCTGCCTTCGCAGGTATTTTGATGTTCGCCAACACCAATGCTGCGAACGTCAGCTTCGGTTCGTCTTATCTCATGCAGGCGATCCTGGTAGCTGTCATCTCCGGCATCGATCCGTATGGCGGCACTGGACGGATTTCGATGATCATCTTCGGTGCACTGGCGATGCAGGAGCTGCAAACCGGAATCAATATGGTGCTCGGCGGATGGGGCGGTTCAGCATTCGCTGCAAACTTCATCTGGGGTGTCATCCTCATTGCCGTTCTTGGTTTGTCACGTTGGCTGAGTATTCGAGAATCGAATAAACGGCACAGTGTGGCAGAAGAGGCCATCACAGAAAGCGAGGAGACCGCCGAGTCTCAACAACCGGCGTAGCCTCACACGTAAGGCCGCCCAGCCCTCCGATGGTTTGGGCGGCCTTCGCGTTAGTAAAGCAGTTCTATCGCTTGTCGCTGAATCCGTCCTGGTTAGGACATGCCTTCTCGCTTTCCGTGGAAATCTGGCTAGCTTACGCGACGCCTCGCTTTGACAAAGGCGGAGCGCCCGTCGCGAATGGCAACACGCCATCCATCATTCTGCACGGAATTGATGCCCAGCTGGATCAGTATTTTGGAAGTTTGATCACGGAGCCTCGCGAATCTTGCGTCTCCTGTGCTTCACAGTTCTCAACCGTGATACACAGGACAAGTGCACCCAGCGTGCAACAGCCCCTATGTTGACGTTCTCGTCGTCTGTGTTGGCGCAGCCACTACGGCTCGGATATCTATAGGTTCCCCGTGGGAGAACCATATTTCGGTACTACTTACTCTTTCCCGCATTACGGGTTACTCCTCGTCGTCGAGATTTGAGAAGGTCGCTATGAAGGTTTCGATGGCGTTTACGGAATCGTGTTTTGCCCACGCCTCCATGCACACGGTGCCGGTGTACCCCATGGCATGCAGGTGCTTCGCTACGTTGCGGTAGTTGATTTCACCGGTTCCAGGCTCACACCGTCCAGGGACATCCGCCACCTGTACTTCTCCGAGATATGGCAGGGCGGCTTCGCAGGTTGCGATGAGGTTCCCGTCGCCAATTTGTGCGTGGTACAGGTCGAGGTTCATCCTGATCCGAGGTGAATCGACAGCCTTAACTAGTGCCAACACATCGTCCGGGTGGGAGAACGGCGTGCCAGCGTGATCCACGGGAAGATTGAGGTTTTCCATTTGGTAGACGACGTCATGCCGTTCGGCGATGTCAGCAAGTCTCAGCAACGTTGTCGTAGCTTTCGCCCACATGGCGCCCGTTACCACTTGTACGGGCTTCACCGGGTAGCCTCCTTCGCCGAGCCCGGTGCCGTGGAAGTTGAGCCGAGGCTTGCCCAGAATCTTGGACTTGATTGCTCCCTGCTCCGCAGTATCGAGGAAACGCTCAATCTCTTCATTGTCGGTGAGGTTGCCTGAGATGTATGCGTTCATATTGAGCACAGGCACTCCGGTGGCAGCGATAGCTTCCAGATCGACGTGCTCCTCATGCCAGTTCCAGAGTTCGGCGGCGATGCCGAACTCACCGATGCGTTTCACCCGCTCGGTGAGTGGAAGATCGAGGAACTGCATCTCTGCGCAGACAGCCAGCTCAAACGGTGTGTTCATGTCACCTTCCTTGTGACGTGCCAGGTCGCTCTCGAAGGAGGTGCGGTCTGCAGTCGTCGCGTTGCTTCCTCGGTCCGCACAGCCCCTCTTCATCGAGGTTGTATAGACAATTGAAGCGTATGTCACTACAAAGGGAGCGTCAACGTTGCCTCGGTAACGTCAGCTTCGTAGAAGTGATCTCATGTCAGCCAAGAACTGATATCGATTACAAAAACTGCCTCAAAGTGACACCGCCGTGTGTAACACTGGTTCACCTATAGAAACCGAGCACAGCCGCTTTGGGATGGAGACGCTAGTGACGACGCAGTTACTCGAGATGCGAGGCATAGGGAAGAGCTTCCCCGGCGTGCACGCACTTCGTGACGTAGAACTCAGGCTCAACGCGGGTGAAGTAGTGGCACTGCTGGGCGAGAACGGCGCGGGCAAGTCCACGCTGATCAACATCCTCTCGGGCGTCTTCAACCACTACGACGGCGACATCACGCTCGCGGGCAATCCCGTCGTATTGCACACCCCTACGGACTCTCAGCGCCTCGGCATTTCCACCATCCACCAAGAGTTGAATCTTGTGGCGTCCATGTCTATCGCCGACAACATCTGGCTAGGACGAGAGCAAGGCAAGGGCGGGTTCGTCAACCGTCGGAAGAGCCTCGACAGCGCCAAGGCGCTCCTCGCTCGTGTCGGGCTGGACCTCGAGCCGACGACGCCGGTAAGCCAACTGCGCGTGGCGGAGCAGCAATTGGTGGAGGTGGCCAAAGCGCTCTCAATCGACGCGAAGATCCTCATCATGGACGAACCCACCTCGGCGCTGGCTGACGCCGAGGTACAAAAACTCTTCGACGTGATCCGCTCTCTGACTGCCGAAGGGGTCGGGATCATCTATGTATCCCACCGCCTCGAAGAGCTTGAGGTGATTGCCGACCGCGTCAACGTGCTTCGCGACGGATGCTGGGTCGGCGAGAAAGACATGGCGGGTACATCCCGGGCAGAGCTCATTCGGATGATGGTCGGCCGAGATGTCTCCGACCTACCGCGACGAGAAGAAGGCGCAGCCGATGCCCAAGGCGAACCGCGCCTGCGTGTACGCGACCTGCGACTCGAACCCGACGCTCTCGCCGGGCGTGTGGAACTGAAGGGCATCGACTTCGACGTGCGGCCTGGAGAGATCGTCGGTTTGGCAGGGCTCATGGGCGCCGGGCGCACGGAAACCCTCGAATCCCTATTCGGTGGATACCCGCCCAACGTCATCTCAGGACACATCGAGCTCGACGGCGCCACCTATCAACCGACGAACCCTCGCCACGCCATCGAATCCGGATTCGCGCTCGTCGCCGAAGACCGCAAACAACAAAGCCTGCTGCTCGACATGAGCGTGAAGTTCAACGCCAGCCTCGCCGCGCTGGGCCGCTTCACCACCGGCGGATTCGTGAAACAACGTGACGAAGCACGTCTCGTGGATTCCGAGATCAAGGCCTTGGGGGTGAAAACCCCGAGCGCCGAGTCGGCGGTGGGGACACTCTCAGGCGGCAATCAGCAGAAGGTGGTGCTGGCGAAGTGCCTGCTGACGAAGCCGTCGGTGATCCTGCTCGACGAACCCACGCGTGGCATCGATGTGGGGGCGAAGGCCGAGATCTATGAGCTCGTCAATGAGCTCGCCGAGCAGGGGGTTGCCATCGTCGTGGCGTCCTCAGAACTGCCGGAACTGCTGCGCATGTGCAACAAGATCGTCGTGCTGTGTGAAGGCCGGAAGACGGCAGAGCTCGACGCAGCGACAACGAATCAAGAAGAAATTCTGTCGGCCGCCATGGATCGAACCCAAGCGGTCACCGTCCAAGAGTCAACTGCGGTCACTGACGGGGTTGAGGAAGGCCAAGAGTCATGAGTGAAGAATCGAACGCTGACAAGCCGACGACGTGGCAGCGCATCCGTCCCTTAATGGGTTCATTACAGGGCTATCTCGGGTTGGTGCTGATCATCATCATCGGCATCGTCACTCAATCTGATCGCTTCCTATCGCTGGATAACCTCACCAATGCCGTGGCCTATTTCGCACCCCGCGGCATTCTCGCCATCGGCATGACGCTCATCATCATCACCGGCGGCATCGACCTTTCCGTGGGTTCCGTGCTTGCGATTGGTGGCACACTGTCCGCTTGGCTGCTGGTGGAGCAGGGTTGGTCTGTGGGAGCAATCCTGCCGATGACGCTGCTGGTGTGCGCCATCTTCGGCCTCATCAACGGCCTCGGCACTGCGCTCCTCAAGATACAAGCCTTCGTGATGACACTCGCCATGATGACGATTGCCCGAGGTATCGTGCGTGAGTTTTCGAACAACGTCTCCATCGGCACCGTGCAGTACGACGAGAACGGCATTCTTCCCGGTTCACGAGATTTCCAGGTGCTGGGCCAGCCTGGCGCACCACTGTTCGACGTGCCGTTCCTCGGTTCGTTCCCCGTGCTGGCGCTCATCGTCATCACGATCGTCGCCCAGATCATTCTCTCGAAAACGAAGCTCGGGCGACACATCTATGCCGTGGGTGGGAACCCGACGGCAGCCAGGCTCTCCGGCGTGAACGTCACGCTCGTACTCATCTTCGTCTACACCTTCACCGGTTTTCTCGCCGGCCTGGCTGGGCCTATCAACGCGGCGTACAACGCGTCGGCTGATCCGACAGCCGGCCTCACATATGAACTCGACGCGATCGCCGCTGTCGTCATTGGCGGGGCCAGCCTCGCGGGCGGTAAGGGCACTGCGATCGGCACCTTCATCGGCGCCATGATTCTCACTCTGCTCGACAACGTGCTCGGGCTCAACAACTTCAGCGCCAACTGGCAGATGATCATCAAGGGCATCATCGTCATCGTCGCCGTGGTGATCCAGCGCCCAGAACTGTTCACCGAAATCGGCGAGTCCATCCGCCGCAAGGGAAAACGGCGCAACAAGACAGCCGTTCAAGAAGCACACTGACCGCACCTATCTGAGCAACCTAAAGAAAGGGAAACCATGAAACTCAGGTCATTGAAGACGCTGGGAGCTCTGGTGGCAGCCTCCACTCTCGCCTTAGCGTCCTGCGGTTCAAACGCAGATTCCAACTCGTCTTCGCCCAGCAAGGACGAAGGCGCCCAGTCGAGCGCATCCTCGTCGGAAGACACCGGCGCTTCCGAATCTGAATCGGAGGGTGGCGACACGGGAGCTGCCGGGGACATCGATCCCGGTCCGATGAAGACGGTCGAGCTCGAGAAGAAAGACAAGTACGTCATCGGCTATTCGCAGGCGAACAACGCCGAGCCGTACCGCGCACAGCTGAACATTCAGCTCGAGCATTACGCCAAGCAGCACGACAACCTGGAGCTACTGCCTATCGCTGACGCAGCCCAGGATTCGTCGCGGCAGGTGTCGCAAGTCCAGCAATTCATCACCCAGGGTGTGGACATTCTGATCGTCTCCCCGAATGAGTCGGATCCGCTGACCCCGCCGGTACAGCAGGCATGCGACAAGGGAATCCCGGTGATTGTGCTGGACCGCTCGGTGAATACCGACTGCATCGCGGCGTTTATCGGTGGTGACAACGTCGCTATTGGTGAAGCGGCCGGCAAGCTTGCCCTCGAGCTTCTCCCCGACGGCGGCAACGTCGTCGAGCTGCGAGGCATCATGAGCAACCAGCCACAGATTGACCGCGATCAGGGTTTCCGCGACGCCATCAAGGAGAACCCGAAGATCAAGATCGTGAAGGATCAGGACGCCAAGTGGGTGAAGGAAGAAGGCACCAAGAATATGCAGCAGTGGCTGCAATCTGGTGAGCAGATCGACTTGGTCTACGCCCACAACGACCCCATGGCACTCGGCGCCGTGCTTGCTGCCTCCGCGGCAGGTAAGGACAAGGACATCAAGTTCATCGGTATCGATGGCCTCGCCATTCCCGACGGCGGCATCCGCGCCGTCGAACAGGGGCAGCTGGCAGGAACCTTCGTGTACCCGACCGGAGCCAAGGAAGCCATCGACACCGTCATGCTCATGATCGATGGCAAGGAATTTGGATCGAAACAGATTTTGCCCACCATTCCCGTCACGAAGGAGAACGCAGCGGAGATCTACGAACAGTTCGACTTCTCTAATAAGTAACTTCTGAATCAACATCGAAGTCGGTGGAGCGTCGCCGTCAGCAATGATTGCGGCGCTCCACCGTTCTTTTCCCAACAACAGCAACCAGGCACGTGCTACGAAAGGACGAACATGACCACGCGATTACACAAGGGTGTGTTCGCGCTGCTCACTGGCGCAACACTCTTGATTGCCCCGGCTGCGAACATCGGACAAGCCCAGGCTGACCCTGGACACGGGCGCTCTCCGAAGAAATCCACGGCGAAGGGTCCCGTCGGATGGGATACCTTCCGGCATCTCGACCAGCTGCCATTCATCCCAACGGGAGTGACGAGCAAGCAATTCTCCAGCTTCGACGAAACCGGAGGCAACTGGCAAGACGGATTCGACGGTGCCTTCTCCTGCCTCCGTGAAGAGGCCGACGGCTGCGTCCTCGCCGAGGATGCCGGCGCAGGAGAGATTACGTCGATCTGGTTCACCAGAGACTGGGGCGACGTCAGCAAGACTGGCAACATCAAGGTGACGCTCGACGGCAAGGTTGTCCTTGACGCGAAGCTGCAGGATGTCGTGGACGGCAAGCTCGGTGGCGCCTTCCAGCGCCCATTCGTCGCCAATGCCGACGAATCCTCCGGCGGTGTCGCCATCAAGGTGCCGATGACCTATCGAGAGTCGATGAAGGTCACCACCAGCAACAACCCGCTCTTCCACCACGTATCGATCCGCGAGTTTGCGGATGCCCAGGGCGTGCCCACCTTCAACCCCGACGATGTTCCTTCCGACGTGCTTGCCGCAGCCAAGCAGTGGGGTCACCAAGATCCCAAGCCTCGTGCACGGAAGACGAGCACCGACACCACGAAGTTGAGCGTCCCCGCAGGTGGCAGCCAACGTGTTGCCTCAGCGCGTAAGGCGGGTGTGCTGAACGAGCTGCGATTCCAGCTTCCGCAGGTCAAGACCCCCGACGAGGCTGAGCGCATTAACGATGACGGCCGCGCGTTCCGTGGCTCCAGCCAGTTCACCGCCAAGATCGACCCTGCCAACAACGGCGTCCGGATCACCCGTCGCCTCGATTCAGGCATCGCGGGGCAGGTGGCGAAGGTCACCGTCGATGGTAAAGAAATTGGCGCGTGGGAAGAGGTGAAGTCGACGGCAGGGCAGTGGCTTGATCTCTCCATCGAGGTGCCCGCCGAAGTCACCAAGGGAAAGCAATCGGTGACGGTGAAGACCGAATACGCCAAGAAGGAGAATGACTTCAACGAATTCCGCTACTGGGTGGACAGCCGAGTAAGCGACGAATGGAAGCGCACTGACGAGATCGACGTCGGTAATGAAGAATCTGAGAAGGCCCACGGCTACGTCGTCGAAGGACAGGTATGGCAGGGGGACAGGACGTACACCTATCCCGTCGCCACCGATCCCGATGTGCTCGAGGGCAACGCGTTGCTACGCGACCTGCGACTGCGAGTCACCGTCGATGGGAAGCAGACTGTCGACGCTCCGTTCGGCGAGTTCTTCGGTGTTGGACTCAGCCGCGCAGAGGTCCGCTCGCTGCTCTACGCCGTCGATCCCGAGACCACTGGGTGGTTCTCCAGCTGGTGGCCGATGCCGTACAAGAAGTCACTGGAAGTGGAGCTGGTGAATGAATCCGACGTCGACGTCACCGTCGGCACGGCCACGGCCACGACGGCTCGTGAGGGCCGCATCGGAGGACAGCTGTCGGGCGCGAAACCGTCGATCGGCTACTTCCAGGCGCAGTCACGTCGCGGGGATACCGTCGACGGTCAAGACTGGCGGGTGATCGACCAAACTGGCTTCGGCAAGATCGTCGGCGTCAGCCAGACGGTACGTGGCCAGATGGAATTCGGTAACACCCGTGAATACCTCGAAGGCGACGAGCGCGTGCACGTCGACGGTGCCTACTCACCCGCGTGGCACGGCACCGGCACCGAGGACTTCTACGAGGGCGGCTGGTACTTCCGCGAGGTGGTGCCCTTCACGACGCCGTTCGTCGGAGCGACGGCGATTCAATTCGGCGTGAACGGATGCAAGCACAAGTGCGACTCCATGGTGCGCACTCTCGTCTCTGACGCCATGCCGTTCTCGAACACAATGGCATTCGGCATCGAACATGGCGGCTCCAACCAAGCGAAGGCCGAGTATGGCACCACAGCCTTCTGGTACGGGCACGACGGCCGCGTTAGGGCTCGCCTCACAGACGCTGTGGACGTGGGCGATCAGGGTTCCGAGCAGGAGCACAACTACGCCGGCAGCGGTGACGTGCAGAAGCTGCGGGCAACCTTCGAAGGAGAACACGACGGGATCCCCGTCACCGATACCCTGCGTGCCACCAAGGATGCGGTGAGGTTCACCGTCGATATTGCTCGCGACAGCGACGTGGTGCAGCTGCGCCGGTTGTCTGATCAGCGTGAGGCGTACCAGCGCGCGAAGGTGCAGGTCGACGGGCAGGACGCGGGCACATGGCTGCAGCCGTTGGGCAACGAGCATCATCGCTGGCTCGAAGACGACTTCATGCTGCCGCCTAAGCTGACGCGCGGGAAACGCAGCATCACGGTCACCCTCACGCCAGAGGGTGAGCAGGCCTGGAGCGCCGCACGGTATGAGGTGCGTAGCACCACGGCGGCCAAGCCGGATGCGACGGCGCCGACAGGCATCCGCACGCTGAATGCCACTGCCGAGGGCAACGGTATCGCCCTCGACTGGACGCGTGCGACCGACGATGTCGCCGTCGCGAAGTACGAGGTGTACGGCGCGAAGGATGCCAGCTTCAAGCCCAGCGAGAAGACCCTCCTCGGCACCTCGCCATTGCCCGGGTTCGTTCACACCGACGCTGGGCTCGGAGAAACCTGGTACTACCGCGTGAGGGCCGTCGACAGCAGCGGTAAGACGGGCGAGTTCTCCGAGCCTGCGTCGCAGACGAGCAACACCACGAAGCGGATGGAACTGGAAGATCTGCTGCCTGCCGATAAGGCCGACATGGATATGGAGCGCCAGAGCAGCTGCTGTGGCGTGACGTGGTCTGGCGGCGCGCAACTGTGGATGAAACCGCAAGCCGAAGGCCAGTTCGCTGAGTTCACCGTCGACGTCAGCAAGGCCGGGTCCTACGACCTTGCGCTCAGATACTCCAAGGCGGGCGACTACGGGAACCTGCGAGTGATGCTCGACGGTAAGCAACTCGGAGAGTTCGACGGTCACCATGCCGACGGCGTCACTACCGACGAAGGCTCCCTGGGCACCGTCCAACTCAAGGCTGGCAAGCACACGCTGCGGTTTGAATCTGCCGGGAAGCATGACGCGTCGACTGGGCTCTTCATGGGCGTCGACTACCTGGAGATGCGTCTGAAGTAGTTCCTGACAATCGGAACAACACTCGGGTTGGGGGCTCGTTCGGGTAAGTCTGAACGAGCCCCCGACTCATGCTTGGGTGCTCCCACTCGGTGCTGCTTAGTTGCATTCGGGACGAGCACTACCCGTATCGACGCTGGCCGCGGTGCGACGAAGAAAGATGATTGGTCAGCCCTCGTCGCGAGAAGTGAGCTACCTGATATTCACAAACTGACGACTAGAGGGCTCATAAATTGACGACTGATACACTCTCAAAGTGACGACTAGATGGTTCATATATTGACGAATGGACTGATGTGTACCTACAACGGCAAGCGGATGTCGATCTTCAGATGGCCCTGCGTCGCGCAGGCGCTGTGGTGATTGAGGGTCCGAAGGCATGCGGAAAGACGGCGACTGCCATGCAAGTTGCCGCAAGTACCGTTGCGATCGATACCGACCCAAATGTCGCACAGCTCATGAGCACCGTGCCGCACGTACTACTGGAGGGCGCCACGCCTCGCCTCTTTGATGAATGGCATCTGCAGCCACAGTTGTGGAACCTCGTAAGAAGGCGTGTCGATGAGGCGCAGGACAAGGGGCTGTTTATTCTGACTGGATCGGCTGCCCCCAGTGCTGATCTGGCGCGTCACAGTGGAGCTGGCCGGTTTGCGCGAGTGCGTATGCGTACGATGAGTCTGCACGAGAGCGGACATTCGAGTGGGCGTGTCAGCGTTGCCAGCCTTATGCGGGGGGAGGAAGTTGAGGCTGCTGAGTCACCGCTGGCGTTTGAGGAGCTTATCCAACGACTGGCCACGGGTGGGTGGCCAGGATTCCTCAAGAACACTGTGGATGACATGCTGCTGAACGTGCGTGACTACCTCCAATCCCTTGTGGATGTCGATGTACACAGCGTTAGTGACGTAGCGCACGATCCCGTCCGAATTCGAAGGCTTTTTCTGGCCCTTGCTCGTGGTGTTGCCACGGAGATGAATTTGTCGACATTGAGTAAAGACGCTGACCTGTCTCGTGATGCGACGCGTGGGTATCTCGGGGTGCTCACCCGACTGTTTGCGCTCGAGGATCAACCGGCGTGGTCTAGCCACCTGAGGTCAAAAGCTACGCTCCGGAAAGAGCCCAAACGCCATTTAGCAGACCCTTCGTTGGCTGTGGCTGCCCTTGAGAGTAGCCCCGATGCACTCATGCGTGACTTGGCGTATGCGGGACAGCTATTTGAATCGCAAGTGGTGCACGATCTTCGTGTGTATTCGGGCCAAGAGGTATATCACGCACGCGACTCCTCGGGCGTGGAGGTGGATGCCCTCATGGAGACTGGAGACGGGACAGTAGTGCTTGTGGAAGCCAAGCTGGGGTGGAATCAGGACATTGTCGACGGAGCTGTGGCATCACTGGACCGGTTCGCCAGCAAGATAGATCGAAATCGCCACCCACTCATTCGTCGCGTTGTCATCACCGGAGGCGGGTACAGCTACCAGCGTCCCGATGGTGCCTATGTCGTGGCACTTGCCACTCTGGCTCCTTAGCGCCACAGTCTTGTGTTTCTGGGCAGCGAGCACCCGCCGAGGTTGTGACCTGAGTTTCACAACCTCGGGGTTGTTGAGGGCTTTCGGGTGGCTATTGGTGCTTGTCAGAGCGTTCTGGTGGGGTGGGTTGGGGCACTAAAGAGGTCCAACCCAGGGCTCAAGCCGCCTCGCGACGCAGCGTACGGAGAGTGCCAAACACTAGGGGGAGCACTACCCAGATAGCGGTGGCGACGACGAGTTTCCAGACGCCGGCGGCATCGGCGCTTTGGAATGCGAGGGTGGCGCTGGTTTGCAGATTCAGCCACTCGGTCGCCTTCATGAGGCTCTCACCAAGTTGGGAAATGATCTGGAGCACCATGGGAGCCCCGATCACAATCGCGATGCTGAGAGCGCTGTTGTGTACTACCACAGCCAGGGCGAACGCGCTTGCCATCGTGAGGAACCAGACGGTGAACTCACAACCCACTTCGCCCCAATCCGCCCACATGCCGGTGAGCGAGATGCTGTTGGCGAGCCGAGCCGCCCAGGTGGTGAGCAGTGCCGTACCAGCGATGAAGCAATAGCCGACGACCGTCACCACCGTCGCGACGATCGCCTTCGCCCCAACCACCATTCCTCGCTGGGGAACGAGGGTGAACGTCGTCATCGCTGACCGGCTAGTCCACTCGGAGGCCACCGGCACAATGATGAGCGCCGGGAACACCAGCTGCACCAGGAGCCGAATTACGGTGGCGACAGCTAGCCAGGGCGCATAGATGGGCTGACCGGTCTCGACGTCGTGGAAAATCGTCGTGTATCCGAGCCCGAGCCCAATCGCCATGGCCACCATCAGCGCGAGACATGCGCACATGAGCATCCGCAATGACGCGGTGTGGAAGAACTTACGAAACTCGACGACCACCACGCGGCCGAGTGTGACCGGCTTCGGTCGCGTCTCGACGAGGGGAACGTCGGTGCGAGTGGCGGTTGCGATGCTCATCGGAGTGCTCCTTCGCGAGAGGTATCGGCGGTCAGGGTGAGAAACATGTCTTCAAGGTCTTCGCTGGAGGCGAGCAGCTCGGCCATGGGGCCGTCGTGGACAACGCGGCCGTGGCCGATCATCACCAGTTGATCGGCAATCTGCTGCACCTCATGGAGCAGATGGGAAGACAACAACACGGTGCCGCCATGCCGCGTGAAGTCTCGCAGCAGGTTGCGCATCCAGCGGATACCAGCAGGGTCGAGGCCATTCGCAGGCTCATCGAGCACCAGCACCGATGGAGCCCCGAGCAGCGCATGCCCGATCCCGAGTCGCTGCCACATACCGAGCGAGTACGTCTTCACCTTCCGCTTTGCTTCCTTGGGTGTCAGACCGACGAGCGCGAGGATCTCGTCGACCCGGGAATGGGGGAGCCCCAAGAGCATTGCCCCCTCGACGAGCACCTCGCGCCCGGTGCGTCCAGGGTGAAGCGCCGATGCATCGAGCATGATGCCCACCTGCGCGGCAGGGTTCACCAGCTCCCGGTAGGGCTGCCCGAGCACCAGCGCCTGACCTTTGGTGGGAGCAGCGAGACCGACGAGGCAACGCATCGAGGT
>JAEZVO010000042.1 GCA_023443125.1 Actinomycetes bacterium
GCACAACGGCAAACGCGTGGGGCACGTTCAGCCAAGGCTCACACATCCAGGTATGGACCGAGGTGCGCCTCCCCAACGGCACCTGGTCCCGCTCCCAGACCAGCAAGACGAACTCGTCGGGCTTCTATGCCGTCCCCCTCACCTACGGCGCCAACACACCCGGCACCTACCAATACCGCGTCGCAGGCCGCTACCCTAACGGCACCGTCGTGCGCACCAAGGCTGTCACCTTCCGGCGCACGAACCCCGCCTACCACATTGATTCGCGTTGTTATTCCGGCGCCCGCGTGATGTGCGCGTCGAAGAAGGACCGGAAGCTGTACTACGTGATGAACGGCAAGGTCGTGAAGGTGCTGGACGCCCGCTTTGGTGCTCGCAGCCACCCGACGCGCAACGGCGTGCACTACGTGTACTGGAAGTCGCGGCACCACGTCTCCAGCATCTACGGCTCCGCCATGCCATGGGCGATGTTCTTCGACGGGGGCCAGGCCGTGCACTACTCGTCGAACTTCGCTCGTGTGGGATGGAATCATCCTGGTTCGGGCGGTTGCATCAACATCCGCGATGCGAAGACCCTGGACTGGATTTACAAGCAGATCCGCAACGGCGACAAGGTCGTCGTGTACTAAATAACACAGCTGCTGCAGGAGGAGGGCGTCCCAGATGGGGCGCCCTCCTTCTTTGCTTAGGCCGCGATGTTGCAGCATCACCCAATGATGAGAATATACTGAGCATTCCCTGAGGTTTTCTTAGATAAGGACTGTACTCATGCACTCGCTGCGCTCCCTCATCTCTGGCGCCGTTGCCGTGTCGGCAGGCATCGCCTTGACCCCGAGCACCGCATCCGACGCCAAGGCGGCGCCTCAGCCGTCGATCAGCACCGTCGATTCCAAGCCAGCCAACAGCCCAACGAATGCATGGGGCACGTTCCCCGACGGCGAGCGCATCCAAGTGTGGACTGAAGCCCGCGTCGATGGAGCTTGGTCGAAATCCCAGGAGCGGGCCACCAACCAGGATGGTTTCTACGCGATTCCACTCACCTACGGTCACGGCAGCGCGGGAGAGTACAAGTTCCGCGTCGGTGGTAAATACCCAGACGGCAAGGTCGTCTACACCGACCCGGCTACACTCACCCGCGTCGGCAATCCGACGGCTTCCCACTCGGGCGAACGCCACGTCGGCGTTGCATCCAAGGTGTGGGGCAGCGTCGACGAGGCAGCAGCCCAGCCTGTGTGGACCGAAGTGAAGCTGCCCGACGGCCGCTGGTCTAGGTCACAACAAGCCACGCTGAACGCCGACGGCGAATACCAACTGAGGCTCACCTACGGTGAAAACACCTCCGGCGAATACCAGTACCGAGTCGGGACCCGCCATGACGATGGCACCATCGCATACTCATCGCCCTTCAATTTCACACGCTTCGGTGGCAGCGCGACGGCGAAGTCCGCATCCACGGCAATGGTGGGCGCAACTGCGAATGCGTGGGGTCGATTCGCCGACGGCGAAGGCATCGAAGTGTGGACGGAAGCGAAACTCCCCGACGGTCGCTGGTCGCGCTCCCAAACCGGGAAGACGAATAAATCCGGTGGGTACACGCTGCCACTCACGTACGGCGCGTCGAGCGCAGGTATCCGGTCTTTCCGCGTGGCTGGCCGCTACCCCGACGGGCACGTCGCCCGCACGAACACCGTCCAGCTGCGACGAGTCAGCGGCACGTCGGCCGGCTCGAGCATGAAATACACCTGGATGCGTCAAGCGGGAATCCCCTCGTCCGACTGGGTGTATACAGACAAGATCGTCACCAGGGAATCGAGCTGGAACCCGCGTGCGGTGAACCGCAGCTCGGGTGCGTGCGGACTGCCGCAGGCCTACCCGTGCAGCAAGCTGGGGCCCAACTGGGCAGATCCGGTGCACGCGCTCAAGTGGCAGTACAGCTACGTGAAGTCTCGCTACGGGGGCTACGCAGCTGCGTACGCCTTCTGGCAGCGCAACCGCTGGTACTGAGCCCGGTCTTATCCGGTGGTAAGCAGGCTGGTGAGCTCGCGGCGTCCGACCGGCTGCACCACGACAGTGTCGACTGCGTCGCTGCGAACCTGCGCAGTGATCTGCGGTTGTTTGGCCTCCTGAGGGGCAATACCGACGGTGATCGCTCCGGCGCCGTGCCACTCGGCGAGGGTTTCGGATGCCGCGTCATCGCCCAGGTACGTCGCAGCGACACTCACCTCGGCAATCGCTCCGGGCTTGAGTGCACCGTCAGGCCTCACCACGGCGCCAATTTCCTTCAGCACGTTGCGTTCCCGGTAGTCAGCCAGCACGTCGAGGAACGCTCGGGCGTGTTCGGAGACGAGGTCAGCTTCCTGCAAGAACACCGTACGTAGCGCGGCATGCCCCGATTCGGTACGCGCGCGCTCGATGCGGTAGCGCAATTCCAGTTCGGGCGCCGGCGACTCGATGACGGACGGCAGCACCACAGAGACGCCCATACGCTGCTTCAGCATGGGCAGCAGCCCGGTCGCGACCAGGGGGGCTGCGTCGGCGGTGCACACGACGTCGGATACTCCGGCCTCTACCGCCCGGGTGAATACCTCGCGGATGGTCGCCGCCTCATGTTCTTTACCGTTCCATCCCAAGTTGTCCACGCCGAGTACCAGGCTGGTGAGCCGCGGTGCGACGTCGGGCACCACGTGGGCGATCGGCCCGAGCGCTCGCACGTGTCCGACGAGGCTGTCCATCACGTCTGCCCAAGGGACGGTGACGGGGTCGGCATAGCCGTCGAAGAGTCGGGAGACGCGGATGAAATCATGGAGGCAGTCGACGGTGGCGCGGTAGACCGCGGGCTTGCCGGGGTTGCGTCGGGGTGCAAAGAGCAGTTCGTCTGTGTGGCGTCGGATCCATGGGGTGACGTGCTCGCGGTCGTACGAGTCGACGGCTTCCCTGCCGGCCTGGCGCAGCAACCGTACCGGGAACACTTCGACGCCGAGGCCCTCGGGTACGACGTTGATGTCGACGCGTCCGTATTCACGCCCGGTCCGGTCCATCTCGTCGATGAGTTCCTGAACGAGATCCGCGTCGGCGACGGGGTTGTCGCCGGTCAACCGCACCACGCGGTCGTCCTCGGCAAGGTCGGATGTCGCATCGAGGAAGCGCGAGAGAACGTCGTCGAGGGAGCCCCGAAGCACACGGATGCCGGCAGGCTGGAGGGTGGCGGCGATTCGGTCGTCGTACATCTCCACCGACGTAGCCACCACGACTTCAAACCCAGTACGGGAGGCTCTACGGGCAACCAGCTCGACAAGCGGCATGCCTCCAACGGTCATGAGCGCTTTGCCAGGCAGCCGGGACGACGAAAGACGAGACTGAATCACCACACGGGTACGCATACTGGCCAGCCTACTCTCACAGCGTCATCTACTGAGATTGCCGAGCCTTACCTCCCGAGCCATGACTCCCCCGCTGCCCTCACATACGGAATACAGGGTGAGGTACACATTTTTCGGGCGCCGCCATTATACTTCACTGCGTGCGCGGAGATGCGCCGTACGTTTAAGGGGAATGCAGCATGAAAAAACTCTTGGTTTCTCTTCTGGCAGCCATTTTGGGAAGCTCGGTGCTGTTCCCAACTGCCATAGCGGCACCGACGGACTCAGCCGCTCCGGTCAGTCCAACTGCCCTTTCAGCCACAGAGCCTACCTACGATGATGCCCGCTCCATCGTCATCATCCCTGACGTTGCGGGTGTGACATACACCGTCGATGGTGTCGAAGCTCCTGCAGGAGAGTTCCCCGTAACGCCGTCAGAGCGAGGCGGCATTAAAGTCACGATCATCGCCAAGCGCACTAGTGACGGCGCGGAACAAAGCTGGACCCATGAATTCCCCTTCCAGCTGACGCCTACAGCTGCTACGTTCCGGGACGCGGACTACAGCATCAAGGCAGGCTCCCATTGGGGTGTCACCTATTGGCTCATCGCCCCCGACGGCACCGAAACCAAACTCATCTCGAACAGCTACAAGCTTGTTCCTGAGTTCGAGGGCCAGACCGTCACTGTCGAGGCCCGTTCGAACAATACGAGGGCCGTGAACCTTAACGGCGTTACCTCATGGCAGCACACATTCCCAGCTACGGGCAAGGAGCCCGGCTGGGACCACTCCAACTCCACCGTCAACATCCCGAATATCAAGGGCATCACTTACACCGTCGATGGCGTTGAAGCACCTGCCGGGCCATTCACTGTGAGTACGAGCCCAGATCAGAGCATTGAAGTGACGGTTGTCGCAACCAGAACCAGCGACAACACACAGTGGAAGTGGACGCATACGTTCCCCCGCGTGCTGACCCCTGACGCCCCCACCTTCGACGACAACAAGCTCACCATCAAAACACCAAGCCACTGGGGCGTCACCTACTGGCTCATCACCCCCGACGGCACCGAAACCAAACTCAACTCCAACAGCTACGTCCCCGTCTCGGAGTACAAGGGTCAAACGGTCACCATCGAAGCCCGCCCCAACTCCGCCGCAAAACTCCTGACCGGCACCACCTCCTGGACCCACACCTTCCCGGCGAAACCGGCGGAACCGGAGTGGAATGATGAAACATCCACCATCGTTATCCCCGACGTGCCAGGCGTCACCTACACCGTCGACGGCACTGAAGTCCCCCCAGGCGACTTCAAGGTCACAACCAACCCCAAAACCGCCACCACCGTCACCGTCGTAGCAACCCGCGACAGCGACGGCCAACAAACCACCTGGACACACTCCTTCCCCGACGTCCTCACCCCCGACGCCCCCACCTTCGACGACAACAAGCTCACCATCAAAACACCAAGCCACTGGGGCGTCACCTACTGGCTCATCACCCCCGACGGCACCGAAACCAAACTCAACTCCAACAGCTACACCACCATCCCCGAATATGAAGGCCAGACCATACGCGTCGAAGCCCGCCCCAACTCCGCCGCAAAACTCCTGACCGGCACCACCTCCTGGACCCACACCTTCCCGCGCAAGCCTGCGGCGCCGACCGTAGACAAGCCCACGTCAACCATCATCATTCCGACGGTGCCCGGTGTGGAATACCGCATCGACGGTAAAACCGTGACCGGGAAGCAGAAGATCGATACGTCGAAGGGACGCAAAATCGTCACTGTGACAGCGGTCCAGACCGCCACTGGCGTTGAGAGCTCGTGGGAGCTGTCGGTTCCACAGGTCGTAACACCCGGTGAGCCGAAATACAACGACGTGAAGCACATCGTCTGGGTACCCGGCATTCTGCATGTCAACTACTGGGCAGTGAATGAAGCCACAGGGGAAGAGTTCAAACTCAAGCCAAATAGCTGGACAGGTTCTTGGGAACAGTTCAATGACAAGACCTTCCGCATCGAGGCGCGAGCGAACAACGACAACGTGTATCTCGTAGGCACTACGTCGTGGAAGCACATCTTCTGGAATCGCCCTGCGGACGATCTATCCGACGGTGACGAGTTCAATAGCGAGAGAATCTCCAAGGACTGGAACATCCACGCCCAGACCACCAAATCTCGATCCACGTCGCGCGCTGAGAACATTTCCATTGTCAAGCTTCCCGACGGCACGAGTGCCCTGCAATTGACTACCATGCGGCATTGCCTGCGCCCGGGCGAGGAGGCCAACGATGCCAACGCCCAGCTCGATGGCGCCGTATGTCCCCGGGGCACCAGCACCGCCTACAGCAGCGCCCAAATGGACAGCCCCTACGCAATCGGGATTCCCCGAACCTTCGAAGCCCGCGTGCGTTTAGACTCTCCACATAAGGGCATCACCACCACAACCTGGATGCACAACGACGCTGGCTACTGCCAGTGGAAGTCAGCGACGCCGGAGAATAAGGACACCGGTGAACTTGACTTGGTGGAAGTCTGGGGCACCAAGCAGGCGGTCATGTCTACATTCGCCGGTTGTTGGCATGACGAAGACGGAGTTCGTCACTACGCGTCAAGCAAGCCTCGCATCGACGTCGACCTCCCCGGAAAGTGGCACACCTTCCGGATGGAGTACGACGGACGATCCATCCGCTACATGGTCGATGGCCGTCCTGTAACTGAAAAGGTTGGCGAAGAGATCGTCGCTGAGTCCTTTGGCATCACCGGGACGAAGGGCGACGGATCTGTCTCTCAGGCCAAGTTCGATAGCGTCATGCAGAACCACAAGTGGCGAATCGTGGCGGGCACAAAGGTGGCACGTCTCGACGGTTGGGCTCCATTCATCCGTGATGATGAGGTCTTCAAGCCACAGCATGACCTGATCGATTACATTCGGGTTCAGCAGTGGCAGCCAACGGACATTCCTACCATCACCGCTTCTTCGGATGCCGGCGGACTGGTCCAGGGGTCCACGAATGCACCCGGTCGAACGGTTCGCGCCGAGGTGCAGATGCCTGACAAGACCTGGCGCCTCGTTGGTTCTACCACCGCAGATGCTAAGGGCAATTACGTCCTACGCATCGATGAAGGGGCCCCAGGCAAGACCCAATACCGCATCTCGGTTACAAGCCGTCAAGGATTCTGGAAGAGCACCCTCGTCGATGTCGAGCGCGCACTCACTGCACATACCGCAAACACGAAACAGATTGGTCAGACAACCTACGTTTGGGGCACAACAAACACTCCAGGCGCCACCGTCTTCACAGAAGCGAAACTGCCAAACGGCAAGTGGTCCCGTTCACAAACCCGCACCGTGCAGACCAATGGCTCGTACGTAATTCCTCTTACCTACGGATCAAATTCGCTCGGCACCACCGTATACCGAGTGGGATTGCAGACACCCGACGGTGTGATCTATTCAGATGAGGTGAGCCTGTACCGCATCCCCTCGATTGAAACCGCAGGCACGAAGATCATTGGTGCGACCACTTACGCTTGGGGCGACACCGGACTGGCCAACGCACGGGTGTTCACCGAAGTGTTGCTCCCCAATGGCAAGTGGTCTGTGTCGCAGGTACGCCGTACGCAGTCATCTGGGAAGTTCGTGTTGCCGCTCACCTATGGGCAAAACGTGGTGGGGCGATACCGCTACAGAGTGGGTGTACAAACATCAGCTGGAGTGGTCTACTACTCCCCGTCCACATTCTTGACTCGCACTCCGAGTGCTTCCACGGCTGGCACGAAACCCGTGAACCAAGTAACCAATGTTTGGGGAAACACGGGAGTCTCGGGTGTCACGGTGTTTACTGAGGTGCAGCTGCCGAGCGGTGCTTGGTCGCGTTCCCAGACGCGCACCGCTAACTCCAGCGGTTTCTACGCAGTGCCTCTGACCTACGGCTCCAACAAGTTGGGTACCACGCGATACCGAGTAGCTGTCGTAACGCCGACGGGGGTCGTCCGCTCACCTTCGGTGACTATCACCAGGACTCGGTAAACCTCTAACGAGTAAGGGCCGCGACCGCGTCGACCACGCGTTCGCGGCCCTTACCGTCTACAAGCGTGCATGCGTGGGTGCTTAGCTCGTCAAGCCATGCCCGGTCTTCGAGCATCCGGGCGAGTGCGACAGAGGCGGCGGCGCGGGCCTGCTGATCGCTACGCAGCGCTTCGAGGTGGCCCACCGGGACGGCGAGGGATTCCGTCGCTGCATCGTAACCGATGATCTGGTTATCCGTGACGCATACGAGCCCGGTGGGGATGCCGAGGCAGGCGAACTCCCACACGCTCGAACCTGATGCGGAGATCACGAAGTCGCACGTCAACGCCAGGCCGGGGAGGTCGTCCTGCGTGCCCAGCACATCGAGCGACTGACCGTCGGCAAGCTCCAGCCCCTCAAGCGAGGCCCGACGTTCTGGCGACGCAGCGATCGCCACGACGTGGACTGGCAGCCCCGTCGAGAGCAGCAATTCGACGGCGACAGGACATCCACCGAAGGGGTCAGACCCGCCGAACACCACGAGCACCTTGGGAGGCTCATTCGCTGGGTGGGGGGTGCCGCGTCGTTGCACAACGACGTCGCGCAACAGCACATATTCGGGCCCGACAAGCCAATTCGGCAGGCCAGGATCGTCGGAGCCGAGGTTCTGATCAACATAGATGTCGGCCTCCTGGTGGCGCCCGAAGTCGCCGTCGACCATGGCCACCACAGGGAATCCTGCTGCCCGCGCGTCAGCGCCGAGTGATGTTGGAAACTCGTACCCGTCGATCATGAGCGTGTCGCATCCGGCTGCGGTGAGCTGCGCCACGAAGTCGTCGGCAGGTGGCACGAATTCGAGCCCGACGGAGGCTGCCTGTTGGCGAGCCCACTGGACGTCACACTCTCCAAACAGCGTTGCCATATGTCCTCTGGACCGCAATTCCTGCACGAGTGCGGTTTGCCGTACCAGATGTCCGGTACCGCGGCTAGAAAGCGCGTCGCAACGGATCGCGACGTGTAGGGGCAAGGATTGGTGGGCGTCCATATCTCAAATGGTAAGCTTTGCCAACGGTAACTGTGCGGTGGCATGCCCGCTTCCGTCTGTCTCATTCACAACATAGGAGTACTCGTGAGCCTTCTCGAGAATTCGTCGATCCTCATCACCGGTGGCACTGGTTCCTTCGGCAAGGCGTTCATCACGCGCGTGCTCAAGGATTTCAACCCCCGCCGCGTGGTCGTCTTCAGCCGCGACGAACTCAAGCAGTACGAGTGCCGTCAGATGTTCAACAACGATGAGCGTCTGCGCTGGTTCCTGGGCGATATCCGAGATCAGCACCGCCTCGCGCGCGCCATGAAAGACATCGACTACGTCGTGCACGCCGCCGCATACAAGCAGGTGGACACCGCTGAGTACAACCCCTACGAATTCGTAAAGACGAACGTCATGGGATCGCAGAATGTCATTGAGACTTCCATCGACGCCGGGGTGAAGAAAGTCGTCGCGCTCTCCACCGACAAGGCGTCCTCCCCCATCAACCTCTACGGCGCCACCAAGCTCACCGCTGACAAGCTCTTCATCTCGGGCAATCATTACGCAGCCGCCTACCCGACGCGGTTCTCCGTCGTGCGCTACGGCAACGTGATGGGCTCGCGCGGCTCCGTGATCCCGTTCTTCCGCAAGTTGGCGGCCGAGGGTAAGTCCCTCCCCATCACCGATTTCCGCATGACGCGCTTCTTCATCACACTTCCGCAGGCGGTGCAGTTCGTCGTCGATTCATTCGAAGAAATGCAGGGTGGCGAGCTGTTCGTACCACGCATCCCGTCGATGAAGATCACCGATCTCGCGCAAGCGGTTGCTCCCGGTGCCGAGATGCACGAGGTTGGCCTTCGCCCGGGTGAGAAGCTGCACGAGGAAATGATCTCTGCTGAGGAGGGTCGACGCACCATCCAGGTGAGCGATACGCGTTACGTCATGCAGCCCGACCTTGCTACGTGGGGCTACGAGGCGCCCGAGGGCACCCCGGTGCCAGAGGGCTTCCACTACACCTCCGACCGCAACGATCTGTGGTTCACGGGCGAAGAAATGATCAAGATCCTCGAAACCGAGGTCTGAGCCGATGCTTCCCTACGGACGCCAGTCCATTAACGACGCCGACATCGAGGCCGTCGCTGAGGTGCTGCGCGGCGATTGGTTGACTACCGGCCCGTTCGTCGCACGTTTCGAGGAGGCCCTCGCGCAGTACACCGGCGCCAAGAGCGTCGTAAGCTGCACGTCCGGCACCGCCGCGCTCCACATCGCGTATGCGGCTGCGGGCGTTGGGCCAGGCGACGAGGTCATCACCACGCCAATGACGTTCGTTGCGACAGCATCCGGCGCCCTGGCCTGTGGCGCCAAGGTGCAGTTCGCGGACATCGACGAGACCGCCAATATCGCACCCGACGCCGTCGAAGCCCTGGTGAACAGCAACACGAGGGTGGTGGCAGGCGTCGACTACGCTGGCCAGCCCGTCGAGATCGACCGCCTGAACGCGATCGCTCACGGTGCAGGGGCGATCACCGTCGAGGATGCCGCCCACTCCATCGGTTCACACATCGGGGAGCGCTCCGTCGGCTCCGTGGCTGACATCACTACGTTCTCGTTCTTCCCGACGAAGAACATGACCACCGCCGAGGGCGGCGCCGTCGCAACGCTCGACGAAGAACTCGGCCAGCGTGCGCACGAGTTCCACTTCATTGGCCTCGTGCGCGACAAGGCGCGCATGCGCTACCCCGACGAGGGTCCCTGGCACCAGGAGGTGCACGCGTGGGGCCTCAACTACCGCCTGTCCGACGTGCACGCCGCCCTCGGCTTGTCTCAGTTGCAGCGTCTGGAGCAATTCAAGGTGCGTCGACGCGAGATCTTCGAGCGCTACCAGCATGATCTCGCCGGCATCGACGGTGTGGAGACGCACACAGTACGCGACGGCGTCGACCCCATCTGGCACCTCTACCCCGCCCGCATCCTCGGCGGACGGCGCCGCGAAGTGTTCGAGAAGATGCGCGAGCGCGGCATCGGTGTGCAGGTCAACTACATCCCCGTGTACTGGCACCCGGTGTTTGAGGATCTCGGCTACAAGCGAGGCATGTGCCCCAACGCCGAGCGCTTCTACTCCGAAGAACTCTCGCTGCCGATGTTCGCCGATCTCACCGACGATCAGCAGACGCAGGTGATCGAGACGTTGGCCGACGTTCTATCTAGCTGATTCAGCCTCGAGAAGCCCCTGCCCGCACCCCGCAGGCAGGGGCTTCTCGTCTCCGCAGATGAGAGATCTCTCACAAACCTCTCACACTGCCCTCACCACTGCTCCCTACGTTGGTGTCATCAAACAATCCGTAGAAGGAGCCCCACCATGAAGAAGCTGAACGCTATCCTCAGCGCCTCGCTATTTGCCCTAGGCCTCGGCGCCACCACCGTCGCCGGCACTCAACACGCCGTGGCCGACGACTACCGTTGTAACGGCACTATCTCCAACCGCACCATCGACGGCAACGTCGTCGTCCCCGCCAACGGCTACTGCCAGATCTTCAAATCCACCATCAAGGGCAACATCACGACCGGGCGCAACGCTGGCCTCAACGTCAATAGCAGCCGCGTCGACGGCAACATTGAGGGCTTCAACAACCGCTGGTTCACCATCGTGAATAACCGCGTCGACGGCAACGTCATCTCAAAGAACGCTCGCAACGGCGCGCTCGTCCGCACCACCACCGTCGACGGCAACATTGAGATGTTTCAGAACAACGGCACCGTCCGCCTCATGCGCAACACCGTCGACGGCAACATCGTGTGCAAGTCCAACCGCAGCACCGTCACCGGCACACTGAACAAGGTTGACGGCAACTCCCAGGGCCAGTGCCGCAACCTGAAGCAGGTCAGCTGGCTCACGCCTGCCTCGGGTGCGCCGCGGCCTTCCAAGAACGGCCGCGTGTACGTCTACGGTCACCTGAAAGTGTGGAACACATGGGGCGACCAGAGCCGTCTCAGCAACCAGCGCGTGATCATCCAGACACGCGCTCCAGGCGGCAACTGGGTGACCCGCGCCACGACACGCCCCACCAACTCGAACGGCTACTGGATCAGCTCCATCCCGAACCTGCGCGGCCACGACGTCCGCGTGGTGTTCAAGTCGCCGTACTCCTCCATCACCAACGCTTACCGCGGCGTCGGCAAGATCGCCTGACCCACGACGACGATGCCCCACCCGAAGATCGGGTGGGGCATCGTCGTGTCAGCGCCATCAAACCCAGGTGACGCAGACCAGCCTGCGCACGCAGGACCACCTCGTTACCACCGATGGAGATGGCACTACCGCTCCTCACCCTCTGCGTCTTTTCGGTAGAGCCAAGACAGGTTCGGACGAACAATCGGCCGCGCCAACCAACGAACCGGCCGCGAGCCAAGTAGCGCTGCCAACGCAAACGACGCCAGCACCAAGCCCGGGAACATCCACCATCGGAATGCATCCTTCGACGGGATTGGGCCAGTGAAATGCCAAATAACAGTAAGCACTAGCCCGTGCAGAAGGTAGATCGTAAATCCGCCTGCACCGATGTACGAGATCACCGGAATGCGTTTACGTGGCATGAGATACAGCGCTGCCAGCATTGTCACTCCACCAAGAATGAGGATAAGCAGCCTCTCACCCATCCCATAAATATTCCCTGCAAGGCTGTCCGCCTGGTAGGACGTCACCATGCCCATCGCTGGCCGCCGAAGGTTTGCGGTGAAGAATAGCGCCGTGATCAGCGCAACCCAGCCCACCACGATCAGTGCGGCCGCCCATGTGCGGCGTGTCGACCTTTCTTCAAGCCAATTGTGCTCATGCCGGAGCTTCATTCCCATCACAAAGAACGGCATCATGCCAAGCGTGGAGTACAGCCCAAACACCCAAAGACTGTGGAACTGACCAGCAAACAATGAAATCGCGATGGAGAGCAGCAGAGGGTTTCGAAAGCGCCATAAGTACGGGCCGGGGTTCGCCATATCAGTACTGCGAACATGAACCAGAGAGTGTAGGGGGCAACGACGGGGTCAAACGTCACTTTCCCTTCAGCGTAGATACCCCACAGCACATGGAGGCAGGTCACTAACGCGAAGGGAATTGCCACGTAACGAAGGAGCTTTTCAAAGTCTTTGCTGGTTGGCAGCACCGGGGTGAAAAACCCGACCAATAGGGAAAACAAAGGCAGCCGCATGGGGTAGGCGACGGAATGGAACCAGTCTGCGATTCCCCCTCGTACACCAGGGGTTCCTCCATATATGTGCGCAGCGGTCACATGCGTGGTGACGACCAACGACCCAGCTAACCAACGCGCATTGTCGTACCATGCGATGCGCCCTCGAGCTGAGATCGGTGCGTTCTTAGCAGATGGTTCCGCAGCAGATGAGTTCACCATGCGACCCGCTTCCCTACACATGCTCTTCCCAACTTCGACTGCCTTACCATAACGACTGGCACCGCCCAGCGCACGAAGAACACACCAGGTGCATACACGATCAGGTGAGTATGGCTAAACCTGGGATCACTTGTCGAAAGCTCTCGCCACCTAATGCAGTTGTGTGTGTTGGATCTCTGCAGATCCGGTAACCGATCGACAAATTCGAACAGCATGGTCGCCATAGATGGTCTCGTCGCCAGGGACACTCGCGAGCAGCAGCGGCGTCACTCCTGCGCGATCTAGCTCCCCATGCGCGTCAGCTGGATTCGCATGGCGATCCTCCACGACACCCAACCCTGCGTCAACTCCTGATGGCACGACATCCGTTTCCAGCTGCCCAGGGGTGACGGCGTCATCGCTACCAGTAGCGGCACTCACAAGGGATACCGTCGAGGATGAATCTGCTGCCACACGCTCCTTCGCAGCAGCACTGAGAGCGACGATATCGCGGTAGGCACGGCCAGTAACCGGATCGTCGGCAGGATCATCGATCACGTCTTTCAGGGAGAAAAGCGCGACACCGTTCTCGACTCGACTTATGAGAGGGTCACTCGGGTCTGGGCGCAAAATAGCTGCGAAGCTAAAGCCAGGATCGACACGAAGAACGAGTTCATCCTGCGTAATCTCCACATCTGCAATCGTGCTCTGTTCGGCTCGGCGTATCCAGAGTGAGTACGACCTTGGTTCCCAACGTGAAGCAACAACCCACGCTCCGGAGCGCATTTCAAAGGGATCGGGGATTTGACCACGTCCGATATTCACTGGCCCTTCCCATGTCATCGGCCCCACAGCAACCCGAACCATCAGCTCATGGGGAACCTCTCCGAGCTGTTCAACGAGCGCATCTGGAATCGGGATCTCCGTTGTGGCACGCTGACCATTCAGAGCAGCGACGTTCGCGTCGAGAGAGATCACACTGCCACTAGAGCGAAGCTCCGCCGTGATTGTTGCACGCTCAAGGAGCGCGCGTCGCAACTTCGTCTCGACTTGCACCATCGTCGAGTCCTCGACGCGGGTGACTTCCATGACACGTGAGCGCAAATTCCTACCTTTGATACGAGGTAAGGCGCTATCGCCCACGATGAAATCTGCTACCAGCTTTGGCAAATGGACGATTCGTTTGGGTTTCAGGAAGGCGCGGAGGACTTCCTCCCTGCTGCCCTTGCGCCGTCGTGCAGCAAGTACAGCAGCTCCCTCCAGGTCGCCGCGAACGAGCGCAGCGTGGATACTTCGCGCCAAGGGTGTGGTCCAACGACGAACGGGCTGCAAACGACGTGCAAGACGTACAGCAAGAGCACCAATCTCCGCGTGTTCTTCTTCAGATCCTTCCGCAAGAGCGGTGGCGAGAGTGACAATATCGATATCAGTAAAATAGCTGTGGATGCGCTCGACGATCTCCCCACCCTCGGGGTTGGCATAATCTAGGACCATCTCCGCTGACACGACCCGATCACTGATGTTGTCGAGCTCAAGCGACCGCTGTGTAATTGAGTCTTCGGCAACACGCTGGCGCCAGTGGTATACCTTGTCAGAGTACACATCAACGCTCGACGCCTTGATGTGCGCCAGCATCGCTACGGGGTAGTCCTCATAGCGCATGTGGGGGAACTCAAATCCGTACTCATCCCAAAAACTGCGACGATAGACCTTGTTCCATAGCATTCGATCGCGAATCAGTGCCGGGAATTCGCGGATGTGGGTTTTGAGACGTGTCTCGGCAAATGCCTCTGCGTGAGTCCAGGACTGAACATTGCCCTTACCTTCGATGTAACGCCACGCGTTCCCTGCAGCGATGTCGGACCCTGTTCGTTCAAGGCTCTCAACTAGCAGCTCATAGGCACGGGGAGGAACGAGATCATCGGGGTCAGCAAATGCAATGTACCTGCCTGTCACTGCACGCACGCCTTCATTTCGAGCCGCCCCAACCCCTTGGTTCTCTGTGTGCAAAACACGTACACGGCTGTCAATCGAGGCATAGTCATCGGCGATCTCACCCGACTCGTCAGGGGATCCGTCGTCCACAATAATGACTTCGATGTCCTCCAGTGTCTGGGAAAGAAGCGAATCAAGGCAGGCGGGAAGGTACTCACCTACGCCATAGGCGGGGACGACAATACTTAGCAGCGGTGGCATGCGACTCCTTAGTCCGTGGCAGAGCTAACTCTATCTCGCTGATGAGCATGGCTAGAATGCTCCGCATGGACTCCAGCAATCATTGGTACGGCCACGCTCACGTACTGGCCCGCTGGTGCGGCCTCGACGAAGAAAACCCGCCACCAATCAACGGCGTGATCCAGCATGGGTGGACCTTTGTGCACGGGTTCGGAGCAGCACACAAGCCGCCCGCAGGGCGCCCCAAATTTGTCTGGGCTGACGTGAATCGGCGTCGGGGCGAAGCCGTCGGATGGTCGAACTATCTAGTGATCGGCGCACCGTTTGCTTACCTGGCTGCACAAGAACCCGTTCCCGACGAAGAACGGCACGGCACAATCTGGTACCCGTTCCACGGCACCGTCGACTTCGAGCAAGTTGTAGGCGATCATCACAGACTTGTCCGAGAAATTCGGGAGGTCGAAGGCGACGACGTCACGGTATGTCTATATTACGTTGAGTATGAAAATCCCGTCGTGAGGGGCTACTACGAGGACGCTGGCTTCCGTGTAATCTGCCATGGCCACCGCGGAGCCCTCTGGCAGGGGACCGATCGTTTCTTCCTTCACCGGCAGTTGGCTGAACTTCGCCGGCACAAGAAAGTAGCCTCTAACCGGCTCTCTACAGCGATCATGTACGGTTCTCTCGTCGGTTGTGAATCGGGTATCTACGGAGATCCGATGGACTTTCAAGGTGTCAAGGATGGCTTCGACGGGCAGCCTCTGTTCCAAGCCTGGTGGCCCTACATGTTCGGCGAACACGCTGATACCGAAGCAGCACAAGCGCTTGCCCGATCAGAGCTCGGTGCTGACCTTCTCCTACCCCCTGAAGAACTCGCTCACCTACTTGGATGGACTCATGGCTAGCATCGTTCCCCTCGAGATTCCCGACAATGTGACCTTGATCGGCGGTGCCAGCCAGTATTGGAGCGACCGCCCGCGAACGCTGAACCATATCGACTGGACACAAGTTCTCGTGCCTCAAATGGCTGGTCGAGTACTGGTCGTCGGCTGGTGCCCGGACGAAACATTGGAGCAGCTAGCGGCGAAAGCTGACGAGTTGCATGTTCTGGTGCGCGGCATCGTCGGAGCATCACAAGCAGCTAAAATCGCCCCTCATGCGCGCATTTGGTGTGGCGACCCGAAGAATTTGGCTACACATGCTGAGCCATTCGACACGGTCCTTTGCGTCGCAGATGTAAGCAGGGTTCTACCACTCGAGTCCGAGCAGCGGACTTGGCGTGAAGTTGTCGACGATGTGCTCGGCCTTGCTAGGCCAGACGCCACGGTAATGCTGTGGGTTGAAAATGACCTTGGAGCACACAGAATCACGGCAAACCACAATCCTCGTGGGGAGCGTTCGGACCACTCTTGGGATCCGATGGCGACCTTCGATGACTCCCGACCGCTGACGCTCGAGGCCGTTCGTCAAGAGTTCGAGGAAGCCGACGTGCGAGTGACGTGGCCTTCGAGCCAATGGAGCCTGGTTGTCGATCCCGAGACAGCTGACGAACCCACTCACGCCGCCCTCGCAGAGCGCGCCGCACTCGCACCAATCAATGGACCCGACCCGGCGTACATCCTGACGACAGCTGCCCGCGCAGAGCACCTTAAGAACTACGTATCGGGCTGGCTTGTAGTGCTCAACGCTCGCGCGGACCTCGGCCCCTCAATTCAGTTCACTGACCGTTTCGGCGTGAAGACGCTCAACCGTGTCATGCCCGACGACGCGCGATCCGCCTCATCTGTCTTCGCTGAACTCTCAGCATCACAGGATATGCCAACCGTCCGACGATTCATCGCGGACTGGAGCGCAACCTATACGGATTCAGCTGCGGGATCCCCGTCCTTGCCACTCAATGCGGTCCGTCGTATCGAAGACCGTTTTGAGTTCATAGCGCTGGCTGAGTCTGGGCCAGGAGCTGCAGACCAGCTTCGCTGGGCCGCTCTAGGAGAGCTAGTTGCAATCATGCGCGCTCGTAGTTGGCGTCATCTGTGGCCCGCCAACTACTCAGATAGCCGCATCTTGAATCATCTCGGCATCATGGCAGGGCTCCACACCGTCTCATCAAGTCGCGCAGCAGCCCTCATTCCGCCCGCACCCGACAGGTCCGAAGGGTTCGCATCGCTAGATATGCAGTCGCTAGCGGCAGCCATAGATAGAAACAACGAAACCATTCGTGCTCTACATTCCCAGGTGAATCTCCTCAAATTAGATCTCGCGAAAGCACGCAGCCGCCGTCCCTTTGGACGTGTACGACGCATCTTGGCGATGGTTAAGCGACAGCTGGCAAGCCTCATCAAGCTTTAAGCTGGTTCTAACTCGAGGGCTGCGAAGGAGCTGAGCGGCACTCAGGTGGCCTGATGAATATCAGTGACCGCAGTGAAAAACCAACGTCAGAGCAGGTCCCATGTGAGCGGGGTGCCCTTGACGGCGTCGACGCGGAACTCGCGCCCTTCGACGTTCTGGAACTCGTCTGGCATCAGGCCACCGGCCGGACGGATGGATCGCACGTTGTCTGGGGCCACTTTTTCGCCGGCCTTCACGTCGCGGGTCACGAAGAGCGAGCGACGAAACCGCAGACCCTCGCGCTCGGATTCCTTCGCGCCGATGCGCGCCTCTCCAAGGGCCTGGCGGGCAATGGCCGTCTCGCGGACCATCGCGGCGAGCTCGTCGGGCTCGAGCGAGAACGCGGAGTCGACGCCCCCGTCGTTGCGGGCGAGCGTGACGTGCTTCTCGACGAGCACCGCGCCTAACGCGATGGACGCGACGGGGACACCGATGCCCATCGTGTGATCGGAGAGGCCGACGAGCACGTCGAAGGCATTTGCCATCACCGGAATCGAGCGCAGGTTCGATGATGCCGGATCTGCCGGGTAATCGGCGGTGCAGGAGAGCACGACGATCTGCTCGTTCCCGGTGGAGCGCGCGGCCTTCACCGCGGCGTCGATCTCGGCGATCGACGCCATGCCCGTCGAGATGATGATCGGTTTGCCCGTCTCAGCCATCGCGCGGATCAGTGGCAGGTCGACGATCTCAGAGCTCGCCACCTTGTATGCCGGGGCGCCCAGGCGCTCCAGGAAATCCACCGCCGTCGGGTCGAACGGCGACGAGAACGCGAGAATTCCCTTGTCAGCCGCGTGGGCGAAGATCTTCTCGTGCCATTCCCACGGCGTGTGGGCCTCGTCGTAGAGGTCGTAAAGACGCCGTCCACCCCACAGCTCGTGCCCGTCGGAGAGGCGGAAGCTGGGCGTGTCGGCGTCGATGGTGATGGTGTCAGCCGTGTAGGTCTGCAGCTTGATGGCGTGCGCCCCGGCCTCGGCGGCCATCGTGACAATGTCCAGCGCGCGCTGAAGATCGCCGTTGTGGTTGCCGCTCATCTCAGCGATGATGAACGGATCCGACTCAGGTCCGACGGGCACCCCGCCAATCTGGATGGGCTCGGCCATGACTACTTCCCTTCAAAAATCTTGCGCGAGTGGATGACTTCAATCGTCTCGCCACCCACTTCACGAGAGTACCGCTCCACCTCGGTGAAGCCCTGGCGCGTGTTGAAGTCGACGGCAGACTCATTCGCGACGAGCGTCTCACCGTCGAGCTGCGCCAGGCCCATCTCCTTACGCGCAAACTTCACAGCCTCACGCTGAATAGAGATCCACGCGGGGAACATGGCGCCACGCTCAGTGAGCCCGTCGTTATCGAGGTAGTAACCCCACCAGGCCTTGTCACCGTCGATATCGAAGAACGTCACCACGCCAGAGGGCACGCCGTCGCGCTCGTAGATGAGAACCCGACGGGTTGGGTCCTGCTTCGTCTGCTCCCACCACGCGGCGTGCTCGTCGGCACCGATTTCATGTTGGGTCAGCGAAACACGGCGCACCTCGTCGTGGTTGCGCCAGCGACGCATCGCGTCGAGGTCGGCGTCCGTGGCATCACGAAGCATGATGGTTCCTTTCGGTTGGCGCATCTATCCTACTGAGACGTCAGCGGAGACCCGTCAGCGAACACGCTGGATCGTGACTTCATTGCTGTGCAACACACCATGGGGGTACTTCGCAGCCACTCGGTACCTGTAGGTGCCCGGCGCGTTCGAACCATAGGTCAGCGGAAGGATGTACCGGCCGTTCGTGTCGGTGGTGGTGGTCTGGGAACGCGACCACCGGTTGCCAATCCACACCTCCGTCCACACGGTCAACGGCTTGGACGTGTCTGCTTTGCCCCAGGCATACGTGGTCTGACCTACGGGTTTGCGTCCGGCCGTAGCCGCAGTGAGCCGCTGGACTCGCTGCAGGAAGAACTCCTTGGAATACACGGTTTGGCCCTCGACAATGCCGCCCACACGCCACTTCGTTACTCCGCTGCTGTTGGCGCCGTATGTGAGTGGAATGGCGAACTGTCCGTCAGCCTTCGTGGTGCGCGTCTGGGAGCGTGACCAACGGTTGCCGAGCCACACCTCTGTCCAAGCAGTAGTGGGTTCGAATACATCAAGGCGTCCCCATGTGTTGGTAGCTGCACCCACTTCCTTGACACCTGCACTCGCTGCCGTCGGCAACGCAACCCGTTCCAACACGAAGTCTTGAGTGTTGAGCTTCATGCCCGACGGGTAGGCCCCCGTCACACGATACGTGTACGTTCCGGCAGTACCGGCTCCGTATGTGAGCGGCACCTTGTATCGCCCATTGGCGTCCGTCGTGACGGTCTGGGAACGAGACCAGCGGTTGTCCAGCCATACTTCGGTGTACACCTTGATGGGGTGATCGACATCGAATTTGCCCCAGGCGTACGTCGTTTGTTCGACGAATTTCCACGCGGCGTGGTCCACCGTCGGCCAAGCTACGACACGCATGGGTTTCCACGGCGAGGACGCACCGTCGACGACAGCCCGCACCGTGTACGAACCGGCATGCACATCACCTACAAAACTGGTGTGAGTCCCGTCACGCAGCGTGCCTAGATCGCGCTTCGTCGGCGACGATGAGCCGCTCCTCTTCACCTGCAGCTGCCCGCGCCCCGACCCGCAGTGGGCGAGGGTCACCGTCGCTTGAGGCTGCACCTCCTGGGCGACGTAGGCCGGTACGCTCAACCGCACCTCGCAGTTTGCCCCGGCTGCATGCGCGGGCGAGACACTGAGGATGACGCTCGCTGCAAGTGCGGTTGAAAGTGCTACCGCTGCGTACTTCTTCATCGTTGCACGCTCCATTTCAAGTTCGATGTGCGACGCATTCCATGCTTTCCCGCTCGACATCCGATGTGGCGGAGGTGCCCAGGTGTGTCGCTAGTTCGAGGAGCAAACCGGGGCCTTCAGCACGGCAACGATGCTTATGGGACCCCGAAAACGATGGCGCTAAGTCTCGTGGCTACGATGCGGCGCAGATAGTGGGGAACGAGCCAGAATCAGATCCGAGGAGGCCGTACGTCCACTTCAGGATCAAGATTCGGAGGTCTCATGTCCAAACTCCATCGCTCGACGTCAGTATTCGTCGCACTATTCCTCGTCATCGCCGCGTGGGCGACGCCCGCGTCGGCCGCTACCCAGGTGACGGCGCGCTCCGCCGGCACGAAACTCGTCGGGCAGGCCACCAACACATGGGGATCCGCTACCGCAGCACCCATGGCCAAGGTCTGGACCGAGGCCCTGCTACCCACCGGTTGGTCGCGATCCCAGACGCGTCAGACCGATGCACGGGGCGGCTTTGTTATTCCCCTTACCTACGGCACCAATACTGTTGGCACAACGACGTACCGCGTGGGTGTAGCGGCACCTAGCGGGACGGTCTACTCCGAACCGTTCAAGCTGGTTCGCACTGCTCCGTCCGTGACGGTGTACGCCTCCAGCGCCGGAACGAAACTCGTCGGACAGCGCACGAACACTTGGGGCACGGCCAAGAACGCCCCGAATTCCCGAGTGTGGACTGAGGTGCGCCTCGCCTCCGGATGGTCGCGTTCTCAGACGCGCACCACGGACCGCAACGGCAAGTTCGTGATCCCGCTCACCTACGGCATCCACAAGACGGGCGCCACGGTGTACCGCGTCGGAACCCAGAAGGCCGGCCGCACGTTCTACTCGCGGCCCTTCACCCTCACCCGCGTCGCGCCCGCGAAGCCAGACCGCAGCGCGAAGAAGCCGGCTCCGAAGTCCCCCTCCAAGGTGTACTACAAGAACTGCGCCGCTGTGCGTGCTGCAGGTAAGGCGCCGCTCTACCGGGGCCAGCCGGGATACGCGAAGCACCTCGACCGCGACAACGACGGCATCGCCTGCGAGTGGTCGGGTCGCTGAGCGAGCCACTGCAGTGATTGGGCCGGCCAGTTCGTCTGGCTGGCCCTTTCTCATTGCAACCTGGCGCATTAGTGGTGCGGGGGCCGCAACACTATCTTCCTCGCCGGCTCGCGGTAAGCTGGCATACGACCCAATCGTCCCCAAGGAGAAGTGATGGCCCAACTCAGCCGCGACCAACTCAAGGAAATGATGGCCGAGGTACTCCGTCGTCAAGACAAGACCATGCCGGAGTCCGAAGACGCCGCGCTCGACGAGATCGGGTTCCGCTCCCTCGACTTCTCGGAACTCGCGTTGCGCGTGGAGGATGAACTCGACGAGGAACTGAACTTCGACGCTCCTGGTCTGCGCTCCATCCGCACCGTCGCCGACGTGCTCGACTTCATCGACGAGTTGCAGCATCAGGCATGACCAACACCCACCCCGACGCACCCCAGCCCCCACTCACCGCGGCGAACCGCATCGTCGCGGGAGAGTTCGACGGCACCTGGGCCGACCTCGAGCCCCTGGAACTACCCGAGTGCGCCGCCGTATTCGTGCGCGACGACCTCGAGGCGCTGCGCGCGGTGTGGCACCAGCAACAGCACCAGCGGGAGTTGCTCGTCGCGGCAGAATCCCGGCGCGAGCCCGGACTCGAGCAGGATCTGCTCGATCTTGGGCTGAACATCGTCGCCGACGGCGCCGTCGTCGCGGAGCCTGCCGAGCAGCGCCGCCCCCGTCGCGGGCGTGTCTGGCTGCTCACGTCGGGGTCCACCGGGCGCCCGAAGCAGGTGGGTCACACCCTCGACACGCTCCTCACGGTGCGCGGCAAACAACCCGCCCGCACATGGCTCAACCCGTACACGCCGGGCGCCTACGCGTGGTGGCAGGTCACCACGCTCGCGCTCGCGCACCCGGGCACGTCGATGGTCTGCGTCGACGGCGGCCACCCCTGGGCCGAACAGGCAGCCAAGTATGGCGTCGACGCCGCCTCCGGCACGCCGACGTTCTGGCGCCAGGCGCTCCTCACACAACGCGACGAGCTGCGCGGCGTCGACTTCAAACAGATCACGCTGGGCGGCGAGCCCGTCGACCAAGCCGTGATCGACCTCCTCAAAGATGCATTCCCGAACGCGCGCGTCTCCTGGATCTACGCCTCATCGGAGGCCGGTGCATCCATCGCCGTCCACGACGGCAAGGCTGGCTTCCCCGAAGCATGGCTCAGCAACCACAAGGAAGGACGCCCGGCGCTCAGCGTCGACGGTGACGAACTGCTCATCGCTTCCCCCCACCGTGGCGACGGCGTGGCCGAAACCCTGCGCACCGGCGACCGCGTCGAAATCCGCGACGGCCGCGTGTACATCACCGGCCGGCTGGGCTCGGACGAGATCAACGTCGGCGGCACCAAAGTGTCCGCTGGCAAGGTGCGCGGCGTGCTGTTGGAGCATCCGGGCATCGCCTGGGCCACCATCAAAGCGCGCAAGGCCCCCATCGTCGGACACATGGTGCAGGCCTCCGTCGTGCTCGACGACCCCTCGCTCACACAAGACGACATCATCCGATACTGCACCGAGCGCCTCGCCGAGACCGAGGTGCCCCGTCGCGTGCGCATCCTTGACGAAATCCCCCTGAAAGAGAGCTTGAAGTCCGATGTCTAACCCACCCATCGAACCAGCATCCTGCGTCGTCGTCTCCGGCGGCTCACGCGGGCTCGGCCTCGCCATGGTGAACGCCATCCTCGACCGGGGCGCGAAGGTGGCAACCTTCGCCCGCACCATCACGCCGGAGCTCGAACAGCTGGTTGAGCAGTACCCGGACCGCGTGCACGTCGCCTCCGTCGACGCCACCGATCACAAGGCCCTCAACGCGTTTGTGAAGGATGCCGAGAAGAAGCTTGGGCCTGTCGACGCGCTCGTGAACAACGCCGCCGTCGGGCAGGATTCGCTGCACGTACACACCTCGCCCGAGCGCATCGAACAGATCGTCAACACCAACCTCACAGCACCGCTCATCCTCACTCGCACGGTGCTGCGCCGCATCATGGCGGGGCGCGGCACGGGCCGCGTCGTATTCGTCACCTCCATCTGCGCGCAGCGCGGCTACGCGGGCCTCGTCGCATACTCCGCGACGAAGGGCGGCCTCGACTCGGCGATGCGCACCATCGCCCGCGAGATGCATGGGCGCGTGCTGGCGAACTCCATCGCGCCAGGCTTCTTCGCCTCCGAGATGAGCTCGGTGCTGGGCCAGACCCAGCTCGACACCATCACCCGCCGCACCCCCACCGGACGCCTGGTGGAGCCGGAGAACGTCGTGCCGCTGCTCGACATGCTCCTGTTTGAAGACACCAACATCAACGGCCAGACACTGGTGGTCGATGGCGGCGGCTCCATCTGATTCCGCACTCATCACCAGCCGCCGGGGCACCCACTGCCCCGGCGGCTGTCTGCATATCCACTCCTACACCTCTGATGGGATCCGCTGGTGCTGGCGCCCAGCGCGCCTCGAACCTGGGGTGAGGTATGCCGTCGACGTGGAACTGACAGCTGAACCACCCGCTGTATTCGCGCGGCGACTGCACTCTGACGACGACTTTTGGCACGCCTGGACGAAACTCGAGGTGGTGGCGAAGCTGCTCGACACGCCCGTGCTCACCCTGGTCGGGCGCGGGGAGCTTGGCGCCCCGCCTCCGTCGGGCATCAGCATCGAGTACGTCGAGCTGGACGGCGCGCTGGCCTGCCTTGGACGCACGAGCTAACCCGATATCCACACGCGTTTGCTGAAATGGCCGAAAAACGGCCGTCTTGCGAAACGAGTGTGGATATCGGGTTAGTTTCCCGAGCGTCCCCCACTCCGCACCTGCCCTGCGTGGTGCCGAGCCCCATGAGTGCGCCCACAGTAGGGTGGAAGGCACCGAAAGGAGTCCCGCATGACGAGCCAGCCCCTCCCCACCGTGGGCGTTGCGCTGCTCAGTATGGGCAACCGCCCTAAAGAGCTGGCTGCCGCGCTCGATGCGCTCAGCAAGCAGGAGGGCGTGGAGCTCGACGTCGTGCTCGTCGGTAACGGCTGGCGCCCAGAAGGGGTCCCCAACTGGGTGCGCACCCACTATTCGGAAGAGAACCTCGGCTGCCCGGCGGGACGCAATCTCGCCGCTTCCCTCGTCGACGGCGAGTTCCTCTTCTTCTACGACGACGACGGCCTCCTCCCAACGCCGGACACTCTCGCCAGGATGGTCCGACGGTGCACCCCCGACGTCGCGGTGGTACAGGCCCGCGGCGTCGACCCCACCGGTGTGCCCTCCCCGCGCCGCTGGGTACCCCGCCTGCGAAAGTCCGCAGAACTGACCGGCGGGGACGTGGCCGTATTTTGGGAGGCCATGGCACTGTTCCGCCGGAGCGCATTCGACGAAGTCGGCGGCTGGTTCGGCGAGCTCTTCTTCGGCCACGAAGGCACAGACATGGCTATGCGCCTCATCGACCGCGGCTGGCGCATCGTCTACGCGCCCGACATCGAGGTGAACCACCCGGCAACATCCGCCGCGCGCCATCCTCACCACTTCTGGTCGACCATGCGCAACCGAGTCTGGGTAGCCAAGCGAGATCTCCCTTGGCCGATCTTCCCCTTCTACCTCGCCTTGTGGACGGCCGTCACAGCACTGCGTGCCCGCAGCGGCGAGCGCCTGCGCAATGTCTTCAAGGGGTTTAAGGACGGCTGGTCGACGCCACTCCCGGTGCAGCGCGAGCCTATTCGGTGGAAGACCGTGTGGCGGATGACGAAACTGGGGAGGCCCCCGCTGTGGTGAGACACGACGTCTGGTGGGCTGGGGTGATGAGCCGTAGCCACATCACCTACGGCGTCGCCTGGCTGCGCGAGCTGCTGCGTCGCGAGCCCGGTGAGGTAGCGCTGCACATGTTCCCTGCCCGCTCCTTCCACACCTCCGAAGAGATTTCGACGAGCCTCATCACCGCAGAGCTCGACGACCCCAGGCTCACCGTCGACCGTTGGGACGGCGTCAAGGCTCCCCGCAGCTCGAACCACTGGCTGCTTAGCACCGGCGCCGTGGGCATCAAGCCGTGGCTCCGGCTCACTGCCAAGCATCCCTTCAAGCGCCTCACCGTGGTGGTGATTGACGAGGGCCTCGGCACCTACGGCAACTGGAAGTCGCGCCACGACGCCACGCTCCGCCAGGGTGGCAAAGACCCCCAGGCGGCACTGCGCACGACAGCCGTGGAAGGCGCGACGAGGCTCCTCACCCACATCCGT
Source organism: Actinomycetes bacterium (assembly GCA_023443125.1). GTDB lineage: Bacteria > Actinomycetota > Actinomycetes > Propionibacteriales > Propionibacteriaceae > Arachnia. Next base: position 25,518 of record JAEZVO010000042.1, read on the forward strand.
TGGCCGCTGCACGTCCAAACCTCTCCCGGCCGGTGGGCGCTCAACAAGCCGGTGGCCGACGAGTTTCGTCGCATCGCCCCGGCTCCAGACCGCTCGAGCGAGCGCGTCGTGTTCCTCACCCAGCCCTGGCCCGAGGTGGGGGTCCTGTCTGAGGTACGCTACGCGGCACATGTCGAATACGTGGCCCGCGCCGTGAAGACCGCCGGGCTGGAGTTCGTCGTCGCGCCGCATCCCGGAGAGCCCGCCGGGCGCTACGCACGCTACGAAACAACGTCGACGTCCACCCTCGCCGAATGCAATCCGCTGGTGCTGGGCGCGCGGGCCATCGTCGGGGCGTCTTCGACGGCGATGCTCAACGTGGCCGCCATTCACGGCGTCCCAGCGCTGAGGGTAGGAACTCCGGATCTCAGCCGGCTCGACTACGAAATGGCCCCCAATCAGCAGTCGTTACTGGGGCAATACGCCGCGCCGAGCGTTACAGCAGCTGAACTTGGGCGTAGGCTATCGCAAGGTTTCGGGCGCTAAGCCCACCGGAAAAAGTGTTGGAAGAGGCCAGATTTGTCGACTGTGAAACGTCTCTGGGAGGAGCGCAAGGTGTTGCGACTCCTCGTGAAGCGTGACCTTCGCGTGCGATATTCGCAGAGCGTAATCGGTTACCTCTGGACGGTGCTCGATCCGCTCGCCACGGCCCTCATCTACTTCATGATCTTCGTGGTGATCTTTGAGCGCCGCGATGCTGGTCATACGCCGTACTTCTTGTTCCTCCTAGCGGGGCTGCTGCCATGGCAGTGGTTCAACGCCTCGGTGAACGAATCCATGCGCGCGCTCATCGCTGAACAACAGCTAGTGAAGTCGACGCAGCTACCACGCGAAATTTGGGTAGTGCGCATCGTGGCGTCCAAAGGCTTGGAATTCATCTTCTCTTTGCCGGTGTTGGTGCTCTTCACCATCGTGTACATGATCCGAGGAGAGACACACCTCGACTGGGGGCTCCTGTTATTCCCCGTCGGAATCGCACTGTTGTTCCTACTCATCACTGGTTTCGGCCTCTTCCTGGCCCCGCTCACGGTGATGATGTTCGACATCCAGCCGACAGTACGCATCTTCCTGCGCGTCTACTTCTACATGACCCCGATCATCTTCAACCTTGAAAAGCTCGACAAGCTCCAAGGCTGGCAGTGGGTGTTCCAGATCAACCCACTAGCGGGCATCCTCGAGCTGTTCCGGGCGGGTTTCTTCCAGAATCCCGTGCGGTGGAACGTCGTGGGCGTTTCGGTGCTCGGCACACTCTTGATCTTGGGTATCGGGGTGTGGACGTTCAAGCGCCTGGAACGAACCGTGCTGAAGGAGATTTGATGTCCGACGTGGTGATCTCCGCGCAGAACGCCGGCATCGAGTTCCTGCGTTCCAGGAAGCGTCAGCTCTCCTGGCGCGAACTCATCTTCAAGCGTAAAGCGACGGGCGACCGTTCCACCTTCTGGCCGCTGCGCAACGTGAGCTTCGACATCACCGCTGGCGAGGCGGTCGGCCTCGTCGGTGCGAACGGCGAGGGAAAGTCGACGCTGCTGAAGATGATCGCTGGGGTACTCCTCCCGGACGAAGGCACCGTCGAGGTGCACGGCGGCGTGGCCCCCATGATTGAGCTCACGGGCGGGTTCGTGGGCGATCTCGCGGCCCGCGAGAACATCTACCTCACCGCTGGTCTGCACGGGCTCAGCAAGGAAGAGATCGACGAGAAGTTCGAGGAGATCGTCGACTTTGCCGGTCCGCAGGTGCGTGATGGCCTCGACGTACCCTTCCGGCATTTTTCCTCAGGCATGAAGGTGCGCCTGGGGTTCTCTGTGATCACACAACTCGACCAGCCCATCGTGCTCGTCGACGAAGTACTTGCCGTGGGCGACAAAGCATTCCGCGAGAAGTGCTACCAGCGGATGGAAGATCTACTCAGCACTGGCAAGACGCTGTTCCTGGTGTCGCACTCGGAGGCCGACTTGAAACGCTTTTGCACGCGCGGGCTGTACCTGCGTGGCGGGGGGCTCCACATGGACGGCGAAATGCTCGATGTGATCGGGGCCTACAACGAAGACATCGAAAAGCAGATGCCCTGAGCGTCGCGCTCCGCTGCCTCTCGTCCTCCAGCGTGGCCGGATATGCTTCGCAGTAGCTTGGTGTTGGCTTGTAGGAAGGAACGAGTGTGAAGATCGCGGTCATTGCTCTCGGTAAGATCGGTCTGCCTCTGGCCGTCCAGTTCGCGTCGATGGGCCACGACGTCGTTGGCGTCGATGTGCAGCAGTCCGTGGTGGATCAGGTCAATGCTGGGCGCGAGCCGTTCCCCGGTGAAGCGCACCTGCAGGAGAAGCTGCAGGAGCTCGTCCCGGCGGGCAAGCTGCGCGCCACCACCGACTACTCCGACGCGATCCCCGGCGCAGATGCGATCGTGATCGTCGTGCCATTGTTCGTCGACGACGACACCTGGCAGCCTGACTTCGGCTGGATGGAATCCGCGACGCGCAGCTTCGCCGAGCATCTCTCCCCCGGCACGCTCATCTCCTACGAGACGACGCTGCCCGTCGGCACCACACGCGACCGCTGGAAGCCGATGATCGAAGACATCTCCGGCCTCACAGAAGGCAAGGACTTCCACCTCGTGTTCTCCCCCGAGCGCGTCCTCACCGGGCGCGTCTTCGAAGATTTGCGCAAGTACCCGAAGCTCGTCGGCGGGCTCAGCCCAGAAGGCACGCGTCGCGGCATCGAGTTCTACGAGCAGGTGCTCACGTTCGACGAACGCCCCGACCTCCCGCAGGGCAACGGCGTGTGGGACATGGGCACCGCCGAGACCGCCGAGATGGCGAAACTCGCCGAGACCACCTACCGCGACGTCAACATCGGGCTGGCCAACCAGTTCGGCAAGTTCGCTGCCGCTAACGGCATCGACGTGCACAAGGTGATCGACGCCTCCAATTCGCAGCCCTACAGCCACATCCACCGCCCGGGCATCGCCGTCGGCGGCCACTGCATCCCCGTCTACCCGCGGCTCTACCTGTACACCGACCTGGAAGCGACGATCGTCCGCACCGCACGCGAGGCCAACATGACGATGCCCGAGTATGCGGTCGGCCTCGCGGAGGGGGCGCTCGGCTCACTCGAGGGCCGCACCGTCGTCGTGCTCGGCGCCTCCTACCGTGGCCGGGTGAAGGAGACGGCCTTCTCCGGCGTGTTCCCGACGGTCGAGGCGCTGCAGGCCAGAGGCGCGCATGTGTTGGTACACGATCCGATGTTCTCCGACGATGAACTCGCTGGGTACGGCTTCGACGCCTACCACGTGGGTGAACCGGCCGACGTCGCCATCGTGCAAGCCGACCACCCGGAATACAAGGAGTTCATACCTGCCGACCTGCCGAGGCTACAGGTCGTCGTCGACGGTCGGGGCATGCTGGACAGCGCGAAGTGGGAAGGCGTGCGCTTCTTCCGCGTCGGCGACGGGTCACGTCGATGACCGATTCCATCGACGCTCGGGTGGCGCATCTCTCGACGCTGCACCCCCCGCGGGACAACCGGATCTTCAACAAGGAGTGCTGTTCGCTGGCCGCCTCCAGGGTGGACACGTGGTTCCTGGGAGCGCAGGAGCGCGACGAGGTCGTCGACGGTGTGCACATCGTCGGGCTCGGCACCGCGAGTGGCGTCGTCGGTCGGTTGAAGGCGCAGTGGCGCGCACTCCGCGCGCTCAACCGCGTGCGTCCGCAGCTGGTGCACGTGCACGATCCCGAGCTGATCCCCATGGTGTGGCTGTGGAAGACGCTGCGGCGCAAGGCCGCCATCTACGACGCGCACGAGGACCTCGTCGGGCAAATGGATGACAAGCCGTACATCCCGAAGCTGCTGCATCCGCTGGCGATGCTACTCGCCAAGGGCCTCGTGAAGCTGGCCGACAAGGGATTCGACGGCATCGTCGCCGCCACCGAACACATTGCTTCTCTCTACTCCCACCCGAACAAGGCCGTCGTCCACAACTACCCGTACCTGAAGGACTACCCGGCCTCCACCGCCGAGCATGTGCCGGGCCGGGTGGTCTACGTCGGGATGCTGTCGCAGGGCAGGCAGGTGGACGTGATGATCGACGCGGTGCGGAAGGTGCCGGGCGCGACGTTGCTCGTCGCGGGCAAAGCCGACGCCGACATCGCACTGCTGCTCGCATCCGACGATCCGCGCATCGACTATCGCGGCATGCTCCCCTCCTCGGAGGTTCCCGAGATCGTCGCTTCTGGCTCGATCGGGCTGGTGTTCCTGAAGCCGCTGGGCAACTACGTCGACTCCCTGCCGACGAAGCTGTTCGAGTACATGGCGGCCGGCATTCCCGCGGTGGTAAGCGACTTCGCGTGGCTGCGCCGCATCCTGGGCAGCCACGACTGCTGCGTGTTCGTCGACACCTCCACCGCCGACGCGCCCGCTGAGGCCATCGCAGCACTGGTGGCGAACCCGGAGCGCGCGGCTGAGATGGGCCGACGGGGTCGTGCGGCCATCGAGGAGGAGTTCAACTTCGAGGCGGAGGTGCCAACGCTGCTCGAGGTCACCGCACGGGCGGCTCGTCGGGCGCGATGATCCGCCGGTTCAAGGAGTTTCTGAGCTCACACGAGTTCGTGGGCCACGTGCTCACCCTCATGACTGGCACGAGTGTGGCGCAGCTCCTGCCCATCCTCACCATGCCGATCCTCACCCGGATCTACTCGCAGGAGGCGGTCGGGGCTTGGGTGGTGGTGATCGCCGTCGCGGGTTTCGTTATCCCCGTCGCCAGTTGGCGCTACGACCTAGCGATCATGCTCCCCGACGATGAATCGGATGCGCGCAGGCTGGTCCAGATCGCATCACGCATCAACGTCGCGATGGCCCTCATGACCAGCATAGTGATGGTGCTGTTCGCTCCCAGGATCGCAGCGCTGTTCGATGGCATGCCGGAAGGCGCGTCTGCGTGGCTGTACGCCGTCGGGCTGATCACCTGGGCCTTCGGACAGATGGCCATCTACACCCAGTGGCTGATCCGCAACAAGCGGTTCAAACTCGTGAGCCGCAACAAGGTGTTCCAATCCACGACGGTCGCCGTCACGCAGGTGGGCCTCGGCCCCTTGCGGGCAGGCACGCTGGGGCTCGTGCTGGGCACGCTGCTTGGCCAGGTGGCGGCGCTGTGCAACCTCTGGCGTGGCGGCGGGATCCCTGAGCGCGTCGAGATGTCCAAGGAGCACACGCGACGCCTCATGCGCGAGCACCGCAGGATGCCGCTGCTCAATGCACCCAACGCGCTCATCGACGCGGTGCGCTTGCAGGGCATCACGTTGCTGATCGGCGCCACCGCTGGCGCGGCGATCGTTGGTCAGTTCGGCCTCGCGTGGATGCTGGTGCAAGCCCCGACGGCGCTCATCGCCTCAGCGTTGACGCAGGTGTTCTTCCAGCGCCTGAGCGTCACCCCGCGCGGACAGATGTCGGCGCTGGTGCGTCGGACACTGCGCACCACGCTGCTGGTGGCAGCCGTCCCGTTCCTGCTCATCTACTTTCTCGCCCCGCCCGTGCTGCCGTGGGTGCTCGGCTCAGACTGGGCCCAGGTGGGCCTGTTCGCCGCTGCGCTGACGCCCTGGCTGTACATGAACTTCTCCACCGCTCCCTTGTCGAACCTGTTCGTGGTCGCTGGCCGGCAGGGATTGATGCTGGTGTTCGCAATCGTGTACGCCGCGACGCCGCTCGGCATCATCTGGTTCGGCCGCCACGGCGATCTCATGGGCACCGTGCAACTCATGAGTCTTGGCCAGGCAGCGCTGCTGGCGGTGCTCATGGGGCTGGCGTTGCTCGTCGCTCGTTCCTACGACCGCGACGCGAGCAAGGCTGCATAAGCTCGCAGCTGAGGCCTCGAAGCCCACGGCTCGGAGGTTGATTCCGGCGCCACACTCGTCGAGAATGTGCCTGCGCTCAGCGCCACCGACATCATGCTGAGCGATGCGACGTGCAACCAGCCGATCGGAGAGTCGAGGAACGTCGAGTTCGCGAAGGACAGCACGAGCATCAACACGACGGAGATGCACACCGACTGCTCAGCCACCGTCCGGCTCGTCGGCTGGGTAGCGCCGCCCGCGAAGGCCTTCAGCCGAGGCCACACAACCACGACGAGGCACGCGATGGCTATCGCAGTGGGCAGCACCCCGTACTGCGACATCAGTTCGAAGATGCCCGCGTGCGGGTTGATGGCGCCCTGGGTGTCGTATGGGGCAGCGCCACGGGCAACCTCGGTCTCGAAGCGGCCGGCCCCCACTCCGAAGCCGAACGAGTCGGCCCACAGATGCACGCCGCTGCGGTACAAGTTGAGCCGGCCCTGCGTCGACCCCTGGCTCTCAACCTCCACCCGCGCCCAGAATCGCGGTGAATACAGTACGACGAATCCCCCGACGGCAAGCGCGGCCGCGGCCACAACTACCAGCGCGCGTCGACCCTGCGGCCACCATGCCCACAGAGCCCACACCAGCACCAAGGGGCTCACCAGCAACGCCAGGCGACTTCCCGAATACAGCACAAATACAGGCGTAATCGCCGCCGGCAACAGCATGAGCATGCGGACGACGCGACGTTCGGCAACGCCCGCCAGCGCCACAAGCTGGAACGCGGCCAGCGTGATGAAGTAGGCGAACAGGTTTGGGTTGACGAAGAAGGACGCGATGTCCTGCGACGCGAGCCGGATGTGCTCGGGCGAACCCTCGAGATAGTTGGGCAGGCGGGCTCCGGTGACGATCTCGACGACGGCAGGTACGCAGGCGACCACCCAGGCCAGCCCCCAACCTGCGGCGAAGGCCCGATGCGTGCGCAGTGTTGCGGGTTCCAAGGTGAGCGCCGCCACCGTCATGAGGCCCAGCCCGATGCTCATCAACTCGGCGAAGCCTGCGTGGCTGTACGGCTGAAAGAATCCCCAACCCACCCAGGCGAGCGCAAGCACCACAGCGACCACGCTTTGCGGGGAGGGTGTGTCGCGAAGGCGCAGCAGCGCAAGCGCTACGAGCAGCACCCCCACTGGACGCGCAGGTGCGATCCCGGCCACGGTGACGAAGCTGCCCAGAGCGGCAGCCAACGGCATGCACAGCAGCACCAAGCGGAATGCTACGTCCAGGCCGCGTTCGGTCACGGTCGAGCAGTCTACTCGTTGAAACTGTCGACGCTGCTCGGCGCGACGTCGGCACCACGGACCGAGTAGCCTGAAGCACACGTCTGAACTGACAGGAGACCGATGTTGCACACCCACCTCGTCACCGCGCGGCGGTTCGCCTTCTCAGCCGTGCTCGTCGCGGTGGCGGCGATGATCGTGGCGCTCCTCGCGGGATTTGTACTGTTCCGACCCGTGTGGAAGGGGTCAGCGACGATCCAGACCCAGCTCGTTGGCAGCGAGTCCGGTGAGACGGGGTACGATCTGGCATCTGCCACGGAGCTCATCAGCACAGCGCAGACGCTGCTCCAGTCTCCGCGGGTGATGGGCCCAGCGGGAGCGAAACTCAATCCACCGGTGAGCGCAGCAGTGCTCGCCAACCGTGTTGAGCTCAGTGCCCCACCCACGAGCCTCGTAATGGTGCTGCAGACGAGCGCGACGAGCACGTCGGAGGCAGAGGCGACGGTACGCGCCATCGCCGAGCAGTTTCGCGAGGAGCTCGATGCCGTGCCGCTGCGCTCCTCGGATGGCCGGGTGACGCTGGAGTGGCGTTCGGTTGACTACCAGGTAGAGCCGGACGCCACCGCTCAGGTGGGGGCCGCGCAGCGCGCGGGGTCGGCGGCGCTGGCGGGTGTGCTCGTCGGGTTGGCGTACCTCATCGCACGCGTTGCGCTCGACGGCACTGTGCGCTCGCACCGGCACGTGGCAGACATCACCGACGACTCCATTGTGGCTGTCGTAAATCCGGAGCCGACACCTGCGCAGGCCGATCTCCTGGCGGGCGCCATGCGGTTCCTCGTCCCTCGCGACGTGGCGCAGCCGGTGCTCGGTGTCGCGGCCATCACCGACGCACATCGTTCGGCAGCCCTCGTTCAGGCGCTCGGCGACGCCCTGCGTCGGCAAGGAACCGACGCGTTGGTGGTCGATGCGGACCTGCGCGGAGCACCGCTCGGCGATGCCCAGGCGGGGTTCGTCGACGTGTTGCTCGGGGGCGATGCCAGCCCACGCGACGGCGTGCTGCCCGCGGGCAAGACTCCTCCGAACGCCATGGAGCTGCTCGCAGGCGCCGACTGGGAGGCCGTCACCGCGTCGCTTCGTCACGACGGGGTGACGCTCGTCAACTGCGCCCCCCTGGCGCGCACCTCCGACGGAGCCGTGGTAGCCAGCCGCTGCGACGCGGTGCTGCTCGTCGTCGCGGAGGACCATGATCGTCGAGGCGACCTGGCCGAGGCGAGGGCATTGTTGGCTGCGCTGGATACGCAGGTGGCGGGCATCGTGTACGAGAGCTCTCGGCCGGTGAAGGCGGCGTCGGCCTACGACGTGGGTGCGACAGCGCTCGGCCGCTGAGCAATCAGTGCGCCCGGCCCCGCACGTCGGCGACGATGCTGCGCACGTGGGCGGCGAACCGCGCGTGGTTCACGTTCGCGTCGAACTCTTGTTCAATCCGCTGGCGCGCCTGGCTGCGCCATTGCGTGCCCTTGCACTGCTCCGCGTGTGCCGCGAGGAAGTCGCCGATGGCGTCGCCGGTGGTGTGCGCCGGCAGCAACATCGCGTCGGGCACGAGCTCACGGACTGCCCCGACGTCGGGCGCGACCGCCGGGATTCCGTGGGCCATGGCTTCCATGAGTGAGACGGGGATGCCTTCGGAGTCGGAGGTGTTGAGCATCACGTCGACGGGCGTGTGCTGCAGGAATGCAAGCGCCTCCTCGTGCGGCACTGCCCCGAGTAGGTCGACGCGGATGCCCTCTGCACGCAGTTGCTGGGCGTGCTGTTCCATCTCCGCACGCAGCGGGCCGTCGCCGATATGCGTCCACCGCAGCTTGAGCTCCGGCCGTGATGTGTGCAGCCGGGCCAGGGCTTCTGCGGCGCGATCGAGCCGCTTGAACGGCGTCATCGAGCTGAGTGTGACGACGTGGAAATCGCCCTGCTCTGTGGCCGGTGTGGTTGCGTGGGGTAACGACACACCGAGTCGGGAGCAATGGCGCTGGTCTTCGGCGAAGCCGTAGCGGGCAAGGTGTTGACGCCCTGCGTCGGAGATGGCGTGTACGCAGCGAATCCACGGGGCGAACTGCCGGATGAGTGGCGTGTACTCAGCCTTTCGGGAGGGTTCCCACAAGTCGGTGCCGTGCGCCCGCGCCAGCGCCGCCCCGACGCGCGCCTTCCTCGCCAGCATTGCTCCAGCCATGACACCCGACGAGAGCCAGTACCCGTAGATGACGTCAATCCGAACCCGGTCACGGCGGGCGATGTCGGTAAGCGTGCGGGCAATGAGGTAGACCTGCGCCAACGTGCGCACCGCAATCCGAGCGCGTAGGGGGTTGAGCCGTCGCTGGCGTGCGAGCCGCCACAGTTCGCGGGCGAGGATGGGTGAGGTCAGCGCCCTGGCAGCCGACCACGCCAACCACCTGCGGGATGCCCACCGGCGCGCGAGGGTCTCGTCGACGCGGACCGCGTCGGGCACGGGGCGAGCCGCAGCAGTGGCGCGTTTCTCGGGGAGAAGCACGACGTCGTCGCTCGCCTGCCAGTGCTCGAGCTCCGGGGCGATGAACGACTCTCCTTCCCCGAACGGGAAATGCGACGTGACGATGACGATCATGCTGCAGCCCTCACCTGTGCGCCGAGTTCCCGAAGCGCCCGGGATCGTTGGCGACGGTGTGCAGCAGCGAGTGGAACTCGTCGGCCAGCACCGGCAGCGCGTGGTGTTCGCGGACCCACTGCACCGTCGCGGCTCCCAGGCGGGCGCGCTCGGCGTCGGGCATGCTCGTCGCGGTGACGATGGCCCGGGCGATGTCCGTCGGGTCCTCGGCGCGAGCAGGCACGGCTGCACCCGAGTAGGCCAGCGGCGAATGGTCGGAGGCGAAGGCGTCGATGATGGGCACGCCGGTGAGCATGTAGTCGAAGATCTTGTTTGCCGAGACGCCGTAGGCGTACAGCGGGCTGCGCTTCGAGCCGATGTAGAGGGCGTCGCACAGGCTGAGCGCGGAGTGCACCTGCGCCTTGGGAATCGTGCCTACGAAGTCGATGTGCGCACCGAGCTGTCGCGCCCGCTGCTCGAGGTCATCGCGGTGGAGCCCATCGCCCCACACCAGCGCCGTGACGGGCTCGTCGGTGATGCGTCCCATCGCCTCGACGAAGTCGTCCATGGCATTGGCGGTGGTCAGACCGCCGGCGTACCCGACGATGCGACGCCCCTCGCCGCGCAACCGCTCGACGCGCTCGAGGACACTCGTCGGCGCCGGCTCGTGAGGCTGATCGATCTCGATGCCATTGGGAATGGGAACGACGGGGGTGTCGACGCCGAGCGACCGCACGTACGGTTCGGTATTGGGCAGGATCGAGACGATGGCGTCGCTGTGTTGGTATGCCCAGCGTTCAGCCACCGCCATCGCCCACATGAGCGGGTGCTTCGGCGAATGCCCGCCGAGCTCGATGGGAGTGAGAGGCCACAGATCGTGAATTTCGTGGACGAGCGCCGCGCCAGCACGCCTGGCCACCGCCGCGGCGAACCAGGTGTCGAACGGATACGTCGACGACGCGATCACCACGTCGGGACGCGTGGCCTTCGCGATGGCGCTCGCTCGCAGCATCCCCTTGCCGACGAAGTCCGCCCAGCTCAGTATTCGTCCGACCCCGTTGCCCTGGTAGCTGCGGGTACGCAGAAAGCGGAACGGGACGTCGTCGATCAGGTAGGGCTGCCCTTCGATGGCGTCGGGGAAGTTGCGGGTGCGCAGGTGGGAGTAGGTGCCGGCGAGGATCGTCGTCGAGGAGCCAAGTTGTTCCCATGCCCGCGCCATCGCGTGGGGGCGGTACTCCATGCCCGAGGTTGGGGATCCCGCGTAGTGATCGATGTAGCAGATGCGCACCAGATGACCTTTCGTCGTGCAGATTCAGCGCTCGTGGTCTGCGCAGCGTTGGTGGATGAGCTGGGACATCGAGCGAGGCTCTGAGCCGTCGACGAGGTCCAGCTGGGCTGGATCCAGCGGCGGGACCTGCACCCGTGAGATCAGTGCGTGGCTCGTCGGCTCCGCGTGCTCATCGTCGCTGAACAGCACCTCGTGCAGCTTCTCGTTGGGGCGCAGGCCGGTGAAGATGATGTCGATGTCGCGGCCGGAGCGTGCGATGAGGTTCTTCGCCACGTCGAGAATCTTGACCGGTTCGCCCATGTCGAGCACGAGCACGTCGGCGGGTTTGCCGATCGCCCCGGCCTGGATGGTGAGTTCGCAGGCTTCGGGGATGGTCATGAAGTAGCGGGTCACGTCGGGGTGGGTGACAGTGACTGGGCCACCGGCGTCGATCTGGCGGGTGAAGGTGTGCAGCATGGAGCCGCGAGAGCCTAGGACGTTGCCGAAGCGCACCGAGAGCCAGTTGCGGCCGAGTGTTCGGGCGAAGAAGGCGGTGAGTTCCTCTGCAACACGCTTGGTTTTGCCGAGCACGCTGGTGGCGTCGGCGGCCTTGTCTGTGGAGATGTTGACGAGCCGTTCCACGTCGTGACGCTCAGCGGCCCGAAGCACGTTGAGGGTACCTAGGGTGTTCGTCTTCCACCCCTCCAGCGGGTATTGCTCCAGTAGAGGGAGGTGCTTGAGGGCGGCGGCATGGAACACGACGTCGGGGCGGTGGTCGGCAAACACCGCGTCGAGCGCCTCGGCGTCGCGGATGTCACACAGCACGATGTTGGGGGTGTCGAGCAGGCCCTGGTTGAAAATCGAGAGTTGGGTGCCGTGCAGTCCAGACTCGTCTCGGTCGAGCATGACGAGCTCCTTCGGGCCGAATCGATGCACCTGCCTGGCGATTTCGGATCCGATCGATCCCCCCGCGCCGGTGACGAGTACCACCTTGCCCGAGAGGTAGTCGGAGATCTCGCCCAGGTTGGTCTCCACCTGCGCGCGACCGAGCAGGTCGGTGATGTCGAGCTCGTGAAGGTTGGTAAGGCGAACCCGCCCGGACACCAACTCGCGAGCAGGTGGCATCACGAGAGTTTTCAGCCCTGCCTCATCAGTGACGGCTGATATCTCTCGCATCAATTTGGTGTCGGCGGTGGTGATGGCGACGATCACCGTGCCCACTCCCAGACGACGGGCCACCTCGACGAGCTTGGAACGATCCCCCAATACTTTGGTGCCGGAGAGGTGAAGGTTGCGCTTGCCAGGATCATCATCGATGTATCCCATGATCTCGAATGGCGCGTTCGGGTCGAACTCGATCAGGCGCCCGAGCTGCTGTCCGGCATTGCCGGCTCCGTAGATGAGGACGGGTTCGGCGTCGCCGACGTGTGGTGTGCGGGTGACGGTGCGGAACAGAAACCGGCCTGCAGCCATCAAGGTGAGTGCGGCGAGCGGCACCGTGAACGTCACCACGCGGGGGTAGCCGGGCGTGGCGAAGTACGCTGACAACACTCCGAGTCCGAAACCGATCCCCAACACAACTCCACCGAGCTGCGCGGCCTCGTCGAACGAAGCCACTTGGTGTCGGCCCCGATACAGCTTGGTGGCGACGCCGATAGCGAGCTGCAGCACCACCGCGAGGCAGATGTAGATAACGACGAACTCCGCCTCTGGGCCGGAGAGGCTGAAGCTGTAGCGAGCAACCACCAGTGCGACAGCCGCGAGTCCCCAGCTCAGGCTGTCCCAGACCGCCAGCCCGACGCGCAGGAGGCCGGTCCTCACCACGTTGTTTACCATGCCACCTCCCGGTAGGACTTCTCCTCGGGAAGTCTAGCGTCGCTAGTGTGTGCCGACAGCAACGGCTGCGGCTGGTGTGCGCCCCCTTCCGATGGCGTCAGTGTATTGTCCAAGACGTGGCTTTCCTTCCCTTCGCACGCCCGGACATCACCGAGGCTGAGATCTCGGCCGTCGTCGAGACGATGCGCTCCGGCTGGCTCACCACTGGCCCGAACTCCGCTCAATTCGAACAGGAGTTCCTCAAATTCCTGGGCGCCGACGCACACGCCGTCGCAGTCAACTCCGCCACCGCAGGCCTGCATCTGGCGTTCGAGGCCATCGGCGTGCGGCCCGGAGACGAGGTGCTGGTGCCGACGTGGACCTTCACCTCCACCGCGGAGGCGGTTCGTTACTTAGGCGGCGACCCGATGCTCGTCGACGTGGACCCGAGCACGCTCTGCATCGACCTCGAGGATGCCGAGCGGAAGGTCACCGAGCGCACCGTCGCGATCGCGCCGGTGCATTTCGCCGGGCTGGGTGTCCCCGACGGTTCCCTCACCGCGTTCGCACAGCGTCATGGGCTGCGCGTCGTCGAAGATGCTGCCCATGCCCTGCCGACGCTCAACGAAGGCACCCTCATCGGGGCTCATGGCCACGACGCCACCGTCTACAGCTTCTACGCCACCAAGACGATGACCACCGGCGAGGGCGGCATGGTGGTCACTCCCGACGCCGACCTCGCTGCCCGCATGCGCACCATGCGCCTGCACGGCATCAACCGCGACGTGTTCGACCGCTACTCCTCTAAAAAGCCGAGCTGGCACTACGACGTCGTCGCCCCCGGCTACAAGTACAACCTCACCGACACCGCTGCCGCGATGGGACGGGTGCAGCTCGGGCGCTCCCTGGAGATGGCCGCCCGTCGGGCCGCGATCGGTGCCCGCTACGACGAAGCCTTCGCGGGTTTGCCGGTCACCTTGCCGGCGCACGCGCCCGAGGGTTCATCGCACGCCTGGCACCTGTACGTACTGCGGCTCACCGACGATGCACCCGTTCGTCGCGACACCTTCATCCAGCGGATGGCCGATCACGAGGTGGGCACGAGCGTCCACTTCATCCCGCTGCACCTGCAACCCTACTGGCGTGACACCTACCGGCACGCTCCGGAGGACTTTCCCGTCGCCACCGCGCAGTTCCAACGCTGCGTGAGCCTGCCGATCTTCTCCTCCATGACCGACGACGACGTCGAGCAGGTCGTAGGTGCTGTACGGGAGATCCTCGGGTGAGCATCGCCAAGCGCGCGTTCGACGTCGCATCCTCGGCGGTGGGCCTCGTGGTGCTGTCGCCGGTGTTCCTCGGCGTGGCGGTGGCTATCAAGCTCACCGACGGCGGTCCGGTGTTCTTTCGTCAGGAACGGGTCGGGATGGGGGGTCAGGTGTTCCGCATCCACAAGTTCCGCTCGATGCGGGTGGCCAACGAGGGCGCGCTGGTCACCAGCACCAACGACTCCCGCATCACGCCAGTGGGCGCGTTCCTGCGCAAGTCGAAACTCGACGAACTGCCCCAGCTCATCGACGTGCTGGTGGGCGACATGTCCGTGGTGGGGCCGCGCCCTGAGGTGCCGCGCTATGTCGAGCTGTGGGGCGAGGAGGCACGTCGGGAGATCCTGAGTATCAGGCCCGGCATCACCGACCCAGCAGCTATCGCGTTTCGCAACGAGCAGGACGAGCTGGCCGACGCCGACGATCCGGAGCAACACTACGTCGAGGTGATCCTGCCGAAGAAGGTGGCGATGTACCGCGACTACGTGCAACATCGCTCGTTTGGAGGCGACCTCGCCGTGATCGCGCGCACGTTCACTGCCATCGTTCGGGGATGAGGCTGGGTAGCGCCGTCGGGTCCGCCACCGTCGAGGGGCGGTACTAGACTGACAGGCAGTTGACCTAGGAGAGACAACGCAGATGGCCGATCCCAGAATCCTCCCCTCCGCGGACCTCGACGACGACGTGTCGATTGGCGACGGGTCCTCGATCTGGCATCTCGCGCAGGTGCGCGGCGGCGCCCGAATCGGCGAGAACGTCGTCGTCGGTCGCGGCGCCTACATCGGCACCGGCGTCCACGTCGGCGACAATTGCAAGATCCAGAACTACGCGCTCGTCTACGAGCCGGCGTATCTCGAGGACGGGGTGTTCATCGGCCCCGCCGCGGTGCTCACCAACGACACCTTCCCGCGCGCCTGTAATCCCGACGGCTCGGTGAAAAGCGCTGATGAGTGGGAACCCGTCGGAGTGACGCTGAAGCACGGCGCCTCCGTCGGTGCTCGTGCCGTGTGCGTGGCCCCCGTCACCATCGGCGAGTGGGCGACGGTGGCCGCCGGCTCCGTCGTCACCCGCGACGTGCCCGCCTACGCGCTCGTGGCCGGCGTGCCAGCCCGCCGCATCAAGTGGGTAGGACGCTCCGGCTTCCCACTGGAGGAAACCGGGGAGCACACGTTTCGCGACCCGAAGACCGGCGACGAGTTCGAACAGCACGGTGAGGCCCTCACCCTCGTGAAAGAAGCAAGATGACTGAAGCATTCATTCCCCCAGCCAAGCCGATTATCGGCGACGAGGAACGCGCCGCCGTCGACCGCGTCCTGCGCTCGGGCATGATCGCCCAGGGCCCGGAAGTCGCGGCCTTCGAGCAAGAGTTCGCCGAGCACTTCAAGCTCGGGCGCTCCTGCGTCGCGGTGAATTCCGGCACGTCCGGCCTCCATCTCGGGCTGCTGAGCGCCGGCATTGGTGCTGGCGACGAGGTGATCGTCCCGTCGTTCACCTTCGCCGCCACGGCCAACTCCGTGGCCCTCACCGGCGCCACCCCCATCTTCGCCGACATCGCGCTCGACGACTTCACGCTCGATCCGGCCTCCGTCGAAGCATCGATCACCGAGCGCACGAAGGCGATCATGCCGGTGCACCTCTACGGCCATCCGGCCAAGATGAGCCAGCTTCGCGCCATCGCCAGCCAGCACGATCTCCTGCTGTTCGAGGACGCGGCGCAGGCGCACGGTGCGTCGCTTGGCGGCACCCCCGTCGGCGCGTTTGGCACGTTCGCGATGTTCTCCCTGTATCCGACGAAGAACATGACCTCCGGCGAAGGCGGCATGGTGTCCTGCGGGGATGCGACGATCGAACGAGGCGTGCGCCTCTACCGCAACCAGGGGATGCTGCAGCAATACCACAACGAGGTCGTCGGACTGAACAACCGCATGACCGACATCCACGCCGCTATCGGGCGCGTCCAGCTCACCAAGGTGGACGCGTGGACGGCGCAGCGCCAAGCCAATGCAGCCTTCCTCTCCGAGAACTTGGAGGGCGTCGTCGTCCCGGCCGTGGCTGAGGGAGCAGTGCACGTGTACCACCAGTACACCGTGCGGGTGGCTGAAGACCGCGACGGCTTGGCGAAGGCGCTGAAGGAGGAGTACAACATCGGCTCCGGGATGTTCTATCCCGTGCCAAATCACCGCCTGAAACCATTCCAGTCGACGGTGGATCTGCCGCACACCGAGCAGGCTGCGAAGGAGTGCCTGTCGCTGCCGGTGCATCCGTCGCTCTCGCAGGGTGATCTGGAGCGTATCGTCGCCGCAATCAACGCCCTTGTGAAGGCAGGTGCGTGATGGCGCATCTCCGCGCTGGCCTCGTCGGTTTGGGCATGATGGGCCGCCACCACGCCCGCAACCTGCGTGCCATCGACGGGGTGGACCTCGTCGCGGTGGCCGATGCCCAGGGCGATCCGCATGGCCTGGCGGGCGATCTGCCCGTACTGCCCGACGTGCATGCGCTGCTCGAGCAGGGCCTCGACTACGTCGTGGTGGCCGCCCCGACGATGTTCCACGAGGAGATCGGCATCGAAATCGCGGAGGCGGGCGTCGCAGCGCTCATCGAGAAACCCTTGGCCAAGACCCTCGAAGGCGCACGGCAGCTCGTCGACGCATTCAGCAAGAGGGGCCTCGTCGCCGCAGTCGGGCACATCGAGCGGTACAACCCCGCGCTCCAGCAGCTCCGCGCACGGCTCGAAGCAGGTGAATTGGGAGAGCTGTACCAGGTTGTCACCCGTCGTCAGGGGCCATTTCCTGCGCGCATCGCCGACGTCGGCGTCGTGAAGGATCTGGCGTCGCATGACATCGATCTCACTGCATGGGTCACCCAACGCGACTACGAGTGGGTGGCGGCACGGTCGGTGTTCAAAGCGGGGCGCGAGTACGAGGACATGGTCTCCGCCACCTGTTCCCTGACCGGAGGGTTGATGTCCAACCATCTGGTCAACTGGCTCACGCCCACCAAGGAGCGCCTGACCGCGGTCACTGGTGAGAAGGGCATGTTCGTCGCCGACACACTCACCGCCGACCTGTCGTTCTACGCCAACGCATCGGTGCAGCAGACGTGGGATGACCTCGCCCGTTTCCGCGGTGTGGCAGAAGGCGACGTGACCCGGTTCGCGTTCCCGAAGCAGGAGCCGCTGCGCACTGAGCACGAGCGATTCCGTGACGCGGTGCTGGGCAAGGAGTCTGACATCGTGACGCTGGAGCAGGGCGCGCAAGTGGTGCGTGTCTGTGAGGCGATGATCGAGTCTGCGCGCACCAACGCATTCATCGACGTGCGCCCGTGAGATTTCCCTCGAATCGGCACCGGACGTGGGAGTATGGGCTGCGTGAAGGCTGTCGAGAATGAGGAGTTCATTCGTCGGGGCAACCGTGTCGCGTGGGCTTTTGTTCCCTATCTCGCGCTGTGTCAGGCGGTGCAACTCGCCTACCGAGTACCGGGCGCGCGGTTCCTGACGTTCGAGCTCATCGCGCTCGTCGTGTTGGCGCTGGTGACCGCGCCCTGGTGGCTGGGCCGACGGCACGAGCTCGGGAAAGCGACGTGGTGGCTCGTCGCATCATTCCTCGCTGTCGTGGTCTACGGCATCGTGGCCTTGCCCTTCCATGCCCCTGCGGTCGTGACGACCGCGGGGGGTGGCGTCGTACCACTGCAGTATCTGGTGGTCCCGTTGTTGAATGCGGGGCTCGCCACACTCACTGGGCTCGGAATGATCCTGGCAGCCGAGCCGAGACTCCGGTTGCGCATCGTCGCGGCTGCCGGAGCGGCGTCGCTCATCGTCGCCTTCATCGGATGGCCTTTCCAGTCCCAGTATCGGCGCTCGATACGGCTCGCCACCGGACAAGGTGGGGCCGCGGTGGTGCACGTGATCTTTCTGCTGCTGATCGCGGTGGGACTTGCGGAGTTCCTGCGACGCGGCGGCAACCGCAAGCTCGGTATCGGGCTGATGCTCGGCGCGACGGTCGCGACGTTGGCGACGCAGTCGCGCGGAGCACTGCTGACGCTGGGCGCGTTCGTCGCGCTCCTGGCTCTGGGGTGGGTGCTCAACGGCACGCGAAGCATCTGGAAGCTATGGCCTCTGGCGTTGGCCTTGGTTCTGGGGGTTGCGCTGGCGCCGTTGGTGCCTGGCTTCGACCGAATCTTCAGCCTCTCCGACACCAAGCGTTCCGCCAACCTGAAGGCTGCGCTCGGGCTGTGGAATGAGGACTGGTCGACGCGTATCTGCGGTGTGGGCTCGGGGCACGCCTGGCCGTGGCCTGCGTATGAGTCCGGCCTGTACCGCTTCCCCCCGGAGGGGCATTCAGGCCAACGCCCGACCGCATACGGTGACCTGCTCCTCACCCCGCACTCAACGCCACTGGCGCTGCTGGTGGAGCACGGCCTCCTGGGAGTCCTCGCCGGCGCAGTCATGGGCGTGGCGGTGCTGGTGCTCTGGTGGCGTTCCCGGGCGTCGCTGTCCAGGCTCGCAGTGGCGAGTGCTGTGCTGGCGTCGCTGATGGCGTTTCTGTTCGACACCTACCTGCTGCGCAACTTCGGCATCAGCCTGTGGTGGTGGGCGTGCGTCGCGTTGGTGGCGACGTGGGAGGAACCACGCCCCGACGATGCACTCTCGATCAGTGGGTTAACCGGCTGGGCGTCTCGACGACCTGAGTAAGAGATCCGTGAGGCGCGAGCCTCGGAAGGGCCAACGCGCTCGTCATACCGATCCGATAACGTTCCTCCCCGTTTGCCGCCCCACGACTTCGTTTGAATCTCAGTGGGTGCAACCATGGCGGGGTGCAGCCAACCGTCGAAACCGAGCAGTTCCGCCTGAGGGGGAACCGGATCGCTTGGGCTTTCGTCCCCTACGTGGCGTTCTGCCAGGCTGTGCAGCTGGCGTTCCCCGTTCCGGGAATGCCCTGGTTCACCTTCGAGTTCTTCGCGCTGATCCTCATCGTGTGCGTCACATCCCCCTGGTGGAGCCGTCGCTGGCGTGAATTGCGGGCGACGACGCTCGTTACCGCCGGCGCGTTTCTAGCGCTGGTGGCCTATGGGTTGGTGTCGCTGTTCCTCCATCCCCCGCCCGTGGTGCGAACGCCTGGCGGCGGAATAATGCCGCGCTACTACGAGGTCGTTCCGCTACTCAGCGCGGCGCTGACCGTTGTCGCGGGCTTCGGCGTCGTGCTGACCGCGGAGCGGCACCTTCGATTGCGGATTCTCACCGTCGCCGGTGCCGCAGCGGTGGTGGTGTCGTTTCTGGGTTGGCCGTTTCAGTCTGCGTATCGCGGATACGTGCGGCTCGCGACGGGGCAGGGCGGCGCTGCGATTATTCACGTAATGTTCCTGCTCATCATGTCGCTGGGGCTCGCGCAGTTCGCGCGCGGCTCCCGCCCGCGGCTAGGGATTGCGATCGTCGTCGGCGGGCTCGGTGCCCTCATCGCGACGCAGTCGCGCGGAGCATTCATCAACGTCGCTACCTGGGTGGGATTGATCGTCGTGGGTTGGCTCATCTCACATCCGCGCGACGCGAAGCGCCTCTGGCCGTTGGGTGCTGCGACGCTCGCGGGTCTCGTCGCGCTGCCGTTCATTCCGGGGATCGACCGCATCACGGATTTTTGGGATCCGAAGCGAGCAAAGAACATCGACAACGCTTTGGAGCTGTGGGGAGAACAGCCGCTCGGCCAAATCTTCGGGCTCGGCCCCGGTTCGGTGTGGCCGTGGCCGGCCTACGAGTCCGGGCTCTACCCGATGCCCGAAGAGGGATACGCCGGGTTCCAGCCCTCCGAGATGGGGAACGTGCTGCTCACGCCCCATTCGACGCCGTTGCAGTTCATGGTGGAGTTCGGCATTCCGGGCGCCATCCTGGGTGCTGTGATGGGCATCGCACTGCTCGTGGGTTGGTGGCGCGCCCGCACGACGCTACCTCGGTTGATCGTGGCGAGCGCAGTGTTGGCTTGCTTGGTGGCCTTCCTCGTCGATACGTATCTACTTCGTAATTTCGGTATCAGCTGGTGGTGGTGGGCGCTGATCGCCCTCACCGCGACGTGGCCTTTCGATAAGCGACCCAATACCGCCGAGGTGTGACCCCACCCACTACTAGGGTGATGGACACGCAAGCGAATGCCCTCCCAACGAGCGCGAAGCAAACGTCCTTGTCATGGGGCATTGAGTGAGAATAGACGCTCATCGATGAGAGCTCGTCGGTAAGTATCGATACCTAGATTTGCTCATGTTTATACCCATGAAGAACGGGTAGCTCCCCCCATCCTTTTCGCTGCAAATCCGGCGTCAAAGCTGAGAACCTTGGTAGCAGAGGTGATCGAGGCCCTGCCTGGATCGCAGAGAAGGAGACATGATGACTGACCAGCTCACACCGTGTGTAACCGCCTCCAACATTTTCCTGCATCCCCTGCTCGAAGAGGGATCCGTCCCCTCCAGCCGCGGCGAACGTCGCGAGCAGGCGATGCTCCGCACTCAGGCTGAACGACTCTGCGCCGGTTGCCCCATGCTGGCACAGTGCCTGAGCGACGCCGTCGGTAAGCACGACGTCGCGGGCTTCGTCGCCGGCACCACGAAGCGTCAGCGCCAAGAGATCCGCGCACGGCTGGGTGTTCAGGTGCAGGTTGAAGACATGGACAGCTACGCAGGCGTCAACTCGGGTCGTCAGTTTGACGGTGAGGAAATCTACCGGATGCGTACCGCGAATCCTGATCAGCCGCTGAGCGTCATCGCCCAGAAGGTCGGCTGCTCCGTCTCGACGGTGAAGCGCCACCTGCGTCGCATCGAACAGGAAGGCAACACCCCCACCCCCACCGTCAATCGCGAACTACCAAGCCCCGACGTGATCCTCGCCACCGCGCAGGCACTGAAGGCAGCACCTGCCCAACGGGCCGCATAACGCGTCGCGCATCTTCCTCCCCATCCCAGACGGGCCTCGCTACGAGAGACGTAGCGAGGCC